>JBEKCV010000006.1:0-92263 GCA_050014695.1 Thermodesulfovibrionales bacterium
TTCATCGCCAATACCTTCGTTATCGCCGCCGTCAACGTCGTCTTCCCATGGTCTACATGCCCAATCGTCCCTACGTTTACGTGAGGCTTCACCCTCTCAAATTTCGCCTTCGCCATCTCTCCTCCTTCTTCAACGATCCATCCTCTGTAATGAGTGACGCGTGATAAGCTTAAGAAAACTGATGTTCCTTGCGCATTGGCCCGTACCGCATCACACGTATGGAGCCCATGACCGGAATCGAACCGGTGACCTCATCCTTACCAAGGATGTGCTCTGCCGACTGAGCTACATGGGCGCTAACGACAGATATTGTGCAATGAAGCATGGTGCCATTCAAAAGCTTCAGATCCGCTCAATTCCTCGCCTACGGTCTTTCATGGAGCGGGAAACGGGATTCGAACCCGCGACCCTCAGCTTGGAAGGCTGACGCTCTACCACTGAGCTACTCCCGCTCTGGTGGAGAGGGGAGGATTCGAACCTCCGAAGGCGGCGCCGGCAGATTTACAGTCTGCTCCCTTTGGCCACTCGGGAACCTCTCCGTAGTCTGTGACTCGTGGAGAGCCACCGAAGGGAATCGAACCCCCGACCCGCTGATTACAAATCAGCTGCTCTGCCAGCTGAGCTACGGTGGCTTTAAAAGACAACAGTCCACCTCTCCTTCTTTTTAGTAAAGAGATTAATCTAAGACATTCATTATATATTGGTCAAACCTAAATTTTCAAGAAAAACTTTTATTATCTAAACTATTCTCGTTCACATTCACACTAGTTCCTTCTTAATGAATCTCTGCCTCAATGCCTCAAAAAGAATAATGCCAGCAGCAACAGAAACATTGAGCGAATTAATCTTCCCCCTCATGGGCAGGTTTGCAACGCCATCACAATGCTCCATGACCGTTTTCCTCACTCCTCTTCCCTCCGATCCGATCACGATGCAGAGGGGTACCGTAAGATCCATCTCCCAGAGGGAGGTCTTGGCATCAGCTTCAGCTCCGAGAACGGTGATCCCCTCATCCTTCATCCTGCGCAATGCATGCTTGATATTGGTAACCATCGCAACAGGAACATGTTCCACCGCTCCAGCAGAAGCCTTGGATACCTCCGGCCCGAGACTCGCCGACCGATATGCCTGGATAACGACACCATGGGCTCCTGACGCATCAACAGAGCGCAGTATCGCACCAAAATTCCTCGGGTCCTCTATGCAGTCAAGGATCACAAATAGCGGTGTTTCATTTTTCCCTGAGGGTATCTTGAGAAGATCATCCAGGCTCATATAGCTTTTTTGCAAGACCCTCGCAGCGACACCTTGATGCCCCTTCGGAAACGTACTGTCGAAAAAATCAGAATCGGAATTCTCCACGGGGATGCCCCTTATCTCCGCTTCTCTCATGATCTGAGGCATCTTCTCATGTCTGCCGGGCGAAATATAGACGGCTTTTATGTCCCTTTTTGCTCGGAGAGCCTCAAAAACAGGATTAATGCCGTAAATCCACTCCGGCGAACGTGCTGATTCTAAATGTTTTTTCTTACCACTGAATTTGGAACGCATAATTTCGGGACATATGCTAAATTACAGCTGCTCTATTATATCATGGGTCGACTTTTCTGGCGGCCATAGACGGGAAGCCTTGGTTGTCAGTGAGGCAAAGTTCACCGATTCAATCTGCGGTACGATCAGCCTCCGCCGCCAGGGTAATCTGGACGTCCCAGCCTACCACGATGACATCTTCAGTACCGGCGTTCCACATCATACCGTACTCCCTGCGATCGACCCTTGCCGAAGCGGTAAAGCCGATGCTCACGCCACCCTCGTCAAAGGGGTCTTTCACCGGGCCGAAAAAATCTGCGTCCAGGGTTACCGGTCGTGCAATCCCGCGCATAGTCAAATTACCGGTGACTCTGACGCGATTACCGCTGATGGCTTCAACTTTGGTGCTCTTGAAGATAATCTTCGGATAGGTGGCCACGTCAAAGAAATCAGGACTACGGAGGTGATCGTCACGTTTTTGAATCCCGGTATAAATGCTCGCAGCATCTATTTCGGCTTCTACGGACAACTGAGCCATATCAGGCGGATCGCATTGAATTGAGCCGCTCACCTTGTTGAACTGCCCGTGAACATTCGCGATCATCATATGCCGGACAGCAAACGTTGCTACTGAGTGATCAGGATCGATAATCCACGTAGGCATTGTCTCCCTCCTTCCCCTTGCTTTTCAATCTCGTTCTTAATTATATCATTCCGGAATCGGGATGATACGGTCAGTTTTTCTCTCCCTCTTGTAAAGCATAGCGACGGCTTCCTTACGGCATCTTGTTTTACAGATTCTCTCAATCTTTTCAGTCAGTTCCCGCGGCGTTGGCTCTATCTTCCTGAAGCCGAGCTTTTCGAAATACTCTGGTATGTCAGTCGTGATGTACACATCATCGGTCGGAAAAATACTTATGAGATGCTCAACAATCATTCTCCCGATGCCTTGATCCCTTCTACTCTCGATGACTCCGACACCACCTAACTCATAGACCTTTTTATGCGGTCTTATTCTTCCAAAGCCGACGATCTCATCACCTTCTGCGGCAACAATGAACTGCCGATAGTCAAGATCTTCATCATCGAGGAGGAATTTTTCAATATGCTCTCTCAGGAAAGGCATATCAGCGAAAGATGCAGCCCTTAATACGATAGATGGCTGCTCTGTCTGAGAACCTATCTCGCTTCCGCCCATTGTTCCACCTCCTTCGTTCCTTCCCCGAAACCGGGCTGAACGATATTGTCAAAGTCCATCGCCAGCAATTCTTCTTTTGCATAGTCAGTGGATCTTTCCGTTGCCGGTCACGTTGACTTCTCCCACGAATGAATCCGTGCGGATTCAGCATGAGATTGCCACCGATGGAGATGCCACCGCATTACAATCCGAGCAAGGGAGGACTCCTCCCCGGCCCGGACAATTGATCCCCGAGTCTTTTGAGCAAGCATATTCATGGAGGCACTGTATCCCTGCGCTGACAGACGGACTTCTCTTTGGCTATGCCTCTGGTCCAATACTGATAATCCTTACTAGGCTGCCCGGGAGCTGGAGATAATGTTCAAAGGCTTGCCCACCATGGAACCAGCTATGGCTTTTCTGGCGCCAATGTCTCCGGCGGCATGTCTCACTGCCCTGGCAGCGGGCGCACCATCTTGCATTGTCTTATCATAAAGCAGTCAGGTTTTGCACTCGCCCCGGTATCTCGGGATGCTTTCGCCTTTGAGAAAGGCCTGCCGGCAGATATAGTTGGCTACGTACCATAAAGCAGAGACGCGATCCCCGATACCGGAAGGAGAGAGACAACCGCCTGGTCCGGAATAAGCCTTACAACGTTTGCCTTCGCATCGGTTTATGGTACCATAGAGTTGTTTATGATTCAAGAACTCAAACGAGCTCACGCCTCTGTGTTTCTCCTGCATTATCGCTTCGTCTGGATACCGAGGCGAAGGCGGAAGGTCCTTCAGGGGAAAGGTCGAGCAATCCCTGAAAGGACCGCTTAAGGAAAAGGCACAGGAGATCAATCTTGATATCCTCGCCCTCAAGATCATGCCGCATCATGTCGATCTGTTTGTGAACACTGCGCCGAACCTCGCGGCGCACCAGAGTATGCGCCGTCTGAAAGGGGACACGTCCCGTCGCCTCCGCCAAATGTATCCCCATCTCCGCAGAATGCCCTCGATGTGGACCAGGAACTTTGTCTCCACCGCCGGCAAGGTGTCGTCGGAAACTGTCAAGGAGTAAATGGAACAGCAGAGCACAACAGCTTAACGGCATGCCATTCATCTCACGGATGATCACGAGGGCTTTCTGGCACCGACCCAGTAAATGAAGTGTGCTACACCGGGAGTTTGATTCGAGGAATTGATGCCCGCAACTATCAAGAGAGATGTCCTTATCATAGGGGCTGGGGCTGCCGGCCTCATGTGCGCAATAGAGGCCGGGAAACGGAAACGTTCGGTGACGGTGCTTGATCACGCAAACCGGTTGGCGAAAAAGGTGAGGGCTTCAGGGGGAGGACGTTGTAATTTCACGAACTTGCATCTGGATTCCCACAATTACCTCTCCGGCAATCCCCATTTCTGCAAATCCGCTCTCGCCCGTTTCACACCGAATGATTTTACCAGCATGGTCGAACGGCACAGAATCGCCTATTACGAAAAGGAAAAGGGACAGCTCTTTTGCTGCGAGAGTTCCGGTGAGATCGTCACGATGCTCCATAAGGAGTGCCATAAGGTTGGCGTTGAAATACGCTTGGGGTGCCAAATTATGGGCATCTCGAAGGTAGATAATTTCTCGGTAGCAATGAAATCCGGCGATATCGAGTCAGCGTCCCTTATTATCGCAACCGGCGGACTGTCCTATCCCGACCTAGGTGCTACGGATCTCGGTTTTCGCATCGCAAAGCATTTCGATCTGAAGATTATGCCGCCAAGGCCGGCTCTTGTGCCGTTGGTGTTAAAACAGCATGACTGCAACAGGATGAGGGAGCTGAGTGGCGTTTCATTTGATGCTGAAGTTTCCTGCAACGGGCATTTATTTCGGGACAAGGTTCTTTTCACGCATCGAGGACTAAGCGGACCGGCGATCCTTCAGGCGTCCTTGTACTGGAACAAGGGTGACCAGATACGGATTGACCTTCTCCCCGGCAAGGATGCCTTTAGACTGTTCATGGAAAATCGAACGAGTAAAGTCAAGCTGAGTAATTTCCTATCGCGCTATCTTCCCAAGCGGCTGAGTCGCACATGGAGCGATGGATGCGACCTGTCTCGTCCGCTCAATATGTGCAACGAAAGCGAGCTCAAAGCGATTGCGCAGAAGCTCCACACATGGACGCTGAAACCGGAGGGAACCGAGGGTTTCAAAAAAGCAGAAGTTACGGTTGGCGGCGTTGATACTGGCGAGTTATCATCAAAGACGATGGAGACAAAACGGGTTCCAGGATTGTATTTTGTCGGGGAGGTTGTGGACGTGACGGGACATCTCGGCGGCTACAATCTGCACTGGGCTTGGTCTTCGGGATTTGTTGCAGGGCAATATGCATAATATTTTACTCGCCTGTTGACAAGACATTGTTCGTCATATACGTGTGCGCCGCATGATGATACTATTCCATATACATGCACAGAAGAGGTAGTTACCAATGAAAAGAATAATACTCGCATCAGCATCTCCGAGAAGAAAAGAGTTGCTGGCATTAACTGGCTTGAAGTTTACGCTTGATACAAGCGGTTATGAAGAAGAAATGAATTCCGCCCTCGATCCTCGTAAGCTGGCGAAGTTCTTATCCCTAGAAAAAGCGAAAGCTGTGGCCGGCAAATATACGAATGCGGTAATTATTGCTGCCGATACCTTTATCGTTTTTAAGGGCAAAATACTCGGCAAGCCTCATACCGAAAAAATGGCCAGGAGAATGCTTTCCCTCCTGAACGGAAAGATCCATTCGGTGATCACAGGCTTCACCATTCTTGATACAGGGGATAATAGACGACTATCAAAATCGGTCGTCACAAAAGTTTACCTCAAACGACTGACAAGAAAGGAAATCGACGCATATGTGAAATCAAGGGAGCCGTTGGATAAAGCAGGGGGCTATGCAATTCAGGGCTTGGGATCTGTCATCGTCAAAAAGATCGAAGGGGATTATTTTAATGTTATCGGCCTTCCCCTCAGCGCGTTGATGGACAGTTTGAAAAGATGCAGAGTTCATATCCTGTAGAGATGGGGCTCTTGGTAATGCTCTCTTTGCCGTGAGTCGAATTATGTGCTACCCTAAGTAAAAAGGGAGCGCTCTCTACGCGAGAGGAAGTTATTGCATACCGTGTTAAGGATCATAGGCTATCGGATGGTATTCGGATGAGATATCGAGGGTTCGCGGTCATCGTTCTGGTCTCTGTAATGGTCTCATCCCTAACTATGGCGGCAGGTACGGTGCTTATCAAGGAGTGGCAAGTGCCTACTCCGGGCTCACTTCCGCACGACCCGGCAGTCGCCCCTGACGGATCGTTATGGTATACGGGCATGCAGTCCAATACCCTCGGGCGGCTCGACCCGAAGACCGGGAAAATAAGAGAGTACCCTTTGAAGACTCCCGACTCAGGTCCTCACGGGCTGGTCTCGGATAAAGACGGTAATATCTGGTTCACGGCCAATTACAAGGGGTACATCGGTGAGTTGAATCCGCGAACCGGTGAGGTGATCGCGTTTCCGATGCCTGATCCTGCCGCCCGTGATCCACATACGGTCATCTTCGATCAGAAGGGCATGCTCTGGTTCACGGTTCAGGAGGGCAACTTCCTAGGCCGGCTCGATCCTCAAACGGGCGCCATCCGGCTGAAACATGTACCGACACCCCATTCACGGCCTTACGGGATTGTGCTGAATTCAAAAGGGGTCCCTTTCTTCTGTGAGTTCGGGACCAATAAGCTCGCGAGCATCAATCCCGATACCATGGAAATCACTGAGTACGTTGTTACGAAGGGTGCTCGGCCACGCCGCCTTGCCGTTACGTCAGGCGACGTGATTTACTATTCTGATTTTGCCCGCGGATACTTAGGCAGGTGGGATCCGCATAGTCGCAAGGTCGAAGAGTGGGCCTCGCCGGGCGGCCCTGAGTCTAAACCATACGGCATGGCAACAACACCGGATGGCATGGTCTGGTACAGCGAATCCGGCACAAGGCCGAACACAATTGTGCGGTTCGATCCAAAAATGAGATCCTTTGCCAGCTGGCCCATACCGTCTGGCGGGGGAGTTGTTCGCCACATGGTGAGTACACCAAGCGGTGATCTCTACATCGCTTGCAGCGGCGCAAACAGCGTCGGAATAGTGAAAGTCCGGCAATAATGTTATTGGAGGTAGTTTCCCTTCCCTGTGTCATGAAAGAGCATGGTTCCTGGTGTGCTTTCAAAAAAGGGGAGAACGTGATGTCAAGGAAAAAAGCAACGACCGTCGCTTCTCATCTCGCCATTCAACGACCGAGGATTCCCAGCGACTTTCCTAAAATCTACGCCTTTTTCGTATGTCTGGGCCGATGATTCAACGCCTGTCAGTTCTCTCTGAAAGGCATATCAGAAACGTCGCAAAGGAGAAAGAATGAAAAAGATCTTTGTCATTGATACAAATGTGCTCATCCACGATCCCGAATCAATCTTTAAGTTCGAGGATAACGATATTGTGATACCCATCAGTGTTATTGAAGAACTGGATAAACTGAAAAAAGGACAGGGAGAGATACCGCATTCCGCCCGTCATGCATTGAAGCTTATCGACTCGTTAAGAGGAGGTGATAGGGGGGAGCAGCATAACTTGGCAAAAGGGGTTGCGCTACCGAATGGAAAGGGAGGGGCCTTACGCATCGAGACAGAAGAAAGATTTAGGCTCGCGATAAAGGAGTCACCAGACAACAGAATCATAGCCGTCGCTCAAAACCTTGCCTCAGTCAACGAGGCTTTGCCTGTCGCCGTGGTATCCAAGGACACCGCGGTGAGGATAAAGGCAGAATCTTTCGGGATTCCCGCCCAGGATTACGAACATGACAAGACCTCAATCTTCAAGCAGTATGGAAGGGTCCTCAGTGACAGCGATTATCCCAACGGCATACGATCCGTAAGGTACCTGCAAGCAGGCTCCGAGATTTTCCGGGTCCAAGACAAAAACAAGCAGTCCAAGATAAAGAGTGGCAAAACATTAGAAAACATCTCCCCAAAAAACATAGAGCAGGAATGTGCGATCGATGCGCTCACGAGCCCCGAAGTGGAAATCGTAGCCCTCACGGGAGCTGCTGGTACCGGGAAGACCCTTCTGGCTTTGGCAGCGGGAATCCACCAGACGGCCAAGAAGTCTCCCCTCTATGAACAGGTTCTGGTGGCACGGCCTACGGTAGCCTTAGGCGGAGTCGATATCGGTTATTTGCCGGGAGATATTAAGGAAAAACTCCATCCCTGGATGCAGCCTATCTTTGACAACCTCGAGTTTATTGTCAAGACCCCGAGGGACCTGGTGAAAGACCATACGGTGGTTAATAAATACAAAAGCTATCAGTACCTAATAGACATGGATACTGTCCATATCGAGCCGCTCACTTATATACGGGGACGTTCTCTGCCAAAACGCTACTTTATCGTCGATGAAGCCCAGCAATTACGGCCGATCGATATAAAGACGATCGTCACCCGGTGCGGGGAAGGAACAAAAATCGTCTTCACGGGAGACCTTGAACAAGTGGACCATCCCTTCCTTGACTCACACTCCAATGGTCTAGCTTACCTGATCAGCAGGTTTATTAACGAAGTGACCTTCTGCTACCTTAATCTCACTAAAACGGCGCGGTCATCCCTCGCCGAGAGGGCAGCAAAATTATTGTAGCGCTGACAATGCCGCTAGGAACATCGACCAAGAGGCTTTTGGTGAAGGGTCCGCATAGGTAATTTCAATACTATTGATTTCTGCAATAGGCTATAGCAATGCTAAAAAGTGTACTTACGCAATGCAAAACATTCATGAATAATATAGGCTAAAAATGTTTTACACTGGAGCAACTGATTAAGGTTGAGGGATAACCCCGGAATAATTTTTCAGGAATAATATGTTGGGGAAGGTCTTCGTGAAGGATTTACGAATGCTGCATGCAGCATTTTGAGATGGGAAACATCGTGGTCACACACTGGCTCTAAATGCCTTGAGGTTCATCTGGAGATATCTCGATCCGTTCCATTCATTGATAGTTGGCGTAAACACAACATCCACAGAGGTACTGGAGAGGCTTTCGAAGAGGCTGCCCATGGCAAAACCGATAGCATCAAGAGATGAAGACTTCTGTTTCAATTTCATTTTGATGTGATTGTTACCGACGATCCTCGGATTAAGGATATCGAGTCTCCGCGCACCGAGGAGCGGCTCGGGATTGCCGTAACCGAAGGGTTCGAGCGAAGACAGTTCCCGTATGAGACCGGCGTTGACCTCTGAAAGGGTAACTTCTGCGTCTATCGCTACGGTTGGAATGAAGTCTTCCTTTTCAAGGGAATCCCTCACAATTCCGTTTATCCTCTCTTCAAACGCGGGGAGGTTCGAGACATAGAGCCTAACGCCTGCCGCCTGTTTATGTCCGCCGAATTCAATGAGAATATCTCTGCATTCTGAGAGCCCTTTACAGAGGTCAAAGCCCGGCACGCTTCTGACCGAACCTTTGGCGACATCATCTGTAACGGTAAACACAAAAGCGGGCCTATAAAATTCCTCTGCGATCCTTGACGCCACAATACCGACGACACCCGTGTGCCATCCCTTGCCGTGAAGAACAATGGCAGCGTCATATCCTTTCGCGTTCACTTGGGAAAGCGCCTCTCGGTAAACCGCCTCTTCTATCCGCTGCCTTTCAGTATTCATCCGGTCGAGTCCGTCAGCGATACACGATGTTTCTTCCGCGGAATCAGAAAGAAAAAGACGTATCACATCGACGGCATCACCGATCCTCCCCACAGCGTTGATCCTCGGTACCATGGTGAAGGACAAAAGTGCAGCCCTCAGATCTCGTTCGCCGAGCCCGGATACCTGTAGTAATGACTTTATACCAGGCCTGTTCGCGTTCCGGATATACCCTAACCCTTGCTTAAGGATTATCCTGTTTTCGTTGATGAGGGGAACCACATCAGCAATAGTCCCAAGGGCAGCGAGGTCGAGTAAAGAGAGGGAGTCGTCAACAATGAATGGCAAGTCATGATCGAGGGCAAATGCCTGTGCTACTTTAAAGGCCACTCCGGCCCCTGAAAGAGTCGCCGTGCGGCAGTTGGCAGCTCCCAGTTTCGGGTTTACAAGAGCAACAGCATCCGGCAATAACAACTCCTGGCTTCTGGGGTCTGACTGTTGGGTGCCGACTGCCGACTGTCTTATGGGCTCATGATGGTCTGTAATAATGACTGCGATCCCTTTTTCCTTTGCATAGGCAACTGCATCCAGAGAGGTTATCCCGCAGTCTACCGTGATGATAAGCTTTACTCCGAGCGCCTCGGCCATATCAACAGCAGGGGGATTGAACCCATATCCGTGCGTCAGCCTGCTTGGGATGAAATAATGGACATCCATGCCCATGGTTTTCAGGGCGTGCACCATGATCGCTGTGGATGTCAGGCCGTCCGTATCATAGTCCCCGTGGACAAGGACACGTTCTCTCCGGGATAGAGCATTCTTTATTCTTTCCACAGCGACCTTCATATCAGGAAGTTCGAATGGGTCCGAGAGTCCGGTAAGCGCCGGATTCAGAAAGGAATTGACAGCACCCGCAGTCTTTATGCCCCTGTTGATTAAAATCTGGGCGAGGACAGGGGATATCGATGCGGCCTTTGTGAGATAATTGACATACTCAGGGTTAGTCCTGTTTACGAGCCACCGCTTGTTCATGCACTTCGCAATGAGCAATCCATACCGACTGACGAGTCCCTTTCTCCCGACTCATCTTCGTTACGCATAGCGAATGACGCTTTCATTATCTGGCAAACGGTCTTTTCCTTCTCCAGATAAGCACAATGGGGCTCGCGACAAAGATAGATGAGTACGTCCCGACAATGACGCCGAGGATCATGGCAAGCGCAAAATCATGGATCACCTCTCCACCGAAAAAGAAAAGCGAGAGGGAACTGAGAAGCACCGTAAAGGAAGTCACAATGGTCCTCGAAAGGACTTCATTGATACTCCTATTCATAACAACCTGCGCCGGCTCCTTGAAATTGGCGCGGAAGTTCTCACGTATCCTGTCAAATACAACCACCGTGTCCGTAAGGGAATATCCTGCGATCGTCAGAAGAGCGGTTACGAGGATAAGATTGATCTCCTTCCCAAGGAAAAAGAATACGGCCAAAACGGCAAGTACATCATGAAAAGTGGCGACCGTGGCCCCGACAGCAAAATCGAATTTGAACCGGATGGCGATGTAGACGAGTATGCCGAGGGTCGCCACAGCAATTGCTTGCGCAGCATCGGTCCGCAGTTTCCCGCCGACTTTAGGTCCGATAACCGTGATTGAATCCACGACATATTTGTTGCCAGGAAACTTCTGACTGATAACCCCCGTTATGGTATCTGATACCTGTCCGAATTGCTGCTCGGTCTTCTTCACCCTGATGAGTATCTTTTGCACGGCAGGGAGGTCCTGGAGGTCAAAATCTCTGACACCGCTGTCTTCGAGGGTCTTTCTCAAATCATGGAGGCTCATCGGTTGCTCGAACTTGAGCTGCAATGCTGTGCCTCCTGCAAAGTCGATACCGAGGTTCGCCTTGCCATTGGCGATCTGCACGATGGTGATGATCCCTATGATCGACAGGATACCGGAGAATACGAATGCAATTCTTCTTTTTCCAAGGAAATCGATCTTTGTGTTTTTTATGAGTTCTAACATCTCGCCTCCTATATGCTCAACTTCCTGACCTCTTTCCTGCTGTTGATGAGGTCTAACACGGATTTTGTTCCAATAAGCGCTGTGAAGAGGTTTATGGCGACGCCGAGACTCAGGGTCACGGCAAAACCCTTTATCGGTCCCGTACCAAACTGAAAAAGAACAGCGGCGGTGATGAGTGTCGTCACGTGGGAGTCAAATATGGTCCAGAAGGCCTTGTCATATCCTGAATCAACTGCGGCCCGCGGGGTTTTCCCCGCCTTTATCTCATCCCTCATCCTCTCAAACATCAGAACGTTGGAATCCACCGCCATACCGATGGCGAGGATGACGCCTGCGATACCCGGCATTGTCAGTGTGGCGTTCAGCAACGCCATGGCACCGATAAGCAGTATTATGTTGAGGAGAAGCGCGAAGTCGGCGATGACACCTGACAGTCTGTAATAGAGGATCATGAAGAGTACTACGAGAAAAGTCCCTATAATGCCTGCCCGCTTGCCTGCCTCGATGGAGTCTGATCCCAGTGACGGCCCCACCGTGACATTCTGGAGAGACTTTAACGGAGCGGGCAGTGCGCCAGCCCTGAGGACTATTGCAAGATCCCTCGCCTCATCCATGGAGAATCTGCCGGTGATCTGAGCATTGCCGCCCGCTATCCTCTCCTGGATCACCGGCGCTGAATAGATGGAGCCATCGAGGATTATGGCAAGCCGCTTTTTCACGTTTGCAGCGGTAATATCTTCAAAGAGTTTTGCTCCAGCTGCATTGAAGATAATCGAGACATACGGCTCATTGAACCGCTGATCAATAGAAACTTTGGCGTCAGAGAGCAGGTCACCCGTCATTAATGTCTGTTTTTTCAGAAGGATGGGCCTTTTTGTGACTTCGCCGGTCTCTCTATTGGTACTTTTCTCAAAGAGGATCTCATCGTCGGGAGGCACTTTTTCTGAAAATTTTTTCAGGAGGGCTTCTTCCTCCCCCGGTTTTACGACTGCTGGCAGCTCAGCTGCCACAGGGGTAGCGTCGTCAACCAGTTTAAATTCGAGCTGGGCCGTCTTCCCGATTATTTCTATCGCCCTCTTGGGATCCTTTACCCCGGGAAGCTGGACGACTATCTCGTTGACTCCCTGACGGTAAATGGTCGGTTCCGCGACACCGAACTGATCGACCCTGTTGCGGATGGTCTCGAGAGCCTGATCGGTAGCTGTATCCCTTATCCTGGTTGCTTCCTTGTCGGAAAGCTTATAAACGAGTTTTGTACCTGTCTCCACAGGGCTCAACAAAGGATAGTTATCCTCAACCGCCTTCCTCACATCTATGGAATTCGGCGTGATGGCTATCAGAAGGCCGTTTCTGCTTATATCGGCAGACAGTTTCTTCTTCGCCAGAATGTCCCGCAATGACTGTTCAATCCTCTCCGTTGTTATCTCAACAGCCCTGTCTCCTTCAACCTCGAAGACGAGATACACTCCACCCTGGAGGTCAAGCCCTAAGGTTATGCCCTTACTCGGCATAGCGCTCTTCCACCATTCAGGCATATACTGGAATACCGCGGTGTTGGGAAGAAAGCATACGATGGCAATAAGAATGAAAAAACCGATCAGAGCAAATTTCCAGAGAATCTTCTTCTTCATTGTGTCTTCCTGACCTCCTAAGCCATTCTTGAGTTGTTTGATAAACGGATTACATTCGCAGACAATGACCCGAGCAGCCTCTCTGTAACCGGCCATTCTTACGGTGGATAGTTCGACGCACTCTATGCCAGGGAAAAGATATCACGATGCCTGACGCCCTGTTTCATGTTATCCCATGGCACCAAGGCATCTGTCAGACGGCTCGACGTCCCGTCAGCTCCATCGTGTTCTCCCGAAAGGGCTCTTTCCCCTGACCTCGATCAATCCTCCTCTGATGCAGGTCTCACGGACGCGATATATCCTTTTCCAAATTTGACCTTCACATTTTCCGATATCTTCAGTATTACGGTATTGGTGGCAACCTTATCCACAACGGCATAAATACCACCGGACGTGATCACCTTGTCGCCCTGTTTCAGGTTTTCCATCATCTGTTTATGTTCCTTCGCCCTCTTCTGCTGAGGCCTGATGAGAAGGAAGTAAAAGATGACGAAGATCAGGATTAGCGGCAAAAAACTCGTGAACATTGCCCCGGCGCCTCCAGCCTGTCCGGCCTGCGGTGCTGGACCCATTGCATAAGCGATATCTGATACCATGGAACACCCCCGAAAATTAATTTACTATACTAAACGTTTCAGCTCATTTAATCAACATTATTTCTATACCCGACCACTGATATCCCGGCCTTATCAGCGCTCGGAAGCAGCACATCCTTCTGGAGGAGTATCGTCTTTTCAGCCTCGAGCGCAAGGACCCTCGCTTTTGCGGCGACCATCGCGTGCAGCGTAGCGAGCCCAACGACGGGCACATCAAACCTCATATCCTGGTTTGGCTTGGACACTTTTACCACAACAGCGCCACCAGCGGCGTAATGACCGCCCCTCTTGATCGCTTCATCCGTTCCCTCGATGGCCTCAACAGCCATGACGGCCTGATCCTTGACAACAACTGTCTGCCCTATATCGAGTTTCCCCATCCCCTTTGCAATTTTCCAGCCAAAGGTAATGTCCTTGAATTCGACATCAGTGGGCCTGCTTTTGGTCAGAAACCCTTCCGGCGTGAGCATCTGTGAACAAAAATCCGTAGTGTTCAAAAGCGTTATGCCTTCTTTTTCGAGTTCCCTCGTGAGCGCAAGAAGAATGGAGTCATCACCTCTGTCCTTCAGCGTGAAGAGCAATTTCATCGCCCTTAAATCCGGCGTTATCCTGCTTTTGTAAAGGAGTGATTTCGGCACCTTCCCGGCCATGACAGCCTTTCTTATCCCGGAACGCTTCAGGTATTCGATAATCTTGCCGAGTTTACCTACATTTATCCACGTTATATCGTCCACACAAGCCGAAAGAGCCTTGTCCGCCAGCGGCTCCAGAGCCACTGCCATGACGTGGAATCCCTTTGCCTTCGCCTCGAGAGCAACGGCCTTAGGGAGTTCACCCATCCCCGATATTAAACCGATCTTCTTCATTTTTTTTTGCGGCTGAGATCGCTTTGTCGCGCCCGTCCGGTCGCCATAACAGCTCATTGATTGTTGAGGGCGTGGCAAAGCAATTTCGCATGTCTGCCCGTCTTATCTTATCTGCAGACCCCCCGCTTATTTTTTTCTATGAACTCGACAAGATGTCTTATTTCCTGTGTGTCAGGGAGTTCTGTCCGGATCTTTTTGATGGCATCTTTCAACGTCCTTTTCTCCCTGAATAGAATCTTGTATGCCGTTTTCAGCGCATGAATGCTCGCCTCAGAGAACCCGTGCCTCTTCAGCCCCACAGTATTTAAGCCGTAAAGCCTTGCCCTGGCCCCTGATGCCATGGTATAGGGTGGTATGTCCTGTCCTATACCGCTAAAGCCGCCCACCATCGAGTAGGCGCCGATCGTCGTGAATTGGTGGACCGCAACAAGCCCTCCGATGAAAGCGTAGTCCTCAACCGTGACATGGCCTGCGAGGGTTGCCACATTCGACATGATGGTATGCTTGCCAATCTTGCAATCGTGGGCGATATGAACATAGGCCATGAGGAAGTTATGGTCACCAATGACGGTTAATCCATTCCCACTCACGGAAGCCCTGTGGATCGTTGTATATTCCCGTATGATGTTGCCATTGCCGATGACGACACCGGTCTCTTCATTCTTGTACTTCAAGTCCTGCGGCGGAAGGCCGATACTCGTGAAGGGATATACCGTGCATCCTTCGCCGATTTCCGTCTGTCCCTCCATCATAACATTGGATATAAGCTTTGTCCCCTTCCTGATGCTTACCTTTCCCTTTATAATGCAGAACGGACCGATGGAAACTTCCTTATCTATGGATGCTTCTCTGTCTATAATCGCTGTTGGGTGTATCTCTTTTGCCATTATGACTCCCCGCCTTTATCCCTGGATATTTCCCGGGCCTTCTTCATCCCTTCCCTCTTGAGTACCATTGCTGTGAAGTCTGCCTCTGCGACAACCTTGTTATCCACGAGGGCACTCCCGGAAAATTTCCAGACATTCCCTCTCCTTTGACGTACGGTAATCTCGAGTCGCAGCTGATCCCCTGGAACAACAGGTTTCCTGAACTTCGCCTGCTCAATGCTCATAAAATAGACCTCGTCACCATGAACACCGGAGCGGAATGCCATTATCCCCGCAACCTGGGCCATTGCTTCCACGATCAACACTCCGGGCATGATAGGGTTTCCGGGGAAATGCCCTGCGAAGAAGGGCTCATTGACGGTGACATTCTTTATGCCAACAGACCTTTGTCCGGGTTCCAATTCAATGATCTTATCGACCATGAGAAACGGATACCTGTGGGGAAGAATATCCTGAATCTCCTTATTCGCTATCATTGTACCTCCCTTCCAACCGGTTGAGTTTTTCCTCCAGTTCTCTGATCTTCTTATGCAGCTCCGGAAGCCTTGCAAAGAGCGCCGATGCCTTGAGCCAATCCCGGTGAGCAATAGCGGGACTGCCGGAATAAACGCCTTTTGTGAGATTCCCTAAAACTCCCGATTGCGCTCCAACCATGGTGCCGTCGCTTATCCGGACATGATCAGGAATCCCGACCTGCCCTCCCAGGACTACAAGATTTCCGATCTCTGAACTGCCCCCGATTCCCACCTGAGCAACAACAATTGAGTTTTCTCCGATCCTTACGTTATGAGCGATCTGTACGAGGTTATCGATCTTTGTTCCGTTGCCGATAATCGTATCGTTTGTAGTTGCCCTGTCTATCGTCACATTAGCTCCTATCTCGACGTCGTCTCCAACGATAACACCGCCCACCTGCGGAATCTTGTAATGCCTTCCGCCTTCAAAGACATAGCCAAAACCATCGGAACCGATTACCGAACCCGAATGAATGATCACCTTGCTGCCGATCTTGACCTTTTCGCGAATGGTCACGTTCGGGTACAGGGTGCACCCATGGCCAATGGTGGTTCCACTGCCGACGAAGACCCCCGGATAAATAATCGTCTTTTCACCTATCACCACCCCGTCAGAGATATAGGCAAAGGGACAGATCGAGACATCCCTCCCAATCACTGCCTGGTCGGATACAAACGCCATCTCGCTGATGCCGGGAAAGGGGGATGGCTTCACCATAAAGAGTTCAAGGAGCTGTGCAAAGGCGTACAAGGGGTTTTTCACCCTGATCTGCGGTTTCTGTAATTCCGGGATGAAATCCTTGACCACGACAGAGGAGACATTGCTTTGCGCACATTGCTTCGTGAATCTGAGATCCGCGAGGAAAGTTATGTCTCCCGCTTTTGCGTCCTGGACAGAAGCCGCTCCCTGAATCTCAATGTCCGGATCCCCGTTCACCTCTGCTTTGAGCATCGCCGCAATTTCTCCGAGTTTCATAGAGTCCTGAGGGTGGAAAATTATTTCTTTTCCTTATTCTCCGTCCTCAACTCATTATACTTTTTTAGCACGCGTTCTGTGAGATCGAGATCTTTGTTTGTGTACAGAATGATGCCTTCAACATTCTCAAGGATAAGCGAGTAATTCTCTTCCTTTCCGATCTTCTCAACGATCTCCCTCAGTTCTTTGATGATCGACTCGGTGTACTTGTCTTCTTTCTTCTTCACCTCGGCCTGAGAATCCTGAACAAGCCTCTGGTAATCCCTGAGCAGTCTCTCTATTTCATCTTCCTTTGCCTTTTTTGCCTCTCCCGAAAGCACCGAGGACTGTTTCTCTAATTCCCCCTTCAGCTTTTCAACGGTCTTTCCCTTTTCGTCTATGGCCACCTGCTTCGTCTTTATCAAGGATTCCAGTTCCGCTTTTGCCTTCTTGCCCTCATTCGACTCATTGAGTGCAACCCTGAGATCCACATAACCAATTCTCACAAGATCCGCGGCAAATGAACCCCTCACTGTGGCTGTTGCAATAAGCATTACTGTGCACATCAAAACAAAGGCATACATCTTCCCGTCTCTTTTTGTATTCATCCTTTCCTCCTTTTTCTGTAATCGAGCTTTAAGCTATGTCAGAGGGATTTTTATTCCATATCGTAGGCCAGGCGAGATTCAGATTGTCTTCCCCTACGAGCTCTGCGGTACCCCATTGTCGTCTTTTTTAGAAAAAGCTCCCGAAAGCAAATTCCACCTTACTAGCCGGTTCTCCCGGCTTTCTTTGGATGTTATAGCCCCACTCAACGCGAATCGGTCCCATGGGGGATATCCATCTGAAGCCGGTTCCCGAAGTATACCGTAATGTCCCGAACGGTTGGCCCGCGTCATATGCATTCCCCGCATCAACAAAGACGACTCCCTTGAGCCGTAATTCCGAGACAATCGGGAAGATGTATTCGTTGTTGAATATCAGTTCCTTCACCCCCCCGATGTTTTCGCCCAGGGAACCCTTCGGTCCCGCATCGCCGAAGCTGAGTCCCCTCACGGTATAGATACCGCCTACGTAGAACCTCTCATACAGGGGGAACTCCTTGTCTAATATCCCTAGTCCGTATCCCACTCGACCCCTGACCATGAAGGCCGTTTTCCCGAAAGGGAAAAACCATGCTGAATCAGCAACGCCTTTGATAAAGGCATTCGAGCCGCCGAAGCCCGCAACGGTCACATAGATAGAATTCCTCGATCCGCTGGAGGGGTCGAGGAAATTATCTCGGGAGTCCCTGGTTAAGGACGGGGTGATGCTGCTGGTCGTCTGCTTGCCGATCTGCTCTTTGATGATCTCATCCGCGCTGGCCAATTGCACACCATATATCGTCGGTATCTCAAAGTTATAGGCGATATTCGAGCTCCAATATTCGCCGAAACTCTTCCCGAATCCGAAACCCAGACCTTCGGCTATTTTTTCGTAGTCTATGTATCTCCGGGTGTTGTAATAAATCTCAGCGTTAAAAGCAATGGGCTTGTCCATAAACCACGGGTCCTTGAACGAAAGCTCATAGTATGACGACCTGCCGCCAAGCTCACCCTTTACTTTTACCGTTTGCCCATTCCCGAAGAGATTGCCCTGGGTTATTTCGGCCATGCCTATGAGCTTATCCACAGAGCTGTAACCGCCGCCCACACTGATAAACCCCGTTGACTTCTCCTTGACCTTGGCGTCGATATCAAGGAGTTTTTCCTCATATCTCGGTTTTGGGGACAGGTCCACGGACTCAAAAAAATTGAGGTTGTTGAGCCTCTCATAGCTGCGTTTCAGAAGGGCACTATTGAATTCGTCGCCTTCGTCAAGTCTTATTTCCCGACGGATAACCTTATCCTTTGTCTTGACATTACCGGTTATCTCTATCCTCCCTATGTGGTAGATATATCCTTCTTCTATCTTATAGGTTAGGCTGACTGTCTTCGTGGCCTCATCGGGGACGAGATCAGGAAAGACATTGGCCAAGGCGTAACCATGTTGCGTATAGAGGTCCGTCATGCCGGCAATGTCCTTTTTTAACGTCTCCTTGCTGAACACGGCCCCTGGGGCCGACATGATCTTCTTTCTCAAATCGGCTTCGGAGTAAACCTTATTGCCGGTGAGGCCTACTGATGAGATTTTGTATTGGTCTCCTTCAAAGACCTCCATGGTTATCGTCATCCCGTTCTTGTCATCGGAAATAGTTATCTCGGGGTTAGCGACAGAGGCCTTGATATAACCATTGTTAAAGTAGAGGTCTTTAATTGATTCTAGGTCAGCAGTCATGGTCTCTCGTTTGTAGTACCCCGATGAGCTGATAAAGGAAAACATCCCCCATTCGCTGGTCTTCATCACCTTTTTGATCTTGCTCGATGACATAACCTTGTTACCCTTTATGATTATCTTCTTGATCCTGACCTTTCTCCCTTCTTCAATCTGGTACGTGAGGGAGACCTCGTTTTCCCCAATTTTATTGACAACGGGCACGATCTTGGCTAACCAGTACCCCTCATCCTCATAAAAGAGTTGCAGTTTCTGGGCGTTATCCTGTATCAGTGTTGTATCCGCAATGGAACCGACGGTTACGGCAATCTTCTCTTTCAGCTTGGCATCTTCTAGTTCCTTGTTCCCCTGGAAGTCAAGCTTAATGATTGTCGGTTTTTCCTTTACCACATAGATGAGTTTGATCCCTCCCTCCTGAGGCTCCATCTCGGCGGTCACATCGTCAAAATACCCCATTTTATAGATATTCTTGATGTCATCGGCCACCTTTTCATTCGAAATCGGCTCGCCGCTTTTCTGGGTAATCTTGGATTTTATCGAGCCTTCTTCAATCCGCTTAAGTCCCTTTATCTCGATTGAGGTTACGATAGGCGATTGATCTGCAAGAACATCACTAAGCCCTGTGGTAAAGAACAGTGCTGTGAGCAGCAAAAGGAACGACGCCACGCTATGGCAAACCTTGCCCATCTGGACCTCCTTCTCGAAGGACTCTTCTTGCGATATCCACATTATAAAAGTCAATAAATTCGCGAGTTAGTATAGCTTCGAATGAGGAATTATGTAAATAGGAAAATTGGAAGCGCGAAGGCATCCCGGCGAGTCTTCCCAGCTTTCACCACCTCGAAGCCGCCGGCCTGTCCCGTATGCTGTATCGCATGCCTTAGATAGCGGCAGGACTCTCGCCTTCGCCGCCCACCTTCCCCTTGTTGGGAGTATTCGGCAGCATGGCCATCCCATCTAACGTCCAAGCTCGACAGTCTTTTTCTTTATCTCCTTAATCTTGTCCCGAAGCGCAACAGCTCGCTCAAAATCCAGTTTCTTTGCCGCTTCTTTCATTTCTTCCTCGAGCTTTCTTATGGTCTCCTCGTCGTAACGATAATCGGCGATCTCCTCAGCAACATCAACAGTCAGGTAATCCGATTCATAGATGGAGCTCAGGATGTCCTTGATACTCGATTTCACCGTCTCCGGGGTTATGCCCATCTCCTTATTGTATTGCTCCTGAATTCCTCTCCTCCTGGCTGTTTCATCGAGTGCCCTTCTTATTGAGCCTGTAATGGTATCAGCGTAAAGAATCACTTCGCCGTTCACATTCCTCGCGGCCCTGCCGGCAGTCTGGATCAGTGACCGCTCGGAACGGAGAAAACCCTCTTTATCGGCATCGAGGATCGCGACCAAAGAGACTTCAGGGAGATCGAGCCCCTCTCTGAGGAGATTTACCCCCACCAGGACATCATATTTGCCCTGACGGAGATCTCTTATGAGTTCGACGCGCTGCAGGGTATCGATGTCTGAATGCAGATAGCGAGCCCGTATGCCCAACTCGATATAATAATCTGTGAGGTCTTCGGCCATCTTCTTGGTCAGTGTTGTGATGAGAACCCGCTCTGCCCTTGCAGCCCTCTGTTGAATTGCAGAGAGAAGATCATCCACCTGTCCGGAGATGGGTCTCACCTTCATCTCAGGGTCAGTCAGCCCCGTTGGCCTTATTATCTGTTCCACGACCCTGCCGCGTGATTTTTCGAGTTCATAAGGCCCCGGTGTCGCTGATACATAGATCGCCTGGGTTACCCTGTGTTCAAATTCCGTAAAGGTGAGGGGTCGGTTGTCCAGGGCGGAGGGCAGCCTGAAGCCGAAATCTACAAGGGTCTGTTTCCTCGACCTGTCACCTGCATACATGCCGCCGACCTGAGGGACAGTGGCGTGGGATTCGTCTATTACGATAAGAAAGTCCTCCGGGAAGTAATCAATGAGGGTATAGGGCGGCTCTCCGGCAGACCTACCACTCAGATGCCGCGAGTAGTTTTCGATACCATGGCAATAGCCGAATTCCTTGAGCATCTCGAGGTCAAACCGTGTCCTCTGCTCAATCCTCTGTGCCTCCGCAGCCTTCCCTTCTCTGAGAAAGCATTCGCGCTGTTCCCTCATTTCATCTTCTATCCTTTTGAGTGCAGGCTCCAGGCGCTCCCTCGGAGTAATCCAATGGCTATTCGGGAAAAGGGCAAATTTCGCTATCCTCCTGAGCCTCTCACCCGTCAAGGGATCGAACTCGGAGATCGCATCGATATCGTCACCGAAAAATTCTATCCGCATCGCCCTATTAAGAGAAAATGACGGGTAAACCTCGACACTGTCTCCCCTCACCCTGAAGGACCCCCTTCTGAAATCCTTATCGGAGCGGACATATTGCATATTCACCAAGCTTTCGAGGATCCTGTCCCTCTCCGCATGCATCCCCTCTTCAACGATAAGATGCATTTCCAAATAATCCTGAGGAGAACCGATCCCGTAGATGCATGAGACAGAGGCCACAACTATGGTGTCCCTCCTCTCGAGGACAGCCCTGGTGGCGGAATGACGTAACCTGTCTATATCGTCATTGATCATGGCGTCCTTCTCGATATAGGTATCGGTGGTGGGGATGTATGCCTCAGGCTGGTAGTAATCGTAATAGCTCACAAAGAACTCAACTGCGTTGCCGGGGAACAATTCCTTAAACTCGCCGTATAACTGGGCGGCAAGGGTCTTGTTGTGGGCGATAACGAGCGTCGGTTTCCGGACATTGGCAATCACATTGGCAATCGTGAAGGTCTTGCCCGAGCCCGTGACGCCAAGAAGGGTCTGATGCCTTAAGCCTTTCTTAATACCCGCAGTTAATTCCGCGATTGCCCTTGGCTGGTCGCCCTGAGGAGTAAAAACAGTGGAGAGTTCAAAGTCCATGGAATATTCTACCAGTTTGGATGGATATTATCGTCGCGTCCGGTTTCGGTTTGCCTTTGGTCGAGTGGGGAACAAAACTCCGGAGCGATCTCGAGACCATATGCTCATCCCCTGAACGACAGGAAGAAGGCGCTTCTTGCGAGTAGCAGACCTCACGGCAGCTCTCCCCTGCAGGCGCAAATTTCGCCGCCGGAATCGAGCCCTCCCAAGCCGGTGAACTCATACCCCGCGCTCGCGCCAAGGAGACTCATCAAAAGCACCTACATGCTCTCGTGCAACCGGCGTCGCCGAGTGTTGCCTGGGAGTTTGGGTTATCAGAAAGACCGAGCAGCCGTCCAAAACGGCTGAGTATCAAATCTGGCGAAGTGTTTTACACGCTACCTATGGAACGTTTCACCTCGCGGGGCGTTGAGCATGTCCTAGGAGCGCCAGTCGGGCACGCTGCGCCTTCTCGTCTCACAATGCGGCCCAAAACAGAAACCCATTTTTGACAAGCGTGAGATTCTTGCGATCCTTCAGGGGGAAATTGCGGGGATGCGAGAATAAGGAAATTACATGTTATTTACCGATTGACCGGCGAGAAAATCCCCCGCAAAAAAAAGGGATTATGGAATGCCTTGCGCGCCCTGTAACGACAATAACAGTAGGCTATTTCTCCTCATTCATTTTGCCGTTCATCTTAAACCACCCGATGCTTCCCTGGAGGTTGCCTGAAAGGTGTGACAGTTCATTGGTAGCAGAAGTAATCTGAGTGATAGCTTTTTGGGAAGTCTTTGCCACACTGGAGATATTTTCCATCGTCGTCGAGACCTCTTCCATCGCCGTTGACTGCTGCTCCGTAGCCGTGGCGATCATGCGGACCATGTCGAGACAGCGTTCGGATGCCTGAACAATTCTGTGCAAAGATTCCCTGGATTTTCAGCTGCTTTCACCCCTTCTTCAACCTTCTCCTTGCCGTCTGCCATGCTCCTGACTGAGCTGTGCTGTTTTTGCAGATACCTCCTCCGAGTTCTTCGTGAGGGTACTGGTCATGTCGGAGATTTTTTTATCGTTTCCCTGAGGTTTTCTACCATCTGCTCGAAGCTCTTCGCCATATCGCCGACCTCATCATCGGTTGTCACGTGGAGACAGCCATCAAGATTACCAGGGCTGTGCCAACGACCCCATAGAGTTTCTTCGTCAGCGTCAGTTTCATTTGGATCTTCTGAGACAACAACGAATACGCCAGGTTAGAGTTGCGGCGTTCATCTCGCCGATCTCCGAAAGATTTTACGTTGTCCCGTTCCCGGACTCACTCTTGACCTTTTCGAGAAGATCCACAATCTGCTGCGATACGCCGTTCATGTCTTTGTATATCTGCTCGGCCTTTGCCTGGTTCCCCGCGTTGTGTGCTGCGACAGCTTCCTTTGCAAGGCCATGTATCCTTTCGTGAGGCTGGTCAATGATACGATAACTGGGCAGGGCACCGCATATCGCCTTGCCCTCACTAAAGTACCACTTGCCGAATCTGCATGTACGGTGGTCGGGCAATGCTGACGGGTCAATGGTTACTTCACCTTTCAGGCACGCCCCGATCTTGCCTATGAACAGACGGTGGTCATTTTTGGCTAAATCAAGGATGATCAATGAGGTCTCCCTGGTCTTGATTCCAGATGTATGCTGCCTCAATTCCTCTGCTATCTCTGTCAGCTTACGCACCTCTTGCACCACATCATCAGCCACGCCCTCCATACCCCTTGCTATCGCTGACGTCTTCTCGATATTCCCTGAGACCTCTTCTGCGGCCGCTGACTGTTCGTCGACCGCTGTGGCTATCTGGGTTATCTGGTCACGAACCTTCTGAACTTCCGTAACCATGGAATCAAGGGAGTTCCCCACATTCCGCATGTACTGAGTTGCCTTCGTAACTTCCTCTGATGCCCCACTCATCGACTTCATCGTCTCTTGTGATTCGGTCTGCACCGCTCCTATCTTCCCTGATATCTCCGTTGTTGCCTTTATCGTCCTCTCGGCGAGCTTTCTCACCTCGTCTGCTACAACGGCAAAGCCTCTACCCTGCTCTCCTGCCCTCGCTGCCTCAATCGCAGCATTGAGCGCGAGTAGGTTCGTCTGGTCTGCGATGTCCTTGATTACCGTTACGATGTCGCCTATCTCTCCGACACGGCTGTTCAGCTTCTCCACCATCGAGGCGAGCTCTACCGTCGAAGTAAAAACCCTGTTTACGGTCTCAACCGCCCCATCAGCCACTTTCTTACCGCCTGCGGCTATCTCCATTGCTTCGACTGAGGTCTCCGCGGCGGAGGCTGCGTTTTTGGCTATATCCGTGATCGTCTGGCTCATCTCCTCGGCTGCCGTTGCTATCTGCGTTGCCTGACCCGCCTGGCTCTGGGCGTCCCTTGTTGTCTTGTCACCCGTGATCCGCAATGTTTCCATGACCGGTATGATTTTGCCGACCGTCACGGCTATGCCATTCAGCACGGTGCTAAATTTCTTCACAACTTTGTTTACATTGTCTGACACCATGCCCACTTCATCTTTGCCGTCATAGGGAAGAACAAAATCCATGTTTCCTTCTGCTGCTTCTTGCAGGCGGCCTGTTAACCGTATGAGGGGTCTTAATGTGATGCTGACAATCATTAGTGTAAACCCGGTCACAGCTATTATGCCGCCGATGCCCAATGCGCCATAGAGATACTGCAGAGACCGTATCCTGCCGAATGAATCTGTCAGCGGTATCCTGATGCTTATAGCACCCAGGACCTCTCCTGCCCTCACCTTATGGCAGGAAAGGCACTTTTCCCCCAGTGCGGCCCCCGGTTGCGCCACATAGGGATATACGCCACGGATGAACGAGCCTTCAAGCTGAACCTTCTCAGTCCCCCTTTGTATGACGTCTCTTTCGAGATCATCAGCAGGATAATCTTCGGTCTTACCTTTACCGTAGTCTCTGTCGAGGATGGGTGCCCGTATGATCCTGATATCGGCGACCTTTTTCATCTCTTCGAGGAAAGATTTTTCCGATTCCTTATAATTTTCGGTTGTCATCAACATGGTGAGGGAATTCAGGACTGTTTCCCGATATCCCTTGAGTGATGAGTTTTCGACCTCACCAAGTACAATTTCCTTTGTTTTACTCCCGGTAACAAAGATCGTGATCGCTATCCCAACTGTAACTAAAGCAATTATCGGAAGTGCCGTTTTCCATTTTAGCGAGACGTCTTTGAACTTCATACCTCTTCCTCCTTTGTACTAAGAAAATAAGATCCCGTACTTATCATGCGGAGAGAGCATTTCCAGACAGGGTCTCTGGACCCCTGCGGAGAACTCCTCAGTTATTCGTTGACAATGAAGTTACCGCGTGGAGACCATCATGCCCGAGGAGCTTATCGATATCAAGGAGTATTAAGAGCCTGTCTTCGAGTTTCCCCACCCCTCTTATGAACTCGGAGCCATCCCCACCCGTCATGGGCGGAGGCGGTTCAACCGTATCTGATGGAAGTCTCAGGACTTCCGATACGGAATCGACAATGAGCCCGACGGTAGTACCCACATCAACGACCATGATCCTCGATTGCGCATCAGCAGCCTTTGTCTCCAGACCGAATTTCTTCCTCAGGTTTATCACGGGGATGACTTTCCCCCGCAGGTTGATAACGCCCTCCACGTACCCAGGGGTGTTCGGAACAGCCGTTATATTCACCATCCGGTTGATCTCCTGGACCTTTAGGATGTCCGTGGCGTATTCTTCACCGCCCAGTTTGAAGGTCACCAGTTGCAATATCTCAGTACTGGCTGCCAATGCACTCATATTTTCCTCCTTTGGAACACGTACCCACACTGAACCATATACACTCTTATCGGCCTAAAGAGAGAAAACTTTAGAGCGACGCTACACAGCATTGACCATCTCTCCCGCCATCTCTTCGATCGGAAGGATCTTGTCCGCTATGCCTGCATCCACCACCGCTTTTGGCATCCCATATACAACGCAAGTCTCCTCGTTCTGGGCAAAAACCCGCCCGCCGTTCTTTTTCAGGGCGGCGAGTCCCTTCAGCCCGTCGTTTCCCATACCAGTCAGTATCACGCCGAGGGCCCTGCCGGGAAAAAGTTCGGCCACTGAAAGCATCAGGGCATCCACCGACGGGCGGTAAACAAACTCTTCCTTGTTCGCGGAGATGCTGATTACCGGTTCGATACCCCTCTTTCTTGACACCCTCATATGCCCGAACCCGGGGGCTATGAAGACGACTCCGGGTTTGAGCGGCTCTCCTTCTTCTGCCTCTTTCACTATGAGCTGACTGAGCTGATTGAGCCTGTCGGCGAAGGGACCAGTGAAGCTGGCGGGCATATGCTGAGCGATGACGATCGGAACGGGAAACTCCTTCGGCAGTTTTGGAATAATGTCCTGAAGCGCCCGGGGTCCACCCGTTGAAGTCCCTATGGATACGATCCCTATCCGTCTCTCGCCTGTTGTTCTGACAGGCATGGATTGAGGAATCGCGACCGATCGTCTGTCTTCTTCTCTGATCCGTTTTCTTACCACCCCTTTCCGGCCGAGGTGTTTCACTTTATCAATCAATAGCTCTTTGAGTTTTACGATATTGATGGATAGGTCGGAGAGGTTCTTTGGAAGAAAATCAACAGCACCCATGTCGAGGGCGTCCAGCGTGACCTTTGCGCCGTCAGTGGTCAGAGAACTGACCATAATGACGGGGACCGGGTTCTTCGCCATAATTTGCTTCAAGGCTGTGATGCCGTCCATCCGCGGCATCTCGACGTCAAGGGTGACGATGTCGGGTTTCAAGGCTTGCACCTTTTCGATCGCCTCCAGGCCGTCCCGTGCCGTCCCCACAATGGTAATCTCGGGATCGGAGGAAAGCATGGCTGACAGTGCATTCCTCATGAATGCCGAGTCATCGACGATGAGAACCTTTACCACTATCGCACTCCTCCCTCATCCAAATCAATACGGGTTAAGATGGCGCTGAGACAGCCTCCGGTTCACTGCAAAGCTGCTTCGCTTTTTCCCTGCTCTCTGTGCTCTGTGCTGCAACTGCTTACATTCTTTCTATACGCTGTTGCCTTTGTAACCTTTCCTCATGCATCGCCCACGGATTTGGCCCGCTGCTCTGCTTCAGTTTGCACCGCTTCAATCCTCCCCGAAATCCTGGACGTTGGTTGCCTTCCGTTTCCGCCCTCAATCCGGCGGATATCCCGCTTTAAAACCCGAAGTCCTTCAGGAGGTCGTCCACATCAGCCTGAGACACCTCCTCAGGTGTTATCCTCTCGGTTTTTGCCCCTTGCTCTATCTTGACTCCAAATGAGGCTATCAGCCTTACGAGTTCCTCCTCTATTTCTCCGACCAGTTTTATGACCTTCTTTATCGTCTGACCAGTCAGGTCCTGAAATGATTGTGTCGTGAGTATCTCAGTGAGATCGTCTTCGAGCCCGTTTTTGAAGGTCTTCAGATATGTTACAGACTCTTCGGGCTCCTTGATATTTCTGATATGCAAGGCAAGCTCATCCATCTTCAAAATGTGCCTCTCAACGATGCTCATGGTTCTGTTGGCCGCTTCCTCAGTCTTATCGATCACGAATTGAAGTCTGTCGACCGCGTTGGGCATCTCCGTGGTGGCTAACCCTTTCAGCTTTGGGTCGAGGGCCTCTTTAAAACTTCTGATCGAATCATGGAGTTTTCGGGTAACCTTTCCGACCTCTCTGAAAAGGTCGCCCTGGCCCTTCTTCAGGATGTCATGGATCGCTCCGTCCGCGGCCTCATAATCCTGGATGGCAATGGCGTTCATAAAGTTAACGACGTCGTCAAATATGACGAACCGGGGGTCATCGCTGTTTACCCCCCTCTTTTCAAAAAACTTTTTTGCATCCTGGAGTTCTCTCACTTCCATCTGCCCTGCCATGGTCTGGACTGTCTTCACGACCTCCACCGTGTCTCTGCTGCCCGTCTCTTTGACGTCCACGACGACATCTTCGAAAAGGCTCGCATCTTCCGACGGAATCAACTTTTTCGGGTCCAGGAGAACGACGAGCCTGTTGTCCACTTTTGCAACCCCTTCGACCTGCTCAACATCTCCATGGAGAAATTGCTCTGGATGCTCCACCGCTGACTCATCAATGTTGATGACGCCGGTAATCCCGTCCACGAGTATGCCGAAGGTAATCCTCCCGCTGGCAACCACAATGATTTTACTCCCCTTGCTTCCGTTGTCACCGATGTTTACCAGTTTCTTGAGATTGATGATGGGGATAACGGAGCCCCTCAGATTGGTGACCCCTTCAATATACGCGGGCGCTTGAGGCATCCTGGTTATGACAGGCATCGTGACGATCTCACGAACCTTGAGTATGGGTATGGTATATTCACCGTCATTGAGATGAAATCCGATATATTGTTGCATGGCTCCTCCTTATCTCTTTTTTATCAGCCCCGTGATACCCCGAGCTATGCTCGGCAGGTCGAGGATAAGCACAACCTTTCCGTCGCCGGTTATTGTCGCCCCGAGGATATGTGATGAGGCGGTGTCTATTCCGTCAACAGGCTTGATGACCACCTCTTCCTGACCCAACAACTCATCGACGGCGAGACAGAATTTACTGTCCCCGATGGAAATGACAATGGCATACCTGTCCTCCGCACGCAGCGAGCCATTGTTTCCGAGGATTCCGGATAGCTCAAAGAACGGATGAATTCTCTCTCTGATAACGAGAACACCCTGGCCCACAATATCGGAGATATCCTTTCTCGAGACCCGCAAGGTTTCCTCAATGGGCGCAAGCGGTATAGCGTATTGCGAGCCATCCGCGCGCACCATAAGGGCCTGGATGATCGCCAAAGTGAGGGGAATGCTTATCCTGAATGTCGAGCCGGCATCTTTTCTTGACATCACCTCAACGTAGCCGTTGAGTTTGGAGATATTTGTCTTGACCACGTCCATGCCTACCCCGCGGCCGCTGAGTTCGGTCGCCACGTCGACCGTCGAAAACCCGGGCAGGAAGATAAGGTTTACCGCAGCCTCTTCCGTCATCCGCTGGGCCTCTTCGCCTGTTATCAACTTTTTTTCCAGTGCTTTTCTCTTGACCCTGTCGACGTCTATACCCTTACCGTCGTCAGCGACCTCGATCACGATCTGATTGCCTTTCTGGTAAGCGCGGATGGAAATCGTGCCCTTGGTGGGCTTGCCTTTTGCCCGTCTCGCCTCGACCGATTCGAGGCCGTGATCTATGGCGTTCCGTATGATATGCACCATGGGGTCACCGATCTGCTCGATCACGGACTTATCGACCTCCGTGTCCTCGCCTGATATCAGAAGTTCCACCTCTTTACCGAGAGAGCCAGCGATGTCCCTGACGAGGCGGGGGAACTTGCTGAAGACCTTCTTTATGGGCTGCATCCGCATCCGCATGACAGCCAGCTGCATGTCCGAAGTGACCAGGTCGAGGAAGGCAACGGTATCGAGAAGGCTCTCCACGTAAGCATCATCGGAATATTTCGTTTCGAGGTAATTTACGATATTTAAAAGCCTGTTGCGGACGAGGACGACCTCTCCGGTCAGGTTCATAACATTATCAATCCTGTTGATGTCAACCCTGAGCGTCTGCATCTCGTCCTTTTTTTCAGGAACGGCTTTGTCGCCCTGCTCCACAGACCTCGATGAGGCGGCGGCCTCCTTTGCTTCGGCACCCCCATCCCGGGGAGGAGGCGTCTGACTGCTGGAGCCTTGTTCCTGCCCGGCATTGTCAACGATGGCCGCAGGAACAACGCCGCATTGAACTTCGCCGCCGGCCTGTTCCGCAGCACTGAGCGTTTCGCCGAGTTCTTTGAGCAGGGGAGCGGTATTCACCTCTCCGTGCTCCTTCTTCTTTACCTGCTCAATCAGGAATCTGAGCATATCCACACTTTTGAGGATGACGTCCATGATCCGCTTTGAGAGGGGTATCTCGTTTTCTCTGAGCTTCTTCATGATATTCTCGGCGCCGTGGGCAACATCTACAATGGACTGGAAACCGAGGAAGCCCGCCGCTCCTTTGAGGGTGTGCATACTCCTGAATATGTCATTGATCATGTCTTTGTCATATCCTCTCGACTCGAGTTCGACAAAAAGCGGATCTATCCTGTCAAGGGACTCTACGGCCTCCGTGATGAAGTCTGTTATGATTTCTTCCATTTCATCGGGCATATGAGTACCTTTATTTCCCCATTTTCTCGAAGATCTTGTCCATCTTTTCCTTCAAAACCTCCGCGGTAAATGGCTTCACGATATAATTGTTCACCCCTGATTTAATGGCCTCGATCACCTTTTCCTTCTCAGCCTCAGCCGTGACCATCAGAAACGGAATGTCCTTCAACGCCGGATCACTCCTCACCTTCCTCAGTAACTCGATTCCATCCATATTCGGCATATTCCAGTCCGATACGACGAATCCGAACCCCCCGTTTTGCAGTTTTGAATATGCCTGGACCCCGTCTTCCGCCTCTTCTATGTTCTCAAAGCCGAGCTGCTTCAGTATATTCTTGACGATCCTTCTCATGGTCGAAAAGTCATCAATAACGAGAATCTTCATTTTATAATCTGGCATCAGAGACACCTCCTTCACCAAAGAAATTCTTTAGGATATCCTTTATATTCTGAGTGACCATATCGGCCGTCACCGGTTTTATGACGTATCCGTCGGCACCGGCAGTCAAGGCCCGCTCCCGCTCCTCCGGATCCGCCTCCGTTGTGACCATGAGAATAGGAATACTTGTATAGTTTGGGTCAGCCTTGAGGTTTTTTATAAGTTCGATGCCATCCATGTACGGCATGTTCAGATCGGTTACTATCATATTGACCTTGCTCGTTGCGAGCTTTTCCAGGGCGTCGAGACCGTTTTCGGCAGAAACTATCTCGAACCCCTTGGTTTTCAGATAGATCCCAAGCAGTTTCCTCGTTGTCAGACAATCATCTACGATCATGATCTTCATGGCATCAACTCCTCTGGTACACTACCACGCCGTTGATAATGGCGGGCTTAAACGCCCGCGTAACGTTATGAAGGCTCTCGGCGCAGCCAATGAAGAGAAATCCCCCGGGTCTCAGGCTGTCATACAGCAGGGACGTCACCCTCTGCTTTGCCTTGGCATCGAAGTAGATGAGGACATTGCGGCAGAAGATGACATCCAGATCCCGCAACGACTTCATTTTTCTTTCATCCATGAGATTCACGTTCATAAATTTGACCGAGTTCTTTACGGACGGGTCAAGCTCGTAGGACTGTCCGTTTGCCTTGAAATATTTCCTGAGATACGGTTCGGGCACATTCCTCACCGAATATGAGCCATACACGGCTCTCTTTGCGGATTCCAGAACCCCGTCGCTGATATCCGACGCAAACATCTCTTTTCTGACTGCCATTTTTCTTTCCATGAGGAGCATGCTGAGGGTGTAAGGTTCCTCCCCCGTCGAGCATGCCGCAGACCAGAGTCGGATGCCTCTTGCTCCGTTTCCTTTCAGCACCTCGGATACGATAGCATCGATAAAGACATCAAACTGCTGCGGCTCCCTAAAAAAAAATGTTTCATTGGTCGTTATTGCATCATAGAGTTTTGCCAGCTCGCCACCGCCGCCATTATACCGTATGAGATATAAGTAATCCTCAAAGCCGTTCAGATTCTTCTCCTGAACCCTCTTTATGAGTCTGCTTTCGAGAAGGTATTTCTTGACATCAGGGATATAGATGCCGGTCCGTTCGTAGACGAAGTCCCGCAATTGCTTGAATGTGGAGTCCTGAAGTTCGATATTCACGTCTGTTTTTTTCCTGTTGTTGCCGGTCTCACGTTTTTCATCCGAAAGTCCCGGAAGATTTCATGTCCTCAAGCTCTGTGTGCGCCTTCTTCCGCACGCCTTCGTCGGGGTGGCCTGTCAGGGCATCTAAGATACTCACCACCTCGCTGCCCCCGATCCGGGATACGGCACCAATGGCGGAGAGGACCACGGGAATATCTCTGTCATCAAGCATCGGAATGAGCACCTTCAGGGTATCCTGTCCCATCGAGCTTCCCAATGCATTTACCGCGCACATCCGCACCCACATATCGGGATCATGGAGGGCCGATTTTATTACATCATGACAGCAGCCGAGTTCCCCCATCGCTTTGATCGCAACCTTCCTCACCTCCGCTTCAGGATCACGAACCGCCTCGGTGAGTGTCTGGCACACCCTTGCATCCCGAGTCCTGCCGAGTCCCGCTACGGCAGACACCCTGACGGTAAAGTCCCTATCGCCGATGAGGGCGAGAAGGGTAGCAGCATCCTCCGTAAACCGAGCGATGGCCTCCCTCACCGAGACGTCAAATTCAGCGAGGCACGGAATCACTGCTGAAGAATCGATCGACAGGAGTGCCTTCACCCCTTCTTCCATGACGTCTTTGTACCGTTCTGCCGGCAGCAGTTTGCGTATGGGCTCAAATGATGCTTTATCGGCTATTCGGCCCAATGCGGTGAAAGCCATCCGTCTGATATGTCCATCATAGTCGTCGATAGCATCCACGAGCGTCCGCCTGATATCCCCGTCATCGATATCAACAAGGGCCTTCATGCTGGCCCGCCTCACATCCCTCACTTCCCCTTCTAATAAACCGACAAGATACGGGACGGCTTCCTTGCATTTCAACTCCCCGATTGCCTCGATCGCTATACTTTTTCCACGGTATTTCAGGGACAGATTATCGAAAACCGCAGCCAGGATTTCTCTGCATCCAAAGCTCCGCAAAGCGTCTTTCATGACCTGCACCTTCTCATCTGTTTCCGGCTCTGAGGGATCCAGGGAACCAGCGTAGTCAATGATGGACACAATGGCCCTCTTCTCCTGTAATGCAACGAAACCTTTCACGGCAATCTGCTTCTCATTCCAATCACCGTCGGCAAACATTTCCCTGAGCTCTTCCGCGACCTCCGCCCAGGGAGGGGTGACCCCACCCTGGACAAGACTTTTTACCGTTGCGGTCCTTTCAAATCCCGTAGCCCCAGGCAGGTGGCTAAGGAGAACATCGAGCGCCTGTGGCGTCCCAATCCTTCCAAGGGTCTCCACGGCCGCGATTCTCAAAGCATCAGATGGGCTCTTCAGCAGTGAACTCACGGCCTCAGTCGACGACGCTTCCTTGAGCAGCGCAAGGGCTTCAAGAACGGAGAAACAGACCCACTCATCATCATTCAATGCCTTCATCAGCTGCGCCACCGCGCCCCCGAATTGCAGAATACCAACGGCCTTTGCCGCGGACGCCCGAACATTGGGATTTGGATCTCTTTCGAGAACACGAAGTATTGCCTCCGGATAATCACAGTGTTTAATGTCACAGATGAGGTCGAGCGCAAACTTGCGGACATCGGGGTCCGGATCCTTGATGAGGGAATGAAGCAAAGGGACAACCGGAACTCCTATCTCCTTCAAGATGATCATCGCGGTATTTCTCAGGAAGGAGTCCTGTCTCAGGAGCGGGAGCACCATGTAAGCGGTGACCTCGCCCCCGAGGGCAATAAGAGAACGCATGGCAGCGTCTTGGACGCCGGAGTTTTCATCCCTTAACGCCCTGATCAGGGGATAGATCGCCCTTTCGTCCCCACCCGACAATGCATCCGCTGCCGACCTCCTCTTGGATGCATCAGGGTGAGCCAGATCCTGGGTCAGCCGTAAGAGTTTCTTCGCTTGTATCATGGTGCCTCTTTTGTACTATCTTATCGGGATCTTGGAGAAATCCTTTAACATTCTTCCAGACGGGCTAGTTCAATCGACGCAGCAATGTGCCGCTTTGACCACAGCCCTTGCTTTACCTTACAGGTCGATCTGCATCTTCAGCTTTAAGAGGGCTTGGTTATGGAGCTGTGACACTCTCCCCTCGGTCAGGTTCAGGACCTTGCCGATTTCCTTCATGGTCATCTCATCCCAATAATACAGGGAGAGGATCATCTTCTCCTTTTTGGGAAGCGTTTCGATCAGCTGTGCAATGGCCTCTTTTCTCCTGTTATTCTCATAGATTTCAAGGGGGGTCTTCGCGTCGGGGTCCGATATGCACTCTGTAACATCGATGCCGCTCTCTTCACTTCTCTCACTGAAGTCCTCGAATCTTACCGATACTTGCGCGTTTGCACTCTGCAGAATCCGATAGTACTCATCGAGCGGCATCTGAAGTCTCTCAGCAACCTCCGTATCATCCGGTGAGCGGCCGAGTTCCCTTTCCAATGTACGGTGCGCCGCCTTGACCGTATCGATTTTCTTCTTCACCGATTTTGGGAGCCACTCATTTGCCCTCAGCTCATCGAGCATCGCGCCCCTTATCCTGTGCTCCACAAAGGTATTGAGTTTGACCCCGTTTTCTTTAAATCTGCCGAGGGCATCCAAGAGGCCCATGACTCCGACGCTGACGAGATCCTGTATGGTGAGTTGCGGAGGCAGTCTCCATGCCAGCCGGCTGGCCGTATACTTGATGAAAGGGAGAGAATCGTTGATGATCTGCTCCTTTGCTTCCTCACTCAGTTTTTCCATATACCCGATCATTTCCTTCACCTTCCGCCTTTTTAGGAGCCTGATGCCGACAGGAGATTCCCGATAAAAAACTGCAACGTTCCCTTGACCTTCTCCGTCGTCTCTAAAACCTTTGATGCGATTTCCGCAACCTGTTTCGATGCAAGGCCATGGGGATACGCATCGATAAAGGCTTGCTGAGAACTCACCGCCTTGCGCACCGCGTCATCATAGGGTATATATCCAAGATAATTGAGGGATATGTTCAAGAATTTTTCGGCGGCGAGCGAAAGCCTTCTGAAAACTTCCAGCGCCTCTCCGGAACCACTTACCGAATTGACCAGGACGTTGAATTCCTTCTCCTGATAGCGGGTAAAAAGAACCTTGATGAGGGCATAGGCATCCGTGATCGCTGTCGGTTCAGGTGATGTCACAACAATGATCTGCTGTGCCGCGATGCAAAAAAACGCTACATTCTCCGATATCCCCGCGGCTGTATCGATGAGCAGGACATCGATGTTTTCCTCATACGTGTCAAATGCCTCGAGTATCCGCAGCCTCTGAAACTCATCGAGGGACGTTAACTCCTGCACCCCTGAACTGGCGGGGAGTATCTTTATCCCATGAGGACCTTCAACGACCACATCCTTGAGTCCCATCTCGCCGCTGAGGAGATTCTGGATGTTATGTTTCGGGGCAAGATGAAGAAGAACGTCGATGTTGCTAAGCCCGAGGTCAGCATCGAGGATCATGACATCCTTGCCCAGTTTCCTCAACGCTATTGCCATGTTCGCTACGACGTTGGTCTTTCCGACACCGCCTTTGCCGCTCGCCACGGCGATCGTCTTCACGTAATTCCTCTTGTCCCGTTTTTCCTTCAGCATCGGAAATGCCCTTTCTTGAGTATCAGATTTGCGAGGTTGGTTTTACTTATAAATTCTATATCGTCAGGGACCGTCTGGCCGGTGGTGACATAGGCCACAGGCTTCTGATAGATGAGCATGAGGTTATACAGTGAGCCGAATCTCACCGCCTCATCAACCTTGGTAAAGGCTATCGAATCTATGGGCAGTCTTCTGTAGAATCTGTACGAATCAATCATGAATTCATCATCAGCATTCGCATTCATAAGGAGATGCAGTTCCAGGGGAAAACCTGATGTCTCGCCCTGGTCGGAGGAGCCCTGGGAAATATCGAGGAGTTCGTTGATATATGTCTCATCCCTCGGGCTTCTCCCTGAGGTATCAATAAAAACGATGTCCCTGGCCCGTGCAAAACTGCCGAGACTGCGCCTGAGTTCCGCGGCACTGGAGACAACCGACAAGGGGATGCCCAGGATCCTTGCATAAATCCTCGTCTGTTCGACCGCTCCGATCCTGTACGTGTCGAGATTGATGACAGCGACCTTCTTCCCCGCCCGTATTGCCCCTGCGGAGAGTTTGGCAATCGTCGTCGTCTTCCCCACGCCTGTCGGGCCAACAAGCATTACGGCCTTTCTGCCGTAGCTCCTTTCCTTCACGGTTATATCGGATGACAGCAGTGAGGGGATCTCATCTACGTCCCTCGCTTTTTCACAGATGCGGAGGGCAAACTCATCCCTCACCGAGCGCTCCCTCAGAAAGTTCAGTATCATCTTCTTTTTTGCCGGCAGAGATATCTCATAGCCGTTATTCCTCATCCCTTCGATGGCCTCTCGGAGCTTTCCGATCTCTTTTTTTATCTCATCCGTCACGATGGCCGGATCGGTGGGATTAAGCGTCCGAGGATTCGGAAACTCCATCGGATCGGGAACGCCAGGTTTCCCCGCGTCCGTGACCATCTGCCCACCGGCACCCTTGGCTCCCGCATGGTCATAGTCCACAGCCGCGGTCACCTCTACCCACGGCCTCAGTCCCTTTCCTTCTTCGGTGGAGAGGATAACTGCGTCCTCGCTCAGTTCCTTTTTTACGAGTTCGAGGGCCTCGGTAAAGTTTCTCGCCTTATATTTCTTAATCTTCATATCTCACCACCCCTGTTGTGTAGAGTTTTACTGATGGAGCTATCTCGGCATTTGAGAGGATAACCACCGATGGGAGGAATCTCTCTGTGATTTTCCTGAGGAATCTCCTCACCTGAGTGGAGCAAAGGATAATCGGCTGTGCGTTTTTCACGTTATCCGAGGAGATGGCACCCTCAAGCGACCGTATCAACGCGCTCACCATATCAGGGCTTATGGCGCCACCGCCTTCGATTGCCTGCAAAAGGGCCACTTCGAATCTCGGATCAAGGGTCAAGACATGGACGGACCCATCAGGGACAAGATACTGTTTCGTAATAACCCTCGCCAGCGCCTGTCGCACATGTTCTGTCAGCAACTCCGTGTCCTTTGTTGACGGAGCATAGTCCAGCAACGTCTCAAGTATCCTCACCAGGTCGTTGATGGGGACTTTTTCTCTCAGAAGGCTCTGCAGCACCCGTTGAACACCTCCCAGTGTCATCTGAGTCGGGATGAGTTCATCAACGATCTTTGGATAGCTCTTTGAGACATTCTCCAGCAAGCCCTGAACCTCTGTCCGGGTGAGGAGCTCCCATGCATGGCTCTTTATTAACTCGGTAAGATGGGTGGCGATTACGGTGGCCGGGTCGACGACCATATATCCGAGGGAGCGTGCCTTCTCCACACTGTTTTCACCGATCCAATATGCCGGAAGTCCGAATGCCGGTTCCTTGGTTGGAGTTCCGCCAATTTTTTCCGTCGCCCCTGACGAGACGGCCAGGTACTGACCCAGGGCAACCTCGCCCCCCCCTACCTCTATTCCCCGTATGAGAAAACTATATTCGTGCGGCCTGAGCTGCAAGTTGTCCTTGATATGGATGGAAGGAACAACGAATCCGAGTTCAGAGGCGAGTTGCCTCCTCATCGCCTTGATCTTGCTGAGGAGGTCAGCCTTGTCAGACTCCACAAGGGGAATAAGACCGTATCCGATCTCGAAGGTCAGGGGCTCTATCTCCATGAAGGTCTCAACGGCCGGTTCCTGCGGTGCCGCTGCCCCTCCCGCCTGTTCCTTTACCTCTTCCTCAGGGGTTTTTGAGACAACATAGGCCAGCGCTCCCGAGGCAGCCGAGAGCAGGAAGAAAGGGAGATGGGGAAGTCCCGGCACAAGGCCGAGGACGACCATAACGCCTGAGGCGGTGCCGAGGGCCTTCGGATTGACAAGTAGTTGCTTGGCGATATCATTTCCGAGATCCCTTTCGGTTCCCGCACGGGTCACCACGAGACCTGCGGCAGTGGAGATGAGGAGGGCAGGAATCTGGGAGACAAGGCCGTCACCTATGGTTAAGATGGTATACGTTTTTGCCGCCTCCGCGATTGGCATACCGTGTTGGAATATTCCGATGATAAACCCGCCGATGATATTAATCCCTGTTATGATGAGTCCCGCAATGGCATCTCCCCTCACGAATTTGCTCGCGCCGTCCATTGCGCCGTAGAAATCGGACTCCTGAGAAATAACCAACCTTCTTCTCCTAGCCTCTGATTCATCGACAAGACCCGCGTTCAGGTCAGCGTCTATCGCCATCTGCTTGCCGGGCATGGCATCAAGGGTGAACCGGGCTGCGACTTCCGCTATTCTTCCGGAGCCCTTGGTGATGACCATAAAGTTGATAACGACCAGGATGAGGAATACGGTAAACCCCACAGCATAGTTCCCGCCCACGACGAAGTTGCCAAAGGATTTTATGACCTGTCCTGCCGCGTCCGTACCCTCGCCGCCCCTGAGCAGTACCAATCTCGTTGCCGCAATATTCAGCGAAAGCCTGTAGAGGGTTGTTAGGAGGAGCATCGCCGGGAACACGGAAAAATCGAGGGGCTTCTTAATATAGATGCCCGTTATGAGAATGACTATCGAGAGGGAAATGGACAGGGACAGAAGGACATCCAGGATGAAGGGAGGGATGGGGAGCATCATGACGCCTAAGATAGACACGACACAGACCGCGACCACAACGTCCCCCCTCTGTTTTATCTGTTGCAGGAAATTCATTTTGCGCCTCCCCGCAGCGTATATATGTGCGCCAATATCTTGGCCACTGCCCTGTAAAGTTCCTCAGGTATCAGCGCGTCAATCTTGAGTTTGTAGAGGGTCCTTGCCAAGGGCTTGTCTTCAACCGTGGGGATACCATGCTCTTTTGCGAGTTCTTTCATTCGCTCTGCAATGAATCCTGCTCCTTTTGCAGTGATCCGCGGAGCTGACATCGTATTTTTTTCATATTTCAGGGCGACCGCAAGATGAGTCGGGTTTGTTATAACAACCGTTGCCTTCGGGACCTCCTGCATCATCCGTCTCCTTGCCATCTGTCTCTGGAGGCTCTTTACTCTGGACTTGATCATGGGATTGCCCTCAGATTCCTTAAATTCCTCCCGTATCTCCTCCTTGGTCATCCTGATGGAGCGCTCAAACCGCCACCTCTCGGAGAAATAATCGATGACTGCAAGGAGAAAAAAGGTGGCAAAGGCGGTGAGCACCGCTTTCCCTATGAGTTTGACTGCGACGGCTTGTAGTTCACGTAGATCCATTGCTGACGCGGGAAAGACCTGCGCGATCGACCCCTTGATTACGAAATAAAAGAGAAAACCTCCGACAATGAATTTGAAAAGACTCTTCAGGAAGTTCACAAGGCCGGCCAGGGAAAATATCTTTTTCAAGCCATTCACGGGATTGAGCCTATCCAAGTCGATGTCGAAGGGCTTAAAGGAGAGGCCTCCCTGAGAGACGCCGGCAAGGAGAGCGAAGGTGACAGAGATTCCGAAAAATGGCGCCAGAGTCAGGAGCACCTCCGCCGAGGCGCTTCTCATGACCGCAAAGGGATCCTTCCCATAGCGAAGTCCAAGCAGATTGCCTGTCAAATCAGACATGCGCCTCATGAAGAATCCCCCCCCAAAAAAGAATGTCGCGAGTACCCCTGCAGTAGCAGCCATGGATCCCAGTTCACGACTTCTCGCAGTCTGGCCCTTTTCTCTGGCCTTCTGCCGTCTTCGCGGCGTAGCTTGTTCTGTTTTCTCTTCGGATTCAGGCATGATTAACCCTTTGCTAACTCGATGACTCTTGTCATCTCCTCCCTTATGAGAGCGAAATCATTTCCGGTGACCTGGATAAAGAAAGGCAAGCCGAGAAGCATTAGGACAAAACCGATAAACATAACAAGGGGATATCCGACAAAGAAGATATTTATTTGAGGAGCCGCCTTGTAGATAAACCCGAGCAACAGGTTTGTGATGACCATGATGATGATAATCGGTGCGCTTAACTTGAGGGCAATCGTAAATATGCCCCCCGTGATCCCGACCATCTCGGCAACGAGGTTCTTCACATCGATCGTCCCTGCAGGCAGCCATTCATAGCTCTTCACGAAAATATAGATGAGGTCATGGTGTGCATCCATGGCAAGAAAGACGAGCATGACTATGATTCCATAGAGGTTGGACACCACCGTAGACTGACCTATTTCGGGGTTAAAGAGCGTTGCCATGGAAAGTCCGACAGCGTTGCTTATCATTTGCCCCGCCATATCCACTGCAAGGAATACAAACCGGGCCGAAAGCCCGAGCACCATTCCGAAGATGACCTCCCGTATAACGAGGGCGGATATTGCAGATCGTGAGAACTCGAAGTTCACAATCGGGGTCAGGATGAGTGCGATTGCAATGACAAGACCTATCTTGAACTGGGCCGGTATGCTCTTGCTCCCGTAGAAGGGAAGCATGCCGATGACTACCCCTGCCCTGAGGAGGATCAACAGGAAGTTCGGGATATATTTTGCAAAAACATCCATAATCACCTATACGGGGCGCGCCGCAGCATGAGAATTTCTCATCGTATGAGCACCGGTATCTTTTCGATAAGGTTGGTGGTGAAAGTCGTCAGCACCCGCGCAATCCAGGGGAAAAATATAAAGAGGCAGACAAACACAGCAAGAATCTTCGGCACGAACGTCAGAGTAAACTCTTGTATCTGCGTTACCGCCTGGAACAGGCCTATGGAGAGTCCCACGACAAGACTGACCAAGAGGGTAGGCCCTGACGCAAAGATTATGGTCTTAAATACCTCTGCCGAGAGCTCCTTTATCACATCTATGGTCATATGAAACTCCTCACGAGGGAACTGACCACGAGATTCCAGCCGTCCACCAGCACGAAGAGCAGAAGCTTGAACGGAAGGGAAACCAGCACAGGAGGAAGCATCATCATGCCCATGGAAAGCAATACGCTGGAGACAACCATATCGATGATCAGGAATGGCAGAAAGATGAGAAAGCCTATTTCAAAGGCCGTTTTCAGTTCGCTGATCGCGAATGCCGGCACGACAACCCTTATAGGCAATTCTTCGGGTTTTTGGGGGGTCTTTTCCTTTGCCAGGTTTAAAAAGAGGGCGATGTCCTTCTGCCTCGTCTGTCTCAGCATAAATGTCTTGATCGGCGCTTCCGCCTTTTGGAAAGCCACCTGTATCGTTATCTGCTTGTCCATATAAGGGTTTATTGAGTCCCTCGTAATCACGTCTATCGTGGGAGACATGATAAAGAGGGTTAAGAATAGTGCTAAACCGATGATGACCGTGTTCGGTGGTATCGTCTGCGCGCCGATGGCCTGGCGTAAAAAAGACAGGACAATCACCACCCGGGTGAAGGATGTGAACATCACCAGTATTGCGGGCAGCAAGGACAGAAAACTGATGAGCAGGAAGACTTCAACCGTAGGGTCAGTTATTTTCATTGAGATGATCCTTCATGTTTCGCAGCCTCTTCACCGTGTTGCTGATATCCCTTACCGTATCCGTCTCGAGGTCATTTTCTTCGATTGTCTTTAGTAACTTGAGATCCGATGCGGTGACGCCGACCAGCAGTATCTCCCTTCCGATCTTCATAGCAGCGATTCCCTTGCGCGACCCAAACGACTGGTAAGCAAGAACATTCATGATCCCCGCCTTGGCCTGCCTTTTCCTGAGAAAAAACCCCATAAAAAAGATCAGCCCTATCACGGCGGCAAGGGCTAAAACCATCTGGAAGTACGTCTCCTTCATTTCAGCTGCCGTATCCTTTCCGTGGGGCTGATGATATCGGTCAGCCTCACCCCGAACTTCTCGTTGACCACCACCACCTCGCCTCTTGCCACGAGCTTATTGTTGACGAGTATCTCCATCGGCTCACCTGCCACTTTTTCTAATTCCACGACAGAACCCTGACCGAGCTGCAAGAGATCCTTGATAAGCATCTTCGTCCTGCCCAATTCCACAGTTATCTCGAGGGGAATATCCAGGAGGAACTCGATGTCGTTCTTGCCCGAAGATTCCTTTTTTTCTCCCTTTAATTCTTCAAAGTTTGCATCCACGGTCGGTTGATTCATGTCTGTCTCCTTGTCAATAAACCTTGGTTATTCTTAAAGCCTGATTTCCCCTGCTATAGCCGGGCTTGCCGCCGTATTTCCGGACATTCTGCACCTTTACCGCAAGGTCATCGGTCACGTTCTTGCAAAGGTTGATCACGCTGCCGACATCGAGATTCATCAATTCCTGGCAGGGTACTTGGACCCTCCCTAGTTCAGCAACCACCTCGACAGAAGAATCCAGAAGTATCTCTTTCACTCTTTCTACCCATCTCTGATCCACGTGGAATCGTTCGCTCTGGATGCCTGAGTTGAGCTTTTCCTTTATCGGCTCAATGAGGGAATAGGGAACGCAAAAGAACAGCTTTCCGGTAAAGTCATCTATCTCGACATGGATCTCTATCTTGATCACGATTTCGCTCGGCATGACAATAGTCACAAACTGGGGGTTCATCTCGGAACCGGCCTGTTCCGGATGGATAGGTCCTAGACCTGCCCATGCCTCGGCCATATCCCGGAGAGCCATGGTGACGACCTTCGTTATCACCCTCTGCTCTATTGTCGTGAACGCCCTGCCCTCAGATTTCACGTAGAGAGCCCCCTTGCCCCCAAAAAAAATCTCCACGAGGGCAAAAACCAGGGGAGCTTCCAAGACGAGGAGCGAATAGCCCTGAAGAGGCTCCATCTTGAAGATATTTATGTTTGAGGGAAAAGGGATAGTCTTCATGAATTCACCGAACTTTATGATCTCCACATTTTGGATACTGACATCAACAAACCGCATGATAAGGGTTGCCAGTGAATTTCTGAAAAAACGCGCAAAGCGCTCGTTGGCGATCTCCAACCCGGGCATCCTACCGCGAACGATACGTTCCTGACTGGTCAGATCATACGGCCTGATACCGGAGAGTATCTTCTCCTTTGCCGTCTCTGTCGTTATTTCACCCGACTGCACCCCTTTGAGGAGGGCATCAACTTCATCTTGTGACAGGACATCGCTCATTGCATCACAAACTCAGTGAAATAAAGATTCTTCAAAATATCCTTTCCTATCGCCTGGTTTGTCCTGAGGAGGAGTTCATCCTTCAGCTGGAATTTGCCCTCGGGACTTGATACCGATTCCGCAGACTTGCTGCTCATGAGGGTGATAATAGAATCCCTTATTTGCGGGATCTTATCGGTGAATAACGGTTCATAGGACAGATCGGTCAGTTCGAACTGCATGGAGACCTTGAGAAACCTGCCCTGCTCTGCAAGGTTCATTACAAAGGGGTCAAGCGAGACGAGGGCTGCCTTCGCGTACTTGGTCTCTTCTTTCTTGTGTGCTTCCCCTCCCTTACCCTTGGCAATAAACTGTGTATAGGTTATAAATCCAGCCGCAACGGCGAGGATGATGGAACCCGCAATAATCATGATAAGCATATTCTTATTGCCCTTTTTCGGTGCTTGTTCTTTCGTCTCTTCAGGGTTGGTCTGCTGTTTTTCGTCAGCCATATGACGTCCTCCTTTTCAGATAGGGGCTGAAGTTCGTTTCTCAGGAGTTATTCAAATACCGTGCCTGTCATAACCAATTGAAATATCAACTAACCTGAACGGAGTTCCCGTCAAAACAATGACTACAATGATGTTTTCTTGGACATGGCGGAATGTTTTCGGAATCTGGCAAGCAACCGGATTGGGGAGTGGTTTGGTAAAGATGCAAGGCATTTGCGAGGAGCTCACGATCAACCCGCCGGGGCAGACCGGGCAAGGGAACAAACAAGCAGGGGAGATGGGAATGTGCTCGCGTCTTAAGTCCTAAAGGGGTCCCTTACTTCTCGGAGCGTACTTCATTCCGAGGGATTCTGCCTTTCGAGCGGAAATATAGGAAAAGTTGTTCCGGCCTCAGAAGAAGTGTTATCGTCTCCGGTGGCTTCATTATATTCAGGGGCAATGATACCCCTTTTTACCATAATACTGCAAATGAGATTTGAACGGTTGACCACATATCGCTGATTCCCTGCAGCGTTATATTTCCGTGGGTTTGGGAGAACGGCGGCGAGCCTTGCAGCCTCCTCAGGAGTGAGTTGGGATGAAGGTTTCTGGAAGTAGTATCTTGCCGCAGCCTCCACTCCAAACACTCCCTCTCCCCACTCAATGACATTCAGATAGAGTTCCAGTATCCTCTTTTTCGAAAGGACCGTCTCCATCCTCCAGGTGATTACCGCCTCGGCTATTTTCCTCAAAGGGTTTTTTGATGGAGAAAGGTACAGGTTCTTTGCCAACTGCTGGCTTATGGTGCTGCCGCCAAGCTTGAACTTCTTTGCCTTCATATCTTTTTCCAAGGCCTTCTGAATTGCTTCGTAGTCAAATCCCTCATGCTTCCAGAACTTGTCATCCTCTGCTATGAGCACTGCCTTGATGAGGTACGGTGAAACCTGTGACAGGGGCATCCACTCCTGAGTTACCCGGTATTTTTTCCCCTTGCCTTGCCACTCCTTCTCCCGGTACTCCATCAATGCGGTCTTCTTCGGATTGTCCTTCTTGAGTTTGGAAACATCAGGCATGAGAAAAAAATACGCGAGAGGGATACAGAGAACCAAGAAAAGGAAAACAGGCCCTGTTCGTTTCAAAATCTTCTGTTAACCATTGTCAGAGAAGGCTGCAACATCCTCATTGCTGAAGTGAATGAAACTCTTTGCCTGTGAAGTCTTTTTCTTCTTTTAGAGCGGTCTCGTTACCAGGCATGGACGTCATCCGGTTTCTCCCCTTTGTAAGGAAGAAGACGGTCTCCATGGTTGTCCAGTCTGTTGTTCCCGTCACAGCCGTCTGAACATTCCGCGAGGGAAATTCCGTCTTGCCGGGGAAGTGGCACCACATCTCCAGATATACCCGGCCGTTCACCCATTTTGCACGTACTTTTGTCTCATAAAAGAGGCGAGCATTCTCGACATCTATGTCCCCGGTCTCAAATAAACGTACTATGGGTCGACTCCTTCACGGTGATCCGTAACGACCCCTTGCCGTTCGCAGAAGCTTCCTTATCCAACTGGGCGCTCGACTCGGTAATAAGACCGTCCAGAGTGTCAAGGGGAACCCGCTTGATTTCCGTGGCATGTTGGGCGGACCGGGAGCAGCCGAATACAGCTAAGGCCGTTGCGATACAGGTAAAGAGAGGCAATCTTTTTCATAGCTGTCGACCTTGCCTCCTCCTTCGGGTCGGCGCCCATGTTATCCAACACTTGTCTCGATCCGATGCCGTTTATCCCACGATCTCCGTCCCGACCCCCTCTTTCGTAAATATCTCAAGCAAGAGGCAATGCAAGGTCCTGCCATCCACGATGTGCGTCTTCTTCACGCCGGCATCAAGGGCACGGGTGCATGCCTGAACCTTCGGGAGCATGCCGCCGGAAATCACCCGCTCGTTGATGAGCTCTGAAATATCCATTCTGCTGAGAGTGGGGAAAACCGTGCCCTCACCGTTTTGTATCCCGCTCACATCGGTAAGGAGTATTAATTTTTCTGCCTTCAACGAAGAAGCTATTGCCGATGCCACGTAATCTGCATTTATGTTATACGTTTCGCCTTTTGCCCCGACTCCGATAGGAGAAATAACAGGGATAAATCCATCCCGTTCAAGCGAGTTCAGTATCTGAGGGTCAACCGATTCGACTTCACCCACCAGCCCGATATCAATAACTTCTTCTTCCCCTTGTTTTGCAGACTTCTTAATGAACTTTTTTTTCGCTTTTATGAGGCCCCCGTCCTTTCCGCTCAGGCCTACCGCCCTGCCGCCGTGTTTGTTGATCAATGCCACGATTTCCTTATTGATGAGACCGCCGAGAACCATCTCGACGATATCCATCGTCTCCTTGTCCGTCACCCGCTGTCCCTGAATGAATGTTGGTTCCTTCCCCATCTTTTCCATCATTGCATTCACTCTTGGCCCGCCGCCATGCACGATCACCGGTTTCAGGCCGATAAAACTCAAGAGCACCACATCCTGCGCAAAGGAATTCTTTAATGCATCCTCACCCTGCGCAGCACCGCCATACTTAATGACAACACTTTTGCCATAAAAGTTACGTATAAAGGGCAAGGCCTCAATTAAGACATTTGCTTTCTCAACGAGTTTTTTCATATTTGACCATGGTATTGGATCATTTGACTGCCGGGGTAAAGCAGATTACGAAAAGGCCTTACAGCGATCCTTTGCGTATGCCTGCCACAGTCAGCGCCCTCCTGAAAATACCCTTATCGTTGGAGCTCAGAGCCTGAAGCCGACTAATGACACATCATCGCTTCTTCAGGATCTGAGGTGTTTCCACACACTGCCACTCTTACACCCATTTGGATTGACTGGCCTCGAAGCAGGGGATACAGAGAATCTTGCCCTCTTTTATCCTCGCCCTCGGTTCGGCAACCTTTTCAGCACACAGGGCACAAGTAACGCTCTGGTATATCCTCGCCTCCGGCGGGGGCAGGACATTCACTTTTGCTATTTTCAACAGTTCCGATTCAGACGCCTCTAAGACAGCCTTCGTCTTTTTTGCCTTTCTGTTTTGCACTACCTTCAGAACTGCATCCGACCGGTCGCCCTGAGCGTGTCGTCTCCACATATTTTTTTCTTCTTCTGTCTCTTCAGGCGAGGGAAAATCTATGGAAATCCTCACTCCCTCACCCGATGGCCGTTTGATGAATGTGTAAGCCTGTTTGCCGTAGTCCTTATAGGTGAGATTGCCCTTGCCAAAGGTACACCCGGTAAGGACCTGGATAGCATCCACGGCGCAGGAGTCATTCTCCACAATAGCAACAAGCTCTTCGTCCCGAGAGGCGTTTTCCTGGCCGATCTCCCTCAAAGCAGCCAATGCAACCCTATAGCCGAAGGCCAGACCGGGACAGCTGTGACCATGAAAATCCACTACGTCGCTAAAGCTTTTCATCGGTTGGATTTTACACCATAATAGGGCTTTTTGTAAAAGGACCATACTGGGCCTCAAGCTGAGACAGCAGGTCAAGGCGGGGTTGAAAACAAAAAAAGGTCTTCTTTTTGAAAAAGATAAGACCGACTCAGGGTCCAGCCCCCGGTCTTTGCTGCTATCTCCTCAAGGGGCTCCAGGTCAGGATAGTCGGGGAATGCGCTGGCACGTATCTTAGCCCCCGCGTTCCTGATCGCCGGCAGAAGCACGGGCTTCAGCTGATATCTTTGTTTTCAATGAATCGAGGAAACATTTGAATTCCTCTTCCTTTTCGCAGTTCATATCTGAAAATTTAATGGCGACCTTTATATTTCCTGAATCAGCAACCGCTTCCGCGGCCTGAAGCCTCATCACAAATCCCTCCAGCCCGGAAATCCTTGTGTGTTCGTCACCTTCCACATCAAGCACCACCGTTTCTAAGATTTGAGGAAGGTGATCATTTCTATGGAAAACGGAAAAAACCCCACCAAGACTGATATCTATGAGATGTCCCTCAGCTTTGTGAGATTGAAATTTTACTGAAACGGGACTATTCACCACAATACGTTCGTGTTCTCTTCTTTCGAATTTGCCGGTAAGGGCAACAATTTTCTGAACTAAGGCGTCAATGGTAAAGGGTTTCAGGATATACGCATTTGCCCCCAGTTGCAGGGCCTTCATTATGCTTGTTTTCTCGTTGACAGCGGACACCATGATAAAGGGCGTGCCCTGTAGCCTCGGATTGCTCCTGACCCACTTTAGCAATCGGTCACCGGTAATCTTCGGCATCTCCCAATCGCATAGAATCAGATCATAATTGCCCTTTTCCAATTTCTCCTGACCCTCTTTACCATCTCTTGCTTCATCGACCTGGATATGAGGAAATTTGTTTAACAGGCCGAATTTGACAATCTCCCTCACCGTATTCGAATCATCAATTATTATAATTATCATATACGCAGTACCTCGCCATTGTCTTTGGAAAGTCTCTCCTCACCATTCCGAATGTCGCTGCCGAAACGCGGCTTATTGCTGAGCTCCTTTTCCCAGAGGCTTCCCGCGGTTTCCCGAAAAAGAGTCTCTTTCTCCGGAATGGCATTGGCTGCCCGTTTTCCAAATCCTCGCGGTCTCAAGGGGAGGCGCTCCTTCCCATGCCCTGACAGATCTCTTGACTACGTATCTTATCGGTTGCGGACACAAAAACTTTAGGGCATCAATAGAGAAATATTGTTTTCTGCCCTGATCAATCGCTCTCTGCGCCATTTTCTATTTGAATTCAGGTCGCAGGGATATTCCCTCTTAACATCCTCACCCTCTCCCTTATCTCATCTGCAAAAACCTGATATTCATCGACACCTTCAGGTCTTTGAAAGGGATTGAGCTCGTGCGGATACAGCGGTTTTCCGAAGCTGAGCTTTATTGCTCCGGGTCTTGGCCAAAGGGTGCCGCGGGGCAACGCCTCAAAAGTCCCCTCAATGAGAACGGGGACAACGGGGACATTGTGCTGAAGAGCAAGGATCCCGATACCCCTTTTGAAGGGCATAAGGTTGCCGTCAAAGGATCTCCCTCCTTCCGGGAATATACAGAGGATACGATTATTTCTTAAGATATAGGACGATAGCCGAAGGGCCTTGCCCAGGAACGTCTCCGGATCTATGGGTATGGCGTGGGCAAGCCTCCCAAAGAGGGTAGGGAGCCACCATCCGCTGAAGTAAGTCTGGAAACCCTGAAAGGACATAGCTCTGAACACCCTGAAAGGGACAGCAGAGCCGATTACAAATCCGTCCAGATTGCTGCAGTGATTTGAGGCAACGATGAACGGCGGTTCCGGGAGGTTCTCAATTCCCTTGACCTCAAGGCGAAAGAAAAGATCTAAAATTCCTCTGATAACTCTCAGGAGGGCGGCAGTTATCGCGCATTCAATCATACCCTGACGTAACCCGATCCTTTTTTTATCTTCTTCTGCAGGTTCTCCAGAGAGATCTTCCATGGCGGGCTTCTCCGTTTCGAGAGCAACCCGTGCCCTGAACTCCTTGACCTTCGAGACGAGTTCCCCGACGGTCTGGATTTCCGATGCTAAGGCTTCAGGAAGCTTCAGCGAAAAAGACTTTTCCAGAGCCACAACTAACTCGATCCTCTGGAGGGAATCGAGGCCCAGATCCAGTTCGAGATTGTCTGTCGAGCGGATGGGAAGTCTCTCCCTCAGCAATGGGGTAATACATTTCACAACCCCCCTTCCCGCTTCGTCAGTCAACAGAGCCTTATCTTCTTCTCCCGGTTCCCTCCTCTCGCTTCTCACCACGCTGATCAAATCCTTGATCATAAACCTCTGTAATTTTCCCAGACGAGTCCGCGGAAGGGGTTCTGAATATACGCTGAAACCTTTCAGTCTCATATACGAAGGCAGTGTGAGAGAGAACCTATTGATATCCCATCGGAGCGCGTCACGGACATTGCCTATCCGCTCCTTTCTTGCATAGTCAAGGTTTGGGACGATTATGCCATGGAGGGACTGGGTGAGGCCTCTTTCCTCAATCCCTGTGACGCAGATCTCCTTGATCAGGGGAATCTTGAGGTACTCCCTTTCCAGATCCTCGGGGTAGACATTCTTCCCGGAACTCAAGACAATAACCTCTTTCGCTCTCCCGGTAATAAAGAGATAACCTTCATTATCCCTGTACCCCAGGTCACCGCTGAAAAACCAGCCGTCGCGGATAACCTTATCAGTTTCTCCGGGATCCCTGTAATAGCCCTGCATGACCATAGGCCCCTTGATGGCGATTTCACCCTCTCCTGTGGATGACGGCTCCATTATCTTTATCTCCACAGAAGGAAGTGGTTTCCCGACCGAGCCCGGCTTCCTTCTCTTGAGCGGATTAAAGGTAACCACCGGAGAAGTTTCAGTGAGACCGTAGCCTTCAAGGACAGTAAACCCGATGGCCTCAAGATCCTCCATCACTTGCGGGTCAAGTCTAGCCCCCCCACTCGCAAAAAACCTGAACCCCTCACCAAATGCCTTATGCGCAACGCTGAATATCCTTTTTCCCATGTTTATGCCGGTTATCTTTCTGAACCAGCCGCAGACTCTTAATAGAATTGTTAGGAGTAAAGCGACAAAGGCGGGCATATCCGAAAACCTTCTCATGATCCCGGTTCGTATCAGTTCCAGGAGCTGCGGTACCGCCACGAGAATGGTTACTCCTCTTTCCTTCATCGTAGAGACAAGTTCAGGCCCTTTGAGGCCTAAGGGGTAGGTTATGGCAGCACCGAGGAAAAGCGGAACGAGGAACGTGCAGAGAAAGGCATAGGTATGGTGAAGGGGAAGTATGGATAATACATTGTCGTCGTGGGTAACAATACCCGCGCTGATGGCAGCCTCTGCATCGGAGCAGAAATTCCTCTGGGTCAGAGTCACGCCCTTTGGCTTGCCGGTCGTTCCGGAGGTATAAACAATGGATGCCGTATCCCTTTCCGACATAAGAGGGAAATCGAGGGCCGAAGGCATCCCGCGGACATCTCTGAATCGAGGCGAATCAAAGTCGATCATTTTCGCCAGACCGCCAGCGTGCGCCTCTGTTTTCCTGCCGTGAAAAACGCATACTGCGCCAGAATCAGCGAGGAGATTCGCTATTTCGGCGGAACTGAGTTGCGCATCGATGGGTACCGCAATTGCTCCGGACATAAGGATTCCCAGGTATGCCGCGCCCCACTCAAATCTGTTCTCCGAAACAATGGCGATCCTGTCACCCCTCTTTACCCCTGACTGCAAAAGGGAGGCTGCTACGCCCTTCGTGTACCCCAAGAACTCTCCGTAGGTGAGGGTCTTCCATGTCTGGTCAAAATAGTTGAAGGCGATATTGTCGTGATATCTCTCCGCCGCTGCCAGGAATGCACTGATAATCGTAGCGCTCATGATATCAGCGTCGGGAAACCGATTCGAAAGAACATAGAGATAACGGCGATGAAGTGCAGAAAACGGGAAGGCCTCGACTTCTCACAAAAGACCGGATAAAAAACACTTCTCCGAATACCGGGAGGCAAACGAACTGGCGAATCGATACTCAACGACAGACAAGGATCCTGTCGCTCTTGAAAATTCAGGGGTTTTCCGCCGGACGCTATCCTCGTTTCCCCTCCAGCCTCCCTATGGGCCCATTTTTGTCTTGATCTCCTCAATCGCTTCTCCTGCAATATCTCTTACCTCTGCACGTTCGTCTTTCAAGGCACCTTCCAGGAAAGGAATGGCATCACCGTGACCTATGATGCCGAGGAGATAGGCGGCGTCGCCCCGGATAGTGGGGTTGTCATTTTCCAGGAGCGCCGTAATACCTGAAATTGAGCGTCTGATGTTGTTGGGATCCTGTTCCGACAGCGTCTCCACAAGGGCAGTAGTTCCCAATCTCACTCGCATTCGTTCATCCGTAATCAAATCACCGGTGAGCAGATAGAGACTGTTGTCATGTTTGAACATATCGATGATATGTTCGAGAAACCCTTTCTCCAGATAATCCCCGATCATCATTCTTAGGGCGGTTTTTCCTTCCATCATGATCTCTTCTCTCTTCCTCATGCAAACGCATCCTTGAGCAGTTTACTCTGCCGTTCGAATGCCTGTCGCGGGTTCTTCGGGTCTTTCATAAGGGCGATTTCCTGCGTGATGAGCCTCGCCAGATTCAGCGTATGGGTATCGACCTTTGCTGATTCTCTCTTGTAAAGCGGATGGTCACGGTTTATGTAAATCGTCGTCTCCTCGGAGAAGACCTCGGGGCCATCTTCGCCGAAGTTGTCAACGACGCAGGAGACTCCTGCCTCGCCGAACCGTATTCTCTTTATTACCGCATTCGGCGTTAGCCCTTTCACTTTCGGCTTCTTCTTCCTCTTCTTCTGCAGCGCCCCTTCCGTTTTTTTTGCGGGAGTGATGTCCCGCCCTTCCCCCTCCTCCTCCGTCTTCTTCCGCTGCACCGCTGCGGCACTCCCGATGCCGCCGGTCTCTTCCCCGATCGGAAGGGCTCCGAACGGTGAGAGGTCGGGATTCGCCACAAGGGCCTTGAAAACCCTCAGGAGCGCTTCCTTGAGCGCCCGGCTGACCTTCTTGCCCTCTTTTTTCATGCTTAGCCTCTGGAGCGATTCCTTTACGCCTTCCATCATTTTGTCAACGATCTTTTGGAATTCCCGGTATTCATCGGAGTCCTTGATAAATCCGGTCCTGTCGCTCGTTATAGGAAGAAAGTCTGCGTTCACCTCCCCCCTTACCCGTGCCATCGATTTTCCCCACGTCTCCATTCCGAAGAGTTCCCTCCTCACCGTCACCTGTTTGACCTTCACCTCAATGCCCAAGTCCTTGGATGAGGAAGCGGTCTCCGGGAGGATCACGATCTCGCCAGTGAGGACACCGAAGGAGGTTCCTTCGAGGATCGGGATCCGATGGCCGGAAAGGCTGCGGGGAGTGACCGTGTGGTTGTTGATCCTCACCCTGAAATGGGGCGCCTTGATCGGCGTTCCTTCGATAATCTTCGCCTCTATGTCCTTTGGCTCAAATTTCCGCTCCAGGCCCAGGAGGATGACCGTTGTGCCGCTTTGCTTCCTGAAGTCGGCGGGCAGCCTCTCAAAAGGCAGCTGCCAGACATCTCCGGTCTTTTCCCACTGCTCCTTGTCGAAAATTACCCTTCCGACAAAGTCGTTCTTCTTCGTAACGACTTCAAACCTCCTGCACGCTGCGAGACTCGCAAACTTGCCGATTCCGAACTGGCCAATCCTGTCCCTGTGATATACGGGGGATTGGGGGCAGTAAAGCTTTTGCTGGGAGCCGATGCTGAAATATTGTTTGAGCCCTTCTAGGTCCATGCCGCTTCCATTATCCTTTATCTCGACCGCGTCTTCTGACAAGGTGATCTCGACAACGCTCGCATCCGCGTCATAAGCATTATTCACAAGTTCCCGAACGAACTCGATGCTTTCCGCATAAAGCTTTTCCCCGATTGTAATGATGTGGCTTTTGTCGATTGTTATCCGTATGAATTCTTGCTCCGCGTGCATAGAGACCCCCTCTCCTTCATCCCCGGATGCGATATGATACCATGGTTTTGATGTATAATACCCTTTATTATGGGCCTTTGGGACACGATAAAAAGGGATTACAGGGCTGTCTTCAGGAATGACCCCGCCGCAAGGAACGGGCTGGAGGTGATCCTCACCTATCCCGGCCTTCATGCAATATTTCTCCACCGGATTGATCATTTCCTTTGGAACTTAGGGACCCCCCTGATCCCGCGGCTTTTATCGCACGTCGCACGTTTTCTCACGGGCATCGAGATACACCCTGCGGCAAAAATAGGGGCCGGTTTTTTTATCGACCACGGCATGGGCGTGGTGATCGGTGAGACATCCGAGGTGGGGGAGGACTGCCTCCTTTACCAGGGCGTTACACTGGGCGGCACCGGAAAAGAAAAGGGCAAGCGTCATCCTACACTCGGTGATCATGTGGTCGTGGGTGCCGGTGCCAAGATCCTGGGCGCAATCACCATAGGAAATCATGCGAAGATCGGCGCAAATGCCGTGGTGCTTGATCCCGTTCCCGATTACTCAATCGTTGTTGGCATCCCCGGGAGAGTAATCAAGAAAAAGGTTTTGAGGATGATGGAGGAAGGCCCCGTGGAAAGCCTTGCCCGCGTGTATATGGCCGATCCGGTAGAGGAAAAATTCAGGGAGATAGAGAGGAAGATAGAAAAACTCGAGGGCAAAGGAGGAGTGATGCGCGTTTATAATACCCTGACGGGGAATAAGGAGGAACTGCTGCCCCTGTCTCCGGGAAAAATCGGGATGTACGCATGCGGGGTCACGGTGTATGACCTCTGTCACATAGGCCACGCGAGGAGCGCCATCGTCTTTGATGTCATAAGGAGATACTTAACATTCAAAGGGCTTGCCGTAAAGTATGTAAGAAACTTCACTGATATTGACGACAAGATCATAAACAGGGCGCGGGAGGAAGGCATTCCATGGGATGAAGTTGCGAGGAAATATACGGCGGAGTTTCACCGAGACATGGACAGGCTGGGTGTCGAAAGAGCGGATATTGAGCCGCTCGCGACAGAGCACATACCCGAGATCATAGCAATCGTCAAAGGGTTGCTCGACAAAGGGTATGCCTATGTTATTGCCGGGGACGTCTATTTTGAGGTCCGGAAATTCCCTGATTATGGAAAGCTCTCGAAGAGGGACATCAGGGAGATGCTTGCCGGTGCACGCGTAGAGGTGGATGAGAGAAAGAAGAACCCCATGGACTTTGCACTCTGGAAATCGTCGAAACCGGGGGAGCCTTCATGGGACAGCCCATGGGGTCCTGGAAGGCCGGGGTGGCATATTGAATGCACAGCCATGGCCACGAAACATATCGGTGAGAGCTTGGATATCCACGGCGGCGGTGCTGATCTCATCTTCCCTCACCATGAAAACGAGTTGGCTCAATCTGAAGCATATAGCGGTAAGCCTTTTGTAAAGTATTGGGTGCATAACGGCTTCATTACGATCGATAGAGAGAAGATGTCGAAGTCCCTGGGGAATTTCTTCACCATACGGGAGATCCTTGATAAGTTCGATCCCGAGGTTGTCAGGTTCTTTCTCCTCTCTACCCATTATAGAAGCCCCATCGAGTTCTCCGACGAATCACTCCGCGAGGCAGAGTCATCGCTGGACAGATATTACACCACGCTCATCCGGATTGAGGATTTTTTGCGAGATGGGGCTGAAAAAGCAGGACCATCTGCTGAAGAAACATCCCTCGAGGAAACCCACGCCGCTTTTATGAATAAGGTCTGTGAAGCAATGGATGATGACTTTAACACGGCGCTGGCGCTCGGCCATATCTTTGAATTGATACGCGACACGAACAGGTTCTTAGACTCTGCGCCCTCGGGTCAGAAGGCGAGAGATCTCTTGACGACGACACGGGATATCCTGAGTCAAGCGGTGAGTGTTCTGCATATCCTCGATAAAAGGCCCGAAGAGTGGTACGATGCCCTGATGCAGTCCAAGAAGATCCCGTACGCAAAAGACGAGATACTCACCAAGATACGACAGCGGCAAGAGGCAAGGCAGAGGAAGGATTGGGCAGCGGCAGATGCCATCCGGAAGGAACTTGAGGCGCATCAGATCATCCTCGAAGATAAGAAAAACGGCACCAGATGGAAAGTGGGGGTCAGTAAATAATCACTTTTTATAGAGATGAATCTGCAGCGCCGGCTCCTTCACCGGAAACTTCACTGCAAAAGATTGCCGGGATTTTATCCACGGGCCGCTCTCTCAGCCATCTTGCCTCTTTCCTTCATATGGTCCATCAAGACCTCTCTCATAAGAGAGCACGCAACGATGACCTTGCGGTTTGATACGCTGTAATATATATGAATGCCTTTCCGCCTCGATTTCAGTATCCCTTTATATCTCATTACCGCGAGATGCTGAGACACATTTGCCTTGGGGACGCCCAGGATCTCCACGAGTTCACTCACGGTTTTTTCGCCTTCCCGGAGGGCATCGAGGATTTCAATCCTCTTGGGACTTGCAAGGGTCTTGCAGATATCCGATTGCATTTCAAACAGTGCCTTATCTTTTCCCATACCCTTATCCTATAGTATTTATCGTCAAGATATCAATGGGTAGCGTTTCTTCGTGAGACTCCGGGTCCTCTTTTGGTCTCACCACGCCACTTTACATTTCAACAAGATTTGCGGTATCTTTTTATGATGATGATTGATCTTCATACCCATACCCTCTTCAGCGATGGAGAACTCCTCCCCTGTGAGCTGATACGAAGGGCCGTTGTAGCGGGCTATGCCGCTCTTGCCGTAACGGACCATGTTGACCAGTCCAACATAGACTTTGTGGTGCCGCGAATCGTTAGCGCACTGAAGAAAATAAAGGAATTCGTCCCCATCGAGGTAATCCCGGGGGCCGAGATAACGCATGCGCCACCGAGGCTCATTCCTGACCTCGTGAAAGAAGCCCGCGCCCTCGGCGCACGAATCGTTCTTGTCCACGGTGAGACGGTTGTTGAGCCTGTCATGGAAGGAACGAACAGGGCCGCCATCGAGGCTGGAGCCGATATCATATCTCACCCAGGGCTAATCACTACCGAAGACATCCTCTTTGCAAAGGACAAGGGCGTTGTGCTTGAGATCACCTCGCGGAAAGGTCACTCACTCTCGAATGGCTATGTGGCAAAGGAGACGATCAAGTTCGGTGTGTCTTTGACGATAAATACTGACTCCCACGGCCCGGGAGACCTCATCACGCAAGAGACCGCGCGGAAGATACTCTTGGCAGCCGGCATAGATGAAAATCGTCTTGAGTCAATATTCGAAAATGCAAAACTACTCGTTGAAAAAGCGTTAAGGGGGAATTAATGCCAAAGGCTATCAAGAAGAAGATCGCAAAACCCGCGAAAAAAGAAGAAGATGTTCGGGGTATCATCCATGAGGTCCGTAAATCCATCGCGGGGAGGAAAAAATATCTTCTTCCGATAGTGATCATAGCAGCCGTGGCGGTTATCGCAAGCGCAGGGTTTCTCATGTATCGGTCAAGCATGAACGCAAAGGCTGACGCCCTTGGAAATGAAGGGTATCAAATCTATTACGGACTGTACCAAAAACAGCCGCTTCAGAAAGAAGACCATTACCAGAAGGCACTCGAGAAATTTCAAAAGTCGTATGAGGCGAAAAAGTCACCGATCTCGCTCTTTTATATTGCGAGCTGCTACGAGGCCATGGGCAAGTACGATGATTCCCTGAAGGCGCTGAAGGAGCTGAATGAACGATTTCCGGATGACGAGATATACGTGCCCCTTGCTTACTATAAGATGGCAATGATCGACCTGAAGAAAGGCAATACCGACGAGGCCCTTAAGTATCTCGATACCATAACGAATTATAAAACGGGCTCATTCAAAGATCTTGCCCTGTCAGAATCTGCAAAACTTCTCGAGTCGATGGGCAAGAAAGAAGAAGCCGCAAAAAAATACGCGCAGTTGAAGAAAGACTTTCCGAATTCACCGTTTGCAATGGCAGGGCAGGGACAGGCGGGAGAGAAAAAAGATTAATTATTTACGAAGGCATCTTTTTTACCCAGCGAGGTTACGAGTATCCTTTTATTCCCCTTCTTTTTGAGTTTCTTGCACGAAACCGTTTTGAGTGTTGCCCTATCATCCCTGTCCAATGAAAACTTCTCTTTCGGGGGAAGGTAAATCTTCTCGCCAGCCTTCACTGTCGGAACCCCCTCATTGAGTTGGACGATAACGCTGGCCGGCACGCCTGTTTTATGTGCGATCTTCTTCACGGTATCCCCCTTTTTCACAGCATAGGTGGCGATCGTAAAGCGCTCATGCTCAGGGATTCTCGAAAGATTTTCTATAAAGAGGTCCTTCCCGCCGACCGGTATCCTCAATGCGTAGGAATCAACATTGCCCGGGGTGCTCCATCTTCTGAGTTCCGGGTTAAGCTCCTTGATGGCATCGACCGTGGTTTGCGCGCAGCGTGCAGCGACATCAAGGTCGAGCGGCTTTTCAATGAGCACCTCATCATACTCAAGGGGGGCATGATAATCAAGATTATTAAATCCGTAGGATTGGGGATCAGACGCAATCATTGTTGCTGCGATAAAGCGGGGCACATATTCCTTTGTTTCGTTCTTGATCTGTTTTGTACTGAGCAGCGCCCAATAATCATCGCTTTTTGACCGGTTCAAGGCCTTGAGAATCTTTCCCTCACCGGCATTGTACGCGGCCATCGCGAGGTTCCACGACCCGAACATATCATAGAGATCCTTGAGATAGTTTGCGGCGGCTTCAGTGGACTTTACCGGGTCTTTTCTCTCATCCCGCCACCAATCGATCTTAAGACCGTAGCGTTTGCCCGTGGAAGCAATGAACTGCCAGGGCCCTACGGCCCTTGCCACGGAATACGCATTTGGACTGAATCCGCTCTCGATGAGAGGAAGGAAGGCTATATCTTCTGGGATGTTATTTGCCCTGAATATTTCCTTCATCAGCTCAACATATTTCCCCGATCTCGCCAGCCAGATCGAGAATTTTTCCTTAATCCTTTCTGTGAACAATGAGATACTTCGGTTTACGGCCTTTGTGGCAAGAGGCGTTTCGGGGTACGGAACTGTAGCACCATGAGCATCTTTTGTCTCAGGCTGCACTTCCCCCGGACTTTCTTCAGCCGCTTGCGCCGGAGAGGGGCCTTGTTCAGTCGATTCTTTGTTCTGGTCGAGGGCAGGAGAGTCTTTAGCGGAAAGCTCATCGCACCAAACGTCGTGAGAACTAAGGAAGAAAGAGAAAAGACAAGACATTAAGCAAGACAACCCGATAAATGAAATCCGCCTTATCATGACACCTATTCATAGCTGAAAATTGCCTGTTTGTCAAGAAATATTTTTTTCTTATCCTGAGAAAACAGAATCCGACAGATTCAGGCCCTGCGCCCCAGTCGATGGCTCACGTCGTCTCTCCCTTGCCGTCTCTCCCTGGTTCTGGTTCTTCTCACAGAAATCGGCTGGTTGCAAAATCCCGGTCGAAATGTTAGATTTTCCTGTGAGATACGGCGAGCGCGCGATAAAAAAAGCACGACTGGAGATCTGGGATAATCCCTGTGCAGAGAGAGATTACGAAATCAATATCACTTTCCCTGAGTTCACCTGTCTTTGCCCCCGTTCGGGGTATCCCGATTTTGCGGCAATCAAAATAACCTATGTGCCAGCCAAGAAAATCGTGGAGCTCAAATCTCTAAAACTCTATCTCAATTCTTTCAGGGATATCCCCGTTTCCCACGAAGAGGTCACCAATAGGATATACTCGGAAATGGAGAATCGATTGAAACCCAGATTTCTCGAAGTTATCGGAGATTTCAATCCGAGGGGGAATGTGAAAACGCTCATCATGGTTAGCTCTGAAGGCCGTGGGAAGCAGTCAGCTGTTACGCGCCCTTTGCCCTCTCGATGAAGAGCTTCATCTTTGTGTGGTCCTTTTTGCCCTTCTGCTGCTCTATGCCACTGCTGACGTCGACGGCATAGGGTCTGACCCGCCGAATGGCCTTCGCCACATTGTCGGCATGAAGGCCGCCGGCAAGGATTATCCGTCCGAAGCGCTTCGCATCCACCGCGATATCCCAGTTGAAGATCTGCCCCGTACCCCCGAGGGGTTCCGGCGCATACGTATCGAGAAGAAACGCGGAGGCCTGATAACGGTTTAACGGTTCTAGGTCCTGCAGTTCCTTTACCCTTATGGCCTTGATCACCGGTTCGGTCATGGCGCACGCCTCCGGGGGTTCGTTCCCATGGAGTTGCACGACGCAGAGGGGGACGTCTCTCACCGTCTTCTCCATCACATCTCTGCTTTCGTCCACAAAGACACCGACTGAGGTGACAAAGGGTGGGAGCTTACGGATAATGTTTTTTGCCTCATCCGGCGATACATGCCTCGGGCTCCCCTCATAGAAGACAAACCCGAGGGCGTCTGCCCCGAACTCGACCGCCGCAAGGGCGTCATCGATATTCGTTATGCCGCATATCTTAACCTTAACCATCTTAGCTTCCGGCGCCTTCCTTCACCCTATGACGGGAAGTCTCGCCAGAGACTCCTTGATCATTTCATCCGGATACACGTAATCCTCCAGCTTTCCCGAAAGATAGTCCTCGTAGGCGGCGAGGTCAAGGTAGCCATGACCGCTCAGGTTAAAGAGTATCGTCTTCTCCTTCGCTTCTTCCTTACATTTTACCGCTTCATCTATCGCGGCAACTATGGCATGGGCACTCTCAGGAGCAGGTATTATGCCCTCCGACCTCGCGAACCGAACCGCAGCATCAAATACCGCAGTCTGCCCGCATGCCACGGCCTCTATAAGTCCGTCACGATAAAGCTGGCAGAGCAGTGGCGCATCAGCATGATACCGCAATCCGCCGGCGTGGATCCCGGGGGGAACAAAATCATGCCCCAACGTATACATCATGAGCAGGGGGGTGAGCCCGGCAGTATCGCCAAAATCGTACCGAAACTCCCCCTTTGTGAGGGTGGGACAGGATGTCGGCTCCACAGCGATCACCCTCAAGTCCCTGCCTTGGATCTTGTCCTTGAGGAACGGGAAACTGATCCCCGCCAGATTACTGCCTCCCCCGCAACTGCCGATGATAATATCAGGAGAATCACCAAGGATCTCAAACTGTTTTTTCGCTTCCAATCCGATAACCGACTGGTGAATTAAGACATGGTTTAAGACGGAACCGAGGGCATAGTTCGTGTCGTTATGAGTGGCAGCGTCTTCCACAGCCTCCGAAATCGCCATTCCAAGGCTGCCCGGGCATTCCGGGTCTGCCTCGAGGATCTTTCGCCCCGAGTTCGTAACCGTTGAAGGACTGGGATGGACCGTGGCCCCCCAGGTCTCCATGGCGATCCTCCGGTAAGGCTTCTGGTTGTAGCTCACCCTCACCATATAGACCGTCACCTCAAGCCCGAAGAGGCTCCCGGCAAGGGCCATGGAGGAACCCCACTGCCCTGCGCCGGTCTCGGTTGCTATCCGTTTTATGCCCGCCTGCTTGTTGTAGTATGCCTGCGGTATGGAGGTATTGGGCTTGTGGCTGCCGGCAGGGCTCACTCCTTCATACTTATAGTAAATCCTCGCGGGGGTGTCCAATGCCTTTTCGAGCCTGTGGGCCCTAAAAAGGGGCGCCGGTCTCCAGAGTGTATATATTTCGAGCACCTCTTCAGGTATATCGATCCACCGCTTGGTCGAAACTTCCTGTTCGATGAGGGCCATGGGGAAAATGGCCGATAAATCATCGGGGCCAACAGGTTGTTTTGTGCCGGGATGCAGAGGAGGCTTCGGGAGATTCGGCATATCGGCCATGATATTGTACCACTGCCGTGGTATTTCCCTGTCCGGGAGAACTACCTTTGTTTCGTACATAACATCCTCCGATTTTCCATAGAGATTTTCACGCTGATCTTCTCAATTCGTCTATTCTGCTGCCGATATCCGCTGATTCCAAGAGGGCTGTGCCGATGAGCACGGCATCGATCCCTGCATGCTCCAGTCTCACCACATCGTTCCTCGTCCTTATTCCGCTTTCACTTACGGAAATCTTACCAGAGGGCATCTCTTTTTTTAACAAAAACGTGGTATTTATGTCCACAGCAAAGGTGTTCAGGTTCCGGTTGTTTATCCCTATGATGCCCGCATCCAGCTGCAGGATCCTTTCTAACTCGACGTGATTATGCACCTCACAAAGGACGGAGAGACGGAGTTCCCTGCTGAGGCAGAGGTATTCTTCAGCCTGAGAGCCGTCCAGCAACGCTGCTATGAGCAAGAGGGCATCCGCTCCATATGCGGCCGATTCATAGATCTGATATTCATCGATGATGAAGTCTTTTCTCAATATAGGCTTGGTTACCGTTTCCTTAACAAGGGGGATAGAGTTCAGGTCGCCCAGGAAAAAATCCTCCTCGGTTACGATAGAAACGGCATCCACGGCCTTGTCCTCATATATTCCGGCTATCTTCAGCACATCGAACTGCGCTCTGATGACCCCCCGCGAAGGCGATGCGTTCTTAATCTCCGCGATGAATTTGATCTGTTCTCCGTTTCTCTTGATAGCCGTCGTAAAGTCCCGATGGTTCTCCCTGTCCAGAATCTGAGCTTTAAGGTCATGCAGAGGAATCTTCCCCTTGGCATAAGCGAGCCGCTCCCGCTTCTTCTCTGCTATCTTACTCAGAATTGACATTACTGGATTTTAAGGCAATTAACCGAAATAATGCAATGAAGCCCGATCAAGAAAGGAACCATGCAGGGGGGCTAAGTGCGCTTGTTGTTGAGGTTTGATCACAGACTAGGGGAGACGTTGAACAGGCATATCTCGGAATCGAGGGGATTCACGATTTCAGTTCTGACCGCCCGGCGAGCTGGCATCCCTTCCCCTGGCAGGGTCGGACCAAGCGCGAATCCGTTGTCACTGTCTTTGAAAAAGCCGCTATGGTTCAGTCTCGTTTTCGGCCCGGACGGTTGTGATATAATTGCCCTGACATGGATGCACACCGAAGAATAGCCACGGCAGCCGGGGTCATGTCCTTTGCGACCTTCATCAGCAGGGTTCTCGGCTTCGTGCGGGACATGATATTCGCGGTGTATTTCGGGGCCACCGGGCTTTCAGACACGTTCTTTGCGGCTTTCAGAATCCCCAATCTGCTGCGAGAGCTTTTTGCAGAGGGTTCCATGTCATCCGCATTTATTCCCGTGCTGACGGAATACCGCCAAAAACACGGTGACAAAGAAGCCGAACGCCTCGTCAAAATAACCTTTTCCTTTATCATCATTGTTGTTGGAATGATATGTCTGATCGGTATCATCTTTTCGCCCCTTATCGTTACCGTCATAGCGCCGGGGTTCTTGCGTTCTCCGGAAAAATTCTCGCTGACGGTCCGCCTGACAAGGATCATGTTTCCGTTCCTCTTGTTCATAAGTCTCGCGGCATTGGTTATGGGGTCCCTGAACACGAAGAAGGTGTTCTTTGTGCCCGCTTTTTCACCTTCGATGCTCAACATAACGCTGATCGTGAGTATAGTCTTTTTTGAATCGTCAGCTGAACAGCCCATCATGGTGGCAGCTGTCGGCGTTCTCGTCGGGGGTTTTGTTCAGTTTGCCTTTCAGCTTCCTTCGTTTTTCAAAAACAACTACCGCCTCGGTTTTGACACCAATTTCGGGCACCCTGGACTCAGACGCATGTCAATTCTCCTCATACCCGCCACCCTCGGCTTAGCGGTGAATCAGATAAATATCGTCGTCAGTAATGTCCTTGCCTCATACCTCCTGCCCGGGAGCATCACCTACCTGTATTATTCAATGAGACTCATCCAGTTCCCCATAGGCATCTTCGGAGTAGCGATGGGGATGGCGGTTCTCCCGGCATTATCAGAGCATGCGGTGAAAGGAGACATGGATAAGCTCAGGGATGATTTCTCCTTTGCTTTGCGGCTCCTCTTTTTCATCACGGTCCCGTCTATGGCAGGTCTCATAGCATTGCGGGAACCCATTGTAAACGCGCTCTTCCAAAGAGGGGCCTTCGATTTCCGCGCAACGGTAGGGACATCCGAAGCGCTCCTCTTTTATTCCCTGGGCATATGGGCTGTTGTCGGCGCACGTGTCGTCACTGCGACGTTCTATTCCCTGCAGGATACCAGGACGCCGGTCAAAGTTGCGGTCACGGCGATGCTGACGAATATCATCATGAGCCTGGTCCTTATGGGGCCCCTCAGACACTCCGGGTTGGCTTTTGCGAACGCCATTGCCTCTATGGTCAACTTCATGCTCCTCTTGCATGCGTTGCGCAACCGGTTGGGACGCATCGATGCCAGGAGGATAGCCCGGTCGTTCTTCAAAATAAGCAGCGCTTCATTCGTCATGGGGGTTTCAGGCTGGATTGTCCTCAGGGGCGGGATGTGGCAGTCTTCAGGAAGGCTCGTCGTGAAAGTGCTCTATCTTTCGGGAACCGTGGCTGGCTGTCTGATCATCTATCTTGGCATCTGTTTTCTTCTCAGGAGTGACGAGATACATTATATTTATGAGATAATAAGAATGAGACGCACGGGGAGGCGGGTATGATCATCAGGAGTTTAGTGGTCGGGCCGTTGCAGGCAAACTGTTTCATCATCGGGGATGAGCAATCGAAAAAGGGCATGGTGGTGGATGCCGGGGACGAGCCTGACAGGATTATGGAAATAGTGGACAGCGAAGGGCTCACTCTCGATTACATCATTTGCACCCACGCGCACTTTGACCACGTGGGGGCGGTGCCTGACTTAAGGAAAACCCGTCACGCAAAGATTGTTGTTCACAGGGATGAGGTGGAGATTTACGCTGCCGCACGGGACATGGCGGCTTTCTGGGGCTATGACCTCGATTCCCTGCCGGAACCTGACATGCTTGTTACGGATGGTGACGCGATACGACTCGGTGCACTCACGTTCACCATACTCCATACCCCCGGACACAGTCCCGGCGGGATATGCCTTTTCGGGGAGGGCATAGTCATCACCGGTGACACACTTTTTGCCGGTTCGGTGGGAAGGACCGATTTTCATGGCGGAGACATGAACAAACTCAGAGAATCCTTCGACAGACTGATGTTGCTTCCTCCCGATACCCTGGTTCTCGCCGGACACGGCCCGAACTCCACCATAGGAAGAGAACAGTCAGAAAATTTTTTTTCCAAATTATTTACTTGACAAACATCTCATTTACTGGCATATTTACCTGAGTATGGTGTCAGTTCACAGTTAACAGCGGGTTCCTGAGAATCTTCGATTATATTGGGTACCCTAACCCAAGGCGCTAGCCTTGGGATTTTATTTTCAGGAGGAAGGATGGGCACGAAACTCTACGTAGGGAACATTTCCTTTCAGGCATCAGAAGATGATCTGAAAGACCTCTTTTCAAAGGCAGGAGAGGTTGTATCCACAAAGATGATCACGGACGCCGCAACCGGCAGGTCAAGGGGATTTGCTTTTGTCGAGATGACCTCCGATGCCGACGCCCAGAAAGCCATCACGTTGCTAAACGGCACCAGTTTCTTGTCGAGGAATATTGTTGTCAGCGAGGCAAAACCTCAGGAAAAGCGGGAGAGAGGGGAGAGAGGACCAAGGGATAGAGAGCGGAGCGGTTTTGGGAGTAAACGCCCGGGGGGAAGAAGATAGCTAGTTTAGTCTTTTCTTTTCACTGCAAATCTGGATTTTGACAGAATCATAGAGCCGAGAGACAAGCCCAGTTCTTTTGAAATAACGTCACACTTGGACTGAAAAAGGTAGAATATTGCTTTTTGCGGTTCCGACACTGTCTCAAAATTTCCCTGTCCCTTGCTGATGATGAGGGGGCTCTGCCGGTATCTCTGCTGGAACGCAGGGGATGTCCACTCAACGATGGTCCCGACCGCGTCCGAGCCGTTATCGATGACCTCGCACACCTCGGTGAGGGCTGTCTCGAGGGCATCCTCGTAAGTGCAATCATTTATGATCGCTGAGCCTTTTACAACGGCCGTCACTTTCTTGCCAAAGGACTGTATCGCCTCGATAAGGATTCTATCGAAGACTATCTCGCCTGCATTATCGAGAAGATAGAGTATCTCTGTCGTATCGCTGAGAGCGGACTTGAAAGAGGGATAGTCCTCTACCGCAAAGGGGCTGTTCAATGCCCTCTCTACGGTTCCTTCAATATCGACCGACGTCAATATGCCAAAGTCAATGACGTTTCCGGCAACAGCGAGACGTGAAGCAGTCAGTAAGGGATCGGGGCTTTTCTGAACGGATCTCTTCAGAGACGGATAGAGGTTGAGCGCTTTTTGATTGTACTCTGACTTTATCTCTCGAAAGGGGTCTTTCTGTAATAAGCGTCTGATCTTTCTATGGATGAATGTGGTTACATAAGCCGGCGGCTTCGAAGTGTCTACGTTCTGAATGTCTTCAAGGACAGCCTTCAGTATCTGCTCCTGGAGTTCCTTATCTTTTGAACCGTGCCTCAGGGCTATGAGAGACTGCCTCAGAAAACACGGGAAACAGTCAAGATGAACCCTCACTCGCCCTTCAGATCCTCAGCCTTCTTATTCACCTCGGCAGCCATCCTCTTTTTGAAAGCCAGGAGTTTTTTCACGATATCCCTGTCCTGCCTTCCGAGAATCTGTGCGGCAAGTATCGCGGCGTTCTTAGCACCGGCCTTCCCCACGGCCATGGTAGCAACGGGGACACCCGGAGGCATCTGGACAGTGCTCAGAAGCGAATCAAATCCCTGAAGCGGGGATGCGTTTATCGGAACACCGATCACCGGCAGTATGGTATGTGCTGCGATCACGCCCGCGAGATGCGCTGAAGCTCCGGCTGCCGCTATAATCACCTCGACCCCCTTTTTCTCAGCCCCCTGAGCCAGGTTGACAACGCGTTCCGGTGTCCTATGTGCAGAGGCTATCGTCATCTCACAGGGGATCCCGAATTCCTTGAGCATCCTCTCTGCCTCCCGCACGACAGGCAGGTCGGAATCGCTACCCATAACTATTAAGACCTGCGGTTTCATATCTTCTGCTCCGCCGAAAGGCAATCACTCACAAAGACGCTGGGGTTCTTGCGGAAACCATGAAGATTTATCTTTCTCAATAAATTTCTCTGTCTTTTTCCCTGTCTCACCACTTTTCCTCTTTCAGCTACTTCACGTCCGCCGGCCGCCACAGCGCTTTGTCGGCAATGTCCTTCCGGTAGTGCATGCCTTCGAATTGGATCTTTTCTATGGCCCGGTACGCCCTTTCTTTTGCCCCACGTATGTCGGCCCCCAGCGCTGTGACACCGAGCACCCTCCCGCCGGACGTCACCACAGCGCCGTCCTGAAAAGCGGTCCCCGCATGAAATGCAAACACATCATTTTCCTTTTTCAATTCATCCAGTCCCCTTATTGTCTTCCCCGTCTCATACTTCCCCGGATATCCCTTCGACGCAAGGACAACACAGACGGCGGGCTCCGGTTTCCACCGAATATCCAAGGCAGACAATTTTCCGTCGATCATGGCACTGGCAATATCAAACAGGTCGGTATCCAGCCGCGCCAGCACGGGCTGCGTCTCGGGGTCTCCCAGTCTACAGTTAAACTCAAGGACATACGGGATACCATTCTTGATCATGACGCCCGCATAGAGGACGCCGCGATATTTCATGCCCTCGGCCTTGAGTCCCCTCATGACCGGCCACATGACCTTCTCCATGATCAATGCCTCCATATTTTTTGTGACGACCGGAGCGGGGCTGTATGCACCCATGCCTCCCGTGTTCGGTCCTTTATCGCCATTAAAGATCCTCTTATGATCTTGGGAAGACGCCATGGGGACAACGGTCTGCCCGTCAAAAAAAGCCATGAAGGACGCCTCCTCCCCCTCAATATAGTCCTCAACGACAACACGGTCGCCGGCATCACCGAAGGCTTTCTCCTTCATAATAAGCCGTAATGCGCTGATCGCTTCGTCCGCAGTGTTCGCCACAAATACGCCTTTCCCCGCCGCAAGACCATTTGCTTTAATGACGATAGGCATCCCTTTCATCCGGACATGATCCTCGGCCAGGAGGGAGGATGTAAAAACGCTGTACTCTGCGGTCGGAATCCCATAACGCCTCATAAAGTCCTTGGCAAAGATCTTACTGGACTCCAAGCGGGCCGCTTCCCTGTTGGGACCGAGTATCCGTCTGCCCTCCTTTTCGAAGGCATCGACAATGCCCCTCGAAAGAGGCTCTTCAGGGCCGACGATGGTGAGGTCAATCCATTCATATTTCACAAAATCTATGAGCGCGTCAAAATTGTCTGATCCCGCGTCGATGCACTCGGCGATCTCGGAAATCCCCGCATTGCCGGGGGCACAGTATATCCTATCCACATGCCGGGACTGTGACAGCTTCCATACGATGGCATGCTCCCTTCCGCCGCCTCCAATGACAAGGACCTTCATCATTCTCGCTCGGTCTTCACCACAAGCCAGTAAATAATTCCGGTAACAAAGATCGCGGCTATCAGATAATAGATCTTCTCCGGCGGCTCTTTCTTGAGCGTGGCAATCATGGTTTCCCGGATAAACGCTACAAGGGCAACCCCGACAAAAACGCTGATATGGAACTTCCCCCCCTTCAGGTGAGAGATCTCCGTGTTCATCAGCTCGATCATGATCCAGAGTATCAATACGGAACCGAGCGACGTAATGATAGCATGCTCTACGTCTCCGGTCAGAAAATTTTGCCCGGCATGGACCATTGCACCGACGACACCAATGGATAGTCCGATTAAGGCAAGAATGAGGATGAAATTCATGGTCTTGGAAAAGGCCTCAGAGAAACTGATAAGGGCATTTTTCACACGATATGAACCGGAATAAGTCCTCAACTCCTCTTCGATATAGGAGGAGGTAATGACATCAAGATTAATATCAAGTATTTTTTCGAGGGCTATCATCGACTTGGCCCGTTCCTCGGTTTCCTCTACGGCCTGATTGAGAATGCCGATGCAATAGTTCCTGATAATATTGACTGCCCGGTTCATATAATGAGCCTCTATAAGAACCCTTACATGCGTCTGTCCTATCTTGATCAGTCTTTCGTAATACTGGGTACTGTAATTTCCGGAAAAGAGATCGAGAAACCATTTTCTCTGTGAATCGAAGACGTGGTGCTTCCGTTTTTCTTCAGTGAAGAATCTCTCCGTGTCCGCAGTCAGGGTCAGCCACGACTGCAGTGCGTCCATGGCCCCATCCACATTCGCCTCCGCAATTCCCTTAAGAGAACGGAGCCTCTCCTCGTCCTCCTCGGTGAAGCTATAGTGCCGTTTTATCTCTTTAAACGATCGCATGAGGCTTAATGATAGTTCACGTTACTGAGATACTCCGCAATGACAGTGTCATATCGGGCGGTATGGGCAAAGACCTTTTTTGCAAGCGTGAATTTTCTTTCCCGACTCAGCTCCCCGAGAGATGATTTCATTTCCCCGATTATGGACGAGTAATCATCGGGGTCGACCACAACGGCCACGTCCTGAAAATTCTTGGATGCAGCCCTCAGCATCGCAGGGCCGCCGATATCGATGTTCTCAACAGCCTCTTCAAAAGTGACCCCCGGCTTCGAGACAGTCTCCTCAAAAGGATAGAGGTTCACGACGACCATATCTATCGGTTTGATACCGTGTTTTCCTATGTCCTCCATATCCTTTGGATTGCTCCGCCTTGACAGGAGCCCCCCATGGATTTTCGGATGGAGTGTCTTCAGCCTGCCGTCCAGCATCTCGGGGAATCCGGTATAGTCAGCTACTTCGATCACGGGGACGCCTGCATCACGGAGGATCTTTGCAGTTCCTCCTGTTGACAAAATCTCAACCCCCATCGCAACGAGAGCTCCTGCAAAATCAACGATTCCTTTCTTGTTAGAGACACTGATAAGAGCCCTTCTCATCATGGCATATCCCCCTTCGTGCGGTTTCGTTTTTCTTCATCCCTCTTGCCGTTTATCATAGCTCTTTTCGGAAAACTATTCTATCAGTTCCGTTTCATTTTTTGTGCAAATTTTTCAGGGTCATATCAAGAGATGGAGCCGATCTTCTCTGTCAGCGTCTCGATGGGGAAGTCTTCTGAATCAGGGTTTGGTACGCCGTCGCAACCCTCAGCAGTCACAGAGGCAAAATGCCGAGAAAAGCATCTCTCTGCTGGCCGTTCTCCGGATAGTATCAAACCGTCCCGAGAGCCTTATGGAGGCCTGCCACCAGTTCTGCCATCCGTTGATAATCAAGGGTATCAGGGGTATCACCCGGACCGTGGTAATTTGGATTTCTATAAAAAGCGGTATCGGTGATCATAAAGGCAGGGAAGCCGAATTTCCAGAAACTGCGGTGGTCTGAGAAGTCCACTCCGGGAATAACAGACACACCGTTGAGGGATTCGAGGGGCAGCGAGGATACGGAGGCGAAGGAACGTTTCAGTTTGTTGGTAAATGACCGTGATGCTATGTTTCCGACGAAGGCGATATAATTCCCTTTTTCGGGATAAAACCATCTGAAAATGGACAAGGGATAATACTGACAGTCGTTCACGTCACAGTAATAACCGAGCATTTCGAGAGAGATCATACCGAAAACCGGTATGCCTTCGTCTTTCAGGCTCCTTGCATAGACATGGCTCCCCATTCTCGATGTCATGAAAACAGGGGGCTCCTCCAGACTGAAGGCAACAAAGCGGACTGTCCGCCGGTGCGGACTCAGGGCGGTGAGTCTCGCCAGCTCAAGGAGCCCTGCAATCCCGCTTGCGTTGTCATCTGCACCCGGCGTGCCGACGACCGTATCATAATGCGCGCCGATAACGAGTATACCGTCCTTTGCGTCGTGAGAACTGCTTATCTCTCCGATCACGTTGTGATATATACCGCTTCCGTAAGAAAAGGGTTGCCTCTTTACGGAACAGCCGCATGCGCGAAATCTTTCTTCAATGAAGTCGGCAACCATCGTGAGTTTCTTCACGTCGAGATAGCTCCTCTCGCCGATGTCTTGAGAAAGGTATTGAACCGTGGCTATGAGATTTGATTGAAGACTTTCCATAAATCCCTTTACCGGAAGCGTTGCGTTTCGCCTTCACGACTCCGGCGGCGGAGCCATGAACGGGCAACGTATCGCCGAGTTCCTTCACCGCTCAGACGGAGTCCTCAACGTCAGGCCTTACGCTGGTCAATCGGGCGGGCTCAAGCTTGGGAACCTCTTCCCCGCCCTGCGCCCTTGCTCAGGGTGGCTGATGTCTTCGTCCCGAACATATGCTATGCTTAATTATGCCGGATCACAATACGGCATATATTCATTGCTATAAGTATAAGGGATAATGTTCGCAGGCTCAAGAGGCGTATTGACCGCCGAATCTTTCTCTCTCAGGCATTGCCAGGAATCCGGCCTTTACCACTCGTGAGCCGGGCAAAATCATGATGGCGGCGGAGCTGGAAAGGTTCTAGAATACCCGGGGAGCGCGCAAGAGCCACCAAGAAACTGCGTGCGGTGCGTAACTCTCAAAAAAAGGACTTCTCGGTAATCATTCGGTCTCGTGAATGCATCGAGATCGTTTTGTTTTCATGGTAGAAGGATTTTCTTTTTTCGCTCTGCGACGGGGATCACATGAGGTCTCATGGATAAGGTGACGGAGTCCGCAAAGAGGAAGACAGGCAGGCATCTCATATCCCTTGCGACCGTTGCCTCCACAAACACATTCACCATGGAACTGGCAGACAAAGGTGCCGCCGATGGAACCGTGGTGATTGCTGACGCTCAGACCAGGGGGAAGGGAAGGCTCGGCAGGACATGGATATCACCCCCGGGTGTCAATATCTATATGAGCGTGCTCCTCAGACCTGTTATGCTGCTGAAGGACGGAACGCTTCTGACGATAATGGCTGCCGTAGCCTGTTGTAGAGCCCTGAGAGATGCTTCAGGGCTTCCGGTCGCCATCAGATGGCCTAATGACCTGATGGTTGCTGACAAGAAAATCGGTGGGATCCTCACCGAGACGAAGTCACGGGGCAAACGGATTTTTTTTGCAGTCATCGGCATCGGGATTAATGTAAACTCGGCTCGGGAAGATTTTCCGCCTGATGTGAGGGAGACGGCGACGTCTATCAAGATAGAGACAGAGGCGGAACATCCGAGGCCCACCCTGATCGCCTGCATGCTCGATGAAATAGAGCTCTGGTATGGCATCCTCTTTGAGAGGGGCAGGAAACCGCTCCTGGATGAGTGGCGAAAGCTTACTTCAACATTGGGAAGAGATGTCAAGGTCACAGTGGGTAAAAAAACATCTGCGGGTGTTGCGGAAGATATCGATGATGAAGGCATGTTACTGCTGAAATTACCCACAGGAAGGGTCATGCGTATAACCGCCGGTGATCTTATGATCTTGAGATAGGCAGGGGCAGGAAACGATGAAAAAGAGGTGTGCGGCTTTCCGATCAAACCAATCGGCGATGCTTCTTGCCATAGATGCAGGCAACACCTCGATACATATCGGACTTTTTTCTGACGCGGTTCTTCTCGATAGGCTTAAGATCCCAACTCGCCCCCTGAGAACCGTCCCTGAGTACCGGGACGTCATCGAGGCGTTCTTAGCAAAACAGAGCGCAGAGAAGCCGCTGCGCGGCGTTATTCTATCCTCTGTAGTCACTGAGCTTCAGGGTATTCTGAATCTTACGGTGAAAGGATTAAGCGCACATGAGCCTTGGAACGTGAGTGTTTCCTTAAACACTGGCTTACGTTTTGTTGTCGAAAGCCCTGATGAACTCGGTGCGGATAGAGTCGCCAACGCCGTTGCGGCACGGGACATCTTTGGAGAGCCGGTTCTGGTAGTAGATTTTGGTACCGCGACTACCCTCAGTGTAATCAAGGACGACACGTTTGCCGGAGGGGCAATCCTCCCAGGCATTGAGCCAATGGCAACTTCCCTGCACGGGAACACATCGAAGCTTCCCCTCCTAGATGTCAATTTATTGACGGACCGGCACCTGCCTCCTGCAGCCGTCGGAAAAGACACAACTAAGTGCATTGTTTCTGGTATTATATATGGAACCATTGGAGGGGTCGAAAGGCTTATCGCGGAGATGGAAAGAGAGCTGGGCTGCGCGTTCAAGGTTGTGCTCACGGGTGGAAATGCAAACCTTCTTTCCAGCTTTATGCGGCGGGACTTCTTTCTTGAGCCTGATCTGACCCTGCATGGTCTTCGGTTGATTTTTGAGAGGAACGCCTGATGTATGAACTGAGAAAAGATCCCTTGCTCGGCAGATGGGTCGCTGTCGCTAAGGAGTCAATGGCTCCCGAAGAATATGATATCCCTTCGGAGAAGGGCAGTGAGACTTCCTGCATATTCTGCCCTGGCAGGGAAAAAGAAACCCCTCCTGAAATAGCGCGAATCGCTCAAGACGGAAAGTGGTTGTCGAGGGTCATCCCGAATGTGAAACCGGTTTTCCAGATAGAGGGGGAGCTCGGAAGAAGAGGCGTCGGCATGTATGACAAGATGAACAGCGTCGGGGCCAACGAGATCATCATAGAAACCCCTGAGCACTATCGAAGGCCTGAGGACTTGGGAGTTGAGCAGGTCCTGAGGATTGTCAGAACGTATAAAGAAAGAGTATCGGACCTCGAAAGAGACGGGAGGATGCGGTATATATTGATATTCAAGAACTCAGGCAAGGGAGCCGGGGCGATACATACGCACCCTCATTCGGAGATTGTTGCAACGCCGATCATCCCCAAACGGATAAAAGAGGAACTGGACAGCGCCAAGCAATACTATGCCTATAAAGAGCGGTGTATATTCTGTGATATTCTGAGGGAAGAATTAAGACTTGGTGAGAGAGTCATTTCCGAGACGAGAGATTTCCTTGCCTTCAGTCTGTTTGCACCACAGTTCCCCTTTGAATTCTGGATACTGCCGAAAAAACACCACTGCGCTTTCCAGGAGATCGGCGCAGCGGAGATGGAAGACCTCAGCCTCATGCTCGCTACGGTGCTCAAGAAGATGAGAAGAATCCTGAAAGATCCTCCATTCAATTATGTTATCCATACAGCTCCGAACAGGATTCCGAGACAGAACCACTGGCACACCCTCGGAGAAGATTTCCACTGGCACCTGGAAATTATGCCCCGCCTTCTCAGGACAAGCGGTTTTGAATGGGGCTCGGGGTTCTATATTCTTACAACATCCCCTGAGGATGCAGCCAAATATTTACGGGAGGCCTAATGATGGATATCAAGCGGATTCTGTTCCCAACGGATTTTTCTGAAGGTTCAACATATGCTGTTCCGTACGTTGTCGACCTGACCAAGCATTACCAGGCCCGACTCTTTGTCATCCACGTGATATACGATATGGCGGAAACCACCGGGTTCTATGTCCCGCATATCAACATAGATGAGCTCTACGGGGACCTCGAGAGAAACGCCCGGAAGGAATTAGAAAAGTGGTGCGCGGAAGAGCTCAGGGGGTACGCGGAGATGGAATACCGGATACTGAAAGGAACCCCTAAAGTCGAGATCCTGAAGTTTGCGGAAGACAACATGATAGACCTGATTATCATGGGAACCCATAGCAGGAAGGGACTTGATCGGATCATATTCGGAAGCACGGCCGAGCGAGTCGTGAGGAACTCCACCTGTCCTGTGCTGACCGCGGGAGCTTCTCTGCGGAAGAAATAACGCATCATGAAAGTTTATCTTTCTGAAAACGCGTTTGTAGATATTCTGCTCAGCTCTGCCGAGGTTTATAAAAGGGAATGCCTCGGTTTTCTATTAGGGTACCGGCTGGAAGACCGGTTTATTGTTGAACACGCGTTCAGCTTTCAAACCGCCAACAGGAAGCACAAGGGCGTTATCGTTCATGACAAAAACCACAAGAAGATAGAGCCGATCCTCGACAAGTTCGACAGGTTACAGATTATCGGAGACTTTCATTCCCATACGCAGTTCGGCACGACAAAAGGGCTTCCTGTCCCCAGCGGTGAAGACATAGACGGAATGAAAAACGGTCTGGTCTACCTTATCGTTGCCATCAATAATAACGAAAAGACGATCGGATGGGGCGAAAAGAGAGACGGGACTATTTCAGGTTCGGTGGGGGATTATTTCTTTAAGATCTCTGCCTATTTTCTCAATGAGAATTCGTCGAAACGGGCAAAGATCCATTGCCCCTTTCCTCCTGCTTTTTTAAAACAGAACTCTTCTCCTGTCACCAGCCAGAGGCTATAAATAAAGGTTAGAAGCAGGGCGAGGGCACCTTTCAAAACAACCCGCATCGGGCTACAGAAACAAAGCAGACTATCGAACATGAAAAGCATTCGAACGGAAGTATTGGTTATTGGTGGCGGCCCCGGAGGGGCTATCGCGGCAAGGGCTCTTGCCAGGCAGGGTCTCGATACCCTGTTGCTTGAAAAAAACCTCTCGTTTGTCAAACCGTGCGGTGGAGGTATCACATCAACGGCATTTGACGAACTGCAGCTGCCGGCCCTTCCGGATACGAAATATGTCGATACAATAAAGATCGTCTCTCCACGGGACAACTTAGTACCGATACGCCTCACGGGAGCATCGATCGCCATAGTGCGGAGGGGTGATTTCGACTCGGCTCTCAGGAGAGAAGCTGAAAAATTTGGCGCAAGGCTGCTTGAAGGTGAGTTCAAGCATTTCGCTGACGTCGGAAAGACGGTCGCCTCAGAGGTCTCTCTGGATGGCCACAATGTCCAGGTGAAGGCAGACTACGTGATAGCTGCGGACGGGGTGAACTCAAGGGTGAGGGCAGCGCTGAGCATAAAACCCGTTTACGCTTGCCTTACGTTGACGGGAAAGATTAAGGACGAGGAGACAGACTGCTGCGAGTTCTGGTTCTCTTCTTCCCATGCCCCGCGCTTCTATTCCTGGGTGTTCCCCCAGAAAGAGGGCATCTCGCTCGGGACCGGTTCTCTTAACTTTCGCGAGATAAAGATGATGTGGCAGCGTTTTCTTGAGAGAAGAGCGTTAAAAATAAACGAGACCCATGCCACGGGAAAAGGCATATCTCTTAGAGGGTACCGCGTACCTCTTTGGCAGGGAGATCTCTTCGCGAGGGGCAACGTACTTTTTGTGGGCGATGCAGCAGGTCAGGTTTTGCCATTAACCTATGAGGGGATCTATTATGCGATGAAATCAGGCGAGCTCGCCGCAACGGCGATCGCCGAAGGAAAAATAGGAAATTATAAAAAACTGTGGGAACAGAACTTCAGGAGACGGTTTTCCTTAATGAGACGTCTGTGGGAAAAGTTCTTGACGGACGACAACCAGGCGGAGAGGCTCGTTCAATTTTGCAGGATACCAGAAGTGCAGAGCGCTTCCATGAGACTCTGGCTCAAAAAGGAACCGGGAAGGGAGAGCCTACGGACTTATATTCATATCCTCAGGAGATTATTCATTCGTTGAGGCTCGTACGGGACCTTTTCTTTCCTACTCACCTCCGGGATTATCTGTGCGCGTCTGAGCACTGTTGCTCTAACCGTTAAGCATGAGACAAGGAACTGATGAATAAATCGACTTTTTTGAAAATAGCGATCATCCTTTCTCTCGTCGCACACCTTTTGGCGGGGTTGCTGATTTACTTCATTCCCCCGGAAAAAAAAGCGCAGCCAAAACCCTTTGTCACAAGGCTCGTAGCCCCCGATGAACTGCCTGATGAAAGGCAAAGCGGAGCTGCCAGGGTTCCATCTGTAAAGAGCCCTCCGCCCTCCGCAGCATCCTCTGCAAGGACCCACCTGCCAAGGCCTTCTGTACCGGAAAGACAGGTACTTCCGCAGACGGAGGCCCGGCAGCAGCCTTCCTTCCCGCCTCAGAACATGAGAGAAGCAGGGGTTGAAGGCAGTAAAGGGGTTCCATCGATGCCCAGACCGTCCAGTGAAGGACAGGGGAGTGCAGCGATTCCCCCCCGCCCGGGATCGCCTCAGCCCGGTGAGATAAAACGCCCCCCCCCTCCTACGCTCAGGGAAAAACTCTTTGACACCGAAGTGGTGGAGAAATTAGCGAAGAAGGACGAGGAAAAAAAGGACAATTCCATCACATTCGATACGGATGAGTTCAAGTACCGTACCTATATGCTGAGATTAAAAGAAAAAATTGAAAGTATCTGGACATACCCTCCCGATGCGGCTATGGCGGGTATCCATGGCGACCTCATTATCAGTTTTACCATAAAGAAAAACGGAATGCTGGGTGACATTGAGCTGGTCCGGACGTCCGGCCATAGGAGCCTTGACGAGGCGGCCCAGCAGGCGCTCAAGGACGCTCAGCCCTTCTGGCCGCTTCCGAAGGAATGGGGTAAAGACAGCCTCCCAATCACCGGCCATTTTGTCTATTCCATCTATGGAACATACATCCGATAGCGCCTTTGGCCCTGGCGAAATTCGCAATGGTATAATAGCCCATGAAGCAACGCTTATATTTAAGGATTGGCGATAAGGTGAAGCACCTCAAATATGATTACTGGGGCGATGGTGAAGTCATAGAAGAGAGACATTCCGCTCTTCCTGGCGGTTTTTGCTTCGTTCGGGTCATCTTTGAGGACGGCATCGAGAGAGCATTCATCAATGATCTCGACAATGCGTGCTGCTGTTATTACGCCGGAGTACGGCTCCTTTAGAAATCTAAAGTGACGAATGAGATTGTTCTTATAACAATACAGAGTAAAAGAAATATCTTGACAAATTACTCTCGTCGTGTTTTAATTTTTTTTTATGGCACTGATTGATTGCAGAGCTGCGGAGGAAAGACCGTCCATTCTCGTTGTGGACGATCTCATGACTAATCTTGAACTCCTCGAGGCAATTTTCGTACGAAATAATTTTACAGTCTTTACCGCACTTGACGCTTCCGCGGCCCTCGATATCTTTGAGTCTGAAAAAATCGACATAGCCATTCTTGATGTGATGATGCCGGGGATGAACGGGTTTGAACTCTGCGAGAGACTGAAGAATAGGTGTGTAAAGCAGTTCTTCCCTGTGATCCTCCTCACGGCACTGATGGACAAGCAGAGTAAAATAACCGGCCTTGAATGCGGCGCAGATGACTTTATCAGAAAGCCTTTTGATGTTGAGGAACTCACCACAAAAGTCCGCTCCCTCCTGAAACTGAAGGCGCTTCAGGATGAGCTCGAGCATTCCGAAAACATCATACTCACCCTCGCTGTGGCGATGGAATCGCGAGACCCTTACACACGGGGACATTCGACGCGTGTCGGCGAGCTTTCCCGGTCATTTGCTTCTTTCCTCGGTTTCGGCAGGAAAGTCCAGGAACAGATGAGGAAGGCGGGCATACTCCATGATATCGGTAAGATAGGGTTGAGCACGGAAGTACTCTTCAAGGAAAGCGATCTCGACAGCTCCGAACTCATCGCCATAAAGCGCCACACACTCATCGGAGAGGACATATGCAAGCCCCTTCTGTCCATGCAGGATATGCTCCCTGCTATCAGAAATCACCATGAGCGATGGGATGGTCGGGGTTTCCCTGATTCCTTGAAAGGCACTGAGATACCTCTTTATGCCCGGGTGCTTTCCATTGCTGATTCCTTTGATGCCATGGTCTCAAGAAGACCGTACCGGGAGGGGAGGTCCCCTGAACTGGCCTTGGAAGTACTCAGGCATGAAAAGGGCAGCGGCCAGTGGGATCCTGATCTTGTATCCCAGTTTCTCAAGATGATGCAGGTGATGGAACCGGCACAGGGCATCAATGCTTAAAATTGCGCTCGCAGGCGGTAACATAACGGGAAGTACCGTGCTGTCCATGCTGCGGAACGAGCCCGATATAAAGATCGTGGGGCTCTATGAAAAAAACCCTGAGACCCCGGGAGCAGCGCTTGCCCGGAAATGGGGCATTCCCATCTTTGACGACATCAATATCCTTGCAACGTCATCGGAGCCGGAAATTATTTTCAATGTCACGGGGGAGGCAACCTTAAGCGAAACGATACGGGTTCTGTTCAACCACATAGAGGTTATTGACACCATTGGTGCACGGTTTCTCTGGAAAACGATCGAGAAGCAGAAAAAGGCCATGGTGGAGCTATATAAGGCTATCGAAGATGAGAAGAGAATCGGCATTATTACAGAAAACATGGCCAGGGTGGATCAGCTGGGAGAGTTCTTGCGGTTCGTCCTCGAAAAGGCGTTGGAGATAACGGATTCTCCTGCTGGAAGCATAGCACTCGTGGAAAAAGGAGAGATGCATGTCCTCGCCTCAAAAGGCCTGAGCAAAAGATTCACCGACAATGAACGCTGGAAGATCATGACGGGAGGGTTGACAGATCTCATCATCAAGAAAAAGGAGATGGTTGCCATACCCGATCTCTCAAAGGTCAATTATACAAATAATGCCGTTCTTATGGATGAAGGTATCGCATCGGTCCTCGTATCGCCTCTCTTGATAAACAGTCATGTTTTCGGGGTACTCTATCTGGACGACTTCAAGCCGAGGCAGTACTCGGAGCGACAAAAACGGGCGGTCAGCCTCTTCTCACGGATTCTCGGACTCATCGTGGACAGGCAGAACACCCTGAAAAAGATCAGGGAGCAGGAAGGGGCGATAGCCGAGCTGACCGAGCGGATCGACAAAACGGTGATGGAGAGAACCGAGGATCTTGAAAAACTCAATAGGGAGCTTGACCGGGAAAGCCAGTTAAAGAGCAGGTTCATTACCAACATGAACCATGAACTGAGAACCCCCCTGAATTCCATTCTCGGATTTTCCGATGTGCTGCTGGAAAAGACCTTCGGTGACCTCACGGAAAACCAGGAGCGATATATCAAGAATATTCAATCATCGGGCAAGCATCTTCTGGACATCATTAATAACTGTCTCGACATAGCAAAGATAGAGGCAGGAAAATTTGATATGAGCTATGAGACGTTCCCTGTGATATCCGTGCTGTCCGAAGTCTTCAATATCATGACGCCCCTGGCTGACAAAAAAACTATTGAGTTCAAGCTCTCCATGAGCGATTCCGTTGATTCGATTACCGCCGACAGGGTCAAATTGAAGCAGATCCTCTATAATCTTCTCTCAAATGCCGTCAAATTCACGCCGGAAGGCGGAAAGGTCGGGGTTCTCATCGACAGAGAACCGGGCAAGGGCGAATCGGGAGACCATCAGTACGTCAAATTTTCTGTCTGGGATACCGGAGTGGGCTTAAGCCCTGACGATAAAGAAAGGATATTCAATGAATTCGAGCAGGTGGAATCGACCCTGTCGAGAAGGTATGAAGGTGTTGGGCTCGGCCTTGCACTGACGAAGCGCCTCGTGGAACTCCACACAGGCCGGATCTCTGTGGAAAGCAAGCTCGGCGAAGGAAGCACCTTTACCTTTGAGATACCAATAACGTCACCCGTTCAAGAATCGCCTTCTGAGGAGGTTGAGGCGGTAAACCTCAATTTCCCCTGGATGGAGGAAAGGGCTCCGCTCATACTCGTTGTGGAAGATGACGCGCCCAGCGCGGAACTCCTCACCCTGCACCTCACCCAGGCAGGGTATAAAGTCGCCCACGCATTTGACGGTGAGGATGCCATAGAAAAGGCCAATATCTTGAGACCCTTCGCCATTCTCCTTGATATCATGCTGCCGAAGAAAGACGGCTGGGAGGTGCTTCAGGCCCTCAAGGGGGATGAGGCAACAGCCCGTATCCCCGTTTTGATCCATTCCATAATCGACAATAAGGATCTGGCATTTGCCCTTGGTGCAACCGATTACCTGCTCAAACCCCTTGACAAAGATGCCCTGCTCAATATACTGCAGGGTCTGAGTATCATGGGGTGCAAGAGATGTCCGGTAACCATACTCGTTATCGAAGCCAAAGGAGATCTGGATTCCCTCCTGGAAGGCACTACGACCCAGGAATTCCTGGTTTACTCCGCAAAAGAAGGCAGACGGGGCATTGAGCTCGCCACGGCGTTGAGACCCGATGTAATCCTGCTCGATTTTGAGCTCCCCGATATGCTCGGCTTTGATGCGGTGAAGGAACTAAAGGAAAACCCCTCGACGAGGAACATCCCTATTTTTATTCTTACGGAACGAGATATATCTGTTGAAGACAGGATAAGTGTTGTGGGGAAAATCGAAAGGATCATACGAAAACACAAATTCAATCCCACTGAGCTCCTTGACCATATCATGGAGATAGAAGTGCTGTATCCAAAGAAGGCGGGACTCTTGGACGGCCTCACGGGCATCTTCAGCCACCGATATTTTCAGATCCGATTAGCCCAAGAGGTTGAAAAGGCCATGCGATACAAACAGCCGCTGGATCTCATTATCCTTGATGTGGATTCATTCGGTACGTATGTGAGCAGCAACGGCGATCAGTTTGGAAACGAAGTGCTCGTCAAGATCGCAGAACTCCTGAGAAAAAATATCAGGGGTTCTGATGTCGTCGTGCGCTACGGCAGAGACGCATTTGCCGTGCTGCTGCCGAATACTGTTCTCTCCTCGGCCCTCTCATTAGGCAACCGATTCGCTGCGATCATAAGGAATTACCCCTTCGTACACGGAGAGACCCAGCCGAAGGGGAGGGTAACCGCAAGTGTTGGCCTTGCCTTCCTCGACGGCCAGACGCCCGAAGAACTTATCCTGTGTTGTGAGAGGGCGCTTTCGCATGCGATCAAACGGGGCGGCGATCGGGTGGAGATTTATTCCAAAGAGATGGATGAAGCAGAGGCATTCCCACAGACCTGATATCTTCATCGATATCTTTCCAAGCCCCATCGGAGATCTGTATCTCCTGTTTTCCGGAGATACGTTAACCGGGATAGATTTCAAGAAACCACGACATATCGTGACCTTGCAGTCGAGAAAACAATCAGCCCTATTCAAGAAACAATTGAGTTCTTATTTCAGGGGGACACTGCGAGAGTTTGACCAACAGATCGATTTTCTCCGGGGCACCGATTTTGAAAAAGAGGTCTGGCTCTGCCTCAAAAACATCCCCTACGGAGAAACAAGGTCGTATAAATGGATAGCTGAGAGGATCGGCAGACCGCAGGCAGTGAGAGCAGTCGGGCAGGCGCTCAGCCGGAATCCCTTGCCGATCGTTGTTCCCTGCCACAGGGTCATCGAGTCTAATGGTTCACTGGGCGGATACTCAGGGGGAGTTGATATCAAGAGGAGGCTTCTCGATCTGGAATATTACGCAAAGCAGTCGATGGAAAAGGTTACAGACTATTGACACTGCTATAGCATCAGTCGATTCTCCTATTGCATAATATTGCATGGAACGGCTGATCCGGAAATATCTCGATAAACTCGAATCACAGGGGCTCGCAAAGAAGGAGAACGCGGTTTTTCTTGCGCGTGATGCCGAGTTAGTCTCAAGCAGGCCTCTCAGGGGTGATACCCTACAATTGAGCAAGGTTTTCGATCTTATGAATATCAATTCCGTCCTCTTTGCAGAACCAGCCGAGCCCTATAAGAGCATCGTACAGGAGATCATCCGCTCTTCTGCAAATGATGAGGATCCCAGGCGGATTGTTCCCCTCGACTGCGAGATGAGGACATTTTTCCATGACATACCCATTGTGGAAGAATTCTCGCCTGAGACAATAGCAAAGGCCCTCTCTCACAGAAAGGCTGCAATCATCAAGGACAGGGGGATCGTGACTTACGGTGTTGTAACTCCTGAGCAGGCCTTTGTATCTTTCAGTTCTGCTTGTTTTTCGTCGTTCGTCAAGTATTTCTATGACCGTCTGATCTCTCTCCAGCAAGGTGCTTCCGCCAAAACAATCCCCGGCAAGGACGGTATCAACGCCTTTGAAAGAATAGCCAGCTATACATCCGCTTTCGTTCCTGATCTGTCCCCTTTCAGTCTCATGGAGGGACCGGCCGGTGATGAAGATGCGATCATCAAAATGATTTCCGAGGCCGGAAGGGCCGTTGTCACTTGCCGTCTCGTAGATTCATTCTTCGGAAATATTTCCTACGTCTCGGACAATTTCCTCTATATAAGTCAGACAGGGAGTTCCCTGGATGAGCTCGAGTCCTGTATCGATGCTGTCCCCCTTGATGGTTCGTCATCCGTCGGCATTACCGCATCCTCTGAGTTGTCAGCACATAAGCAGATTTATTATAAGACGGGAGATCATGCTATTTTGCATGGTCACCCCAGATTTTCTGTCGTCATGTCCATGCATTGTTTAAAAGACACGTGTGACAGAGATATGTGCCACACGTCATGTAAGGAGAGGCGCGAGATTTCAGGGATACCGATCGTCTCGGGGGAAATCGGGAGAGGTTCGTCAGGCTTGATGCATACCGTTCCTTCAGCCATGAAAGAAGGGAACGGAGTTCTTGTTTACGGCCACGGGGTTTTCACCTCCGGAAAAGGGGATTTCAGGAAACCATTCCAGAGACTTCTCGATATCGAGACGAAATGCAGGGAAGAATACTTCAGGCTGATCGAACACCGGTAGTCGCCTTGCCCGATCGCGCTGATGGTAGGAGGACTTATTGCTGACCGATACCCCTATTTTTCAAGAACCTTCTTTGCCTTTTTATCTTCCCGTAGGGTATTATTTTGTAGATGATCAGACCGTTTTCCATCACTGGCATAGGGAGTCTTCCCCATCGCGACCCCGATGAGGCTTGCAAGCTTGTGCTCGAAACCTTTGATATCCCCTTCTGGCCCCAGCTTCCGAAGGTATCATTTCTTGAATGGATGACAACTCAGTATTCCGAGGGAATGCCCTTCATTCACGTCGACGCAGAGAAAGAGACAATCTCCGTCGTCAGGGATGAGAGTGACGACCTCGAACGATTCTACGAGGCATATGGTGATAACTGGAAAATCGCTATCTCGGGGGATTATGCACAGGGTCTCCATGCCTTTCTGAGGGCTGTCAAATCCAGGCATTTCGAATATCTCAAGGGGCAGATAACAGGCCCCCTCACCTTTACTCTCGGACTGAAAGATCGTGAGGGCAGGCTGCTTTACTTCGATGAGGAACTTCGACAGATTTCCCTGATGCTATTGCAGGCAAAGGCGAGATGGCAGATAGACCAGCTCAGAACCTTTGCAGACCATGTCATCATATTCATTGATGAACCGATACTCTCCGCGGTCGGGAGTAGCACATACCTCGGCGTGAGCAGTGAAGAATCGCTCAGGCTGCTCAGGGAAACAGCTGACGCTATACGGAATGCCGGTGGGATACCAGGAATTCATTGCTGCGGCAATGCTGACTGGCCCCTTGTTATCAAAAGTGGGGCTGAGGTCATCAACTTTGACGCGTATGCCTATTTTGACGGCTTCGCCATCTACCATGAAGATATCAGAAAATTCCTTGAAAATGGCGGCTATCTCGCCTGGGGTGCTGTTCCAACAACAGATGCGATCAGTGAGGAAACACCCGAGTCCGTCTTCGCCACATTCAATAACCGGATGGGAATCCTGTCCAAGCATATACCGAAAGACATTCTGTTATCCCAGATAATCCTCACTCCTTCGTGCGGTGCGGGTACGAGGACCGTTGCGGAGACGCTGAAGATAGTGCAGTTGCTCATGCGCCTCAAGGAGGCATTGTCTTGAGGCGCATATTCGTATCGCTGGTAGGGTCGCATCAACCTTAACGGCGAGCCCTGCCGTTGAAGCTTGGAAGCCACGACTGATCTCAGTCGTGGGTAATTCACTAAGACAGACGACCAAGACACTTTGTCTCGGGAAGAGGCGATAAATTGGATGCTTCAGGAGTTATGAAATGGAAAACTTTTATACGGGGCTCGTCGTTCATCATCTCGGTTTCGGCATCGGCAGGATCGTGAATATTGAGGGAGATCATATCACCGTGAGTTTTATCAAGGCCGGCATCAAGTCCTTTCTTCGTTCAGATGCAGAGACAGAGTTATCGGATACCCCTTTCACTGCTGAAGATGAGGAGAAGGATATGGATGAACTGAAGGATGCCATCAGGGAGGTGCTCCGCGAGGAAGGCCTCATCGGGACCACACCCATCGCTGACAAGTGGCGCGGAGGCGACCTGATCCTCAAGCCGGTTAGACCCGATCTCCAGCAAAAGGCCATCCCTATTGAGACCTTCTTCCACAAGATCGTCATGATCCGGAACCAACTCCGTATGCTTGAGCAGAATATCAATTCCTTCGAAACCCTTTCAGATGGTGAAAAGGTGGATCTCCATCAGTACATCACTCGCTGTTACGGTTCACTCACGACCTTCAATGTCCTCTTTGCCGATAAGAGCGATTGGTTCGTGGGATCGAAGAAGGATCAAACATAAGTTCGCCGACTTCCTGAGTATGCTACCCCGGCTCTTCCGCTAAGACAGGCCTAACCTCTTTTTTCGAGAGGTGCCCTGCTGCGTCACGATGCCACAGGTTCCATTTGAGCCGGGTCCCGTGATTGACGGTTCCCCGAAATGGTGATAGACTTTCTGTTAAAAGGATTTCCTCATCGAGGGCATGAACATGAATTTGAGCAACGCGGGGAAATCGGCCGGCACTTTTTCTGGTCAGGAGAGGTGCGCGGACATTTTCTCCGTCGATCGTGGCATCCTAAAGCCGGCAATCCTGCGGCATGAAGGTCAGACCGTGGTATCGGTAAAGGAGATGGAATGTACACGGAACATGGGATGGCGTTTGGATGGTTCATTGTCGAAATATTTGCGATGCTTAGTGCGTTCGGAGTCTTTCACCTCGTCACGCTTGTCAGACGTAAAAACCTCGGAGAGGATCGCCACTGGGCGTTCTTAAAGGGCGAGCTCACGAGCCTTAGGACGTCGAGGTGGTCTCGAGCGGTGGTATCCCGCCGCATAGTAACACTTGTATTTATCGGCTTCTGTGTGTTCGCGGGCAGTCGCCATGTCGCAGCGGCGGAAGACGTTGTTAGGGCGACCCTCGGCAACGGTCTCAAGGTCGTCATCGTGAAGAGCCCTCTTGCGCCAGTGGCTACGACAATGGTCAATTATCTCGTGGGAGCCGATGAAGCTCCCGAGGGCTTCCCGGGCATGGCCCACGCGCAGGAGCATATGATGTTCAGGGGAAGCCCTGGTCTTTCCGCGGACCAACTTTCCGCCCTTATCGCTGCTTTCGGCGGTGAATTCAATGCCGACACGCAGCAGACGGTGACCCAATATTTCTTCACAGTGCCCGCTGAGGACCTGGACGCGGCGTTGCGGATAGAAGCCATACGCATGAGGGCAGTCCTCGATAGTCCTCAGCTTTGGGACAAGGAGCGGGGCGCTATAAATCAAGAGGTGGCGCAGGATCTCTCCGACCCCGAGTACGTCCTCTATACGAGGATCCTCTCTCACATGTTCGAAGGGACACCTTATGCCCATGACGCCCTTGGCACTCGTCCTTCATTTGACAAAACGACAGCGGCGATGCTGGGGAAGTTTCACCGGCAATGGTATGGACCGAATAACTCCATTTTGGTCATAACCGGTGACGTTGACCCGAACGTGACGCTTCGTGCCGTTAAGGAACTCTTCGGCAACATTCCTGCGAGACCTGCTCCCCCACGCCCATCGATCAATCTCGAGCCGCTTAAGCCTGCTGTCATCAAGATGGACACCGACCAGGCCGAGGGACAGGCCCTTCTGTGCTTTCGTTTGCCCGGTATGAGGAGTCCGGATTACGCTGCCGTCATGGTTCTGGCAGACGTGCTTGATAGTCAGAGAAGCAGACTCTTCACTTTGGTGACAGAAGGCAAGGCACTGGATGTGGATTTCACTCTCAGTCCTCTGCCGGAGGCTTCTCTCGGCTCTGTGTCTGCCTCATTCCCTCGGGGCGCAGACGGCGATGCCCTGGTGGACGCTCTGAAGTCTCTCGTTGGCGGTTATCTCAAAGACGGTCTCCCTGCCGATCTGGTGGAAGCAGCGAAACAACATGAGATCGCCGACGCTGAATTCAGAAAGAATTCGGTTACAGGTCTGGCATCGGTCTGGTCTCAGACACTTGCAGTCGAGGGCAGGAATTCCCCTGACGAGGATATCGAGGCGATCCGCAGGGTGACCCCCGAGGATGTGACACGGGTGGCACGGAAGTACCTGGTTGTACAAACCGCCCTTGTGGGAATTCTGATACCTCAGCCCTCTGGCGCGCCCTCGGTGCGCAGGGAGGCTGGTGCGCCTGAGTCCTTTGCTCCTTCACGGACAAAGTCCGTAGCCCTGCCCGCATGGGCGAAAAAAACGGTGCGGCGGCCGGCCTTGCCCTCATGGGAGGTCAACCCGTACGTAACTACGCTGCCGAACGGTCTCAGGATCATCTTCGTTCGTGAGACAGTGAGTGATACCGTAAGCGTGTTCGGCAGGGTAAAGAATAATCAGGACCTTCAGGCCCCCGGAGGGAAGGAGGGAGTATCGGATGTCCTGAACGGCCTTTTCCTTTACGGCTCCGCGACTCTCGACCGTCTGTCTTTTCAAAAGGCCCTCGACGACATCTCGGCACGAGAGTCTGCAGGTACTGACTTCTCTCTACAGGTCATTTCTTCTGGATTCGAGCGGGGCATGGAACTCCTTGCGGACAATCTTCTGAGACCGGCCCTCCCCGAAGAGGCGTTCCACGTGCTGCAGAAGGAGACATCTGAAAGTCTGAAAGGCAGGCTTGAGAGTCCGTCGTATCTCGTCCGCCGGGCTCTCAGAAAGGGTCTTTACCCATCGGGGGATCCATCCCTGAGGGAAGCAACGCCAAAGTCGGTTTCATCCCTCAGCCTGGAAGACGTGAAATCATATCATAAGAAAGTCTTCAGACCGGACATGACTACCATAGTCATCATCGGCAACCTCACACAGGACCAGGCTACGAAGGTTGTGGAGCGGTACTTTGCCGCCTGGTCGTCCGAAGGGCCGAGGCCTGGAACAGATCTACCGCCCGTGCCTTCCAACACGCCATCGACTGTTGGGGTTATCGATCGAAGCAGGGTCCAGACGGAAGTGACCCTGGCTGAAACATTGGGAATAACGCGGCATGACCCGGATTACTACGTTCTCGAGGTCGGCCGCCATGTTCTTTCGGGAGCCTTCTATGCGACGCGATTCTACAGAGACCTGCGGGAGAAGACCGGCCTCGTATACAGTGTGGAGGCAATCCTCGATGCGAGGAAGACCCGTTCCCTCTTTGCCGTCGTTTATGCCTGTGATCCGGGGAATGTCTCCAGAGCAAGGGCAATTGTCGAGAGGGACCTGAGAGATATGCAGAAGAGGGATATCTCATTTGCTGAACTGACCCGATCAAAGACCCTTTTGATTCGGCGCATATCCCTGTCGCGCGCAAGTACCCATGCACTTGCCGAATTGTTGCTCGAACTCGCGGTTGAGGGCCTCCCACTCGATGAGCCTGTCGTTGCGGCGAGGAAGTATTTACAGACCACGGCCCGCGACGTGAGAAGGTCCTTCGCGCGTTGGATCAGTCCATCGGACTTTGTTCAGGTTACCCTCGAACCTGAATAGCAGAAGGCTAGGCCGGTGGAGCCGAGAGGGGCATCCAAAGAGAACGCGATTGGCTGCGCATGCGCGGGACTCAGGGACTCAGTGCCGGATAAGCGTGTCCCGGCGGTCAGACCGCGTGCAGGTGACCGCGCCTGGGCCGTGTTCCCTTTGGGGTGTTATCAGTTAGGTTTTACGTAAGCCCTCACTTTATCAACTGCTTCCAGAATTGTTTTAACACGATTTTCCAGATCGATCATTTCACGATGGATGTGCAGGAAAGTACCTTCAATTCGATCATCATTGCACAGGCCCAGTACCAGAAAATTCAAGTGTTCAAGATAACCCTCATTCAACGAGGCCTTTCCCCGTTCATACACAAGTGGAATCCCGGGTTGGACCAAAACGATGAGCTGAAAGAGTTTATTGGTGACCTGAAAACAACGATTGAGATATCCCTCTAACTCAGCGAAGTTAAGCTCGGTAAATCCTCGAATGTCGGCCAGTGTGTAAGCTGCCATATCCAAAGGAGTCCTATCAGTGACAAATTGTCTTTGCTCAGTTTGCCACACCTTTTCTGCAGCATCCAATATTTCATGCTGAATCCAGAGTCTCTTCTTGAAATCAAGCGGTTCGGAAGGATCCAAGCCATGCTGCCTGAATACCTCTGAAGTACTGGTCTTAACAAAGGGTATCCCGATCCTTTGAGATATGACCTCAGCCAAGGTTGTTTTTCCAGTCCTATGACTTCCGCATAATCCTAAATTCACGGTTGCTAGTATAACAATAACGTGAAAAAGCTTCTACTGGTTGGGGAATGCGTATATTGTTAACCCCAAAAGCGTTGATATAAGCCTCAGAAGCCGTGCAGCATAACCCCGTCGGTCAGCCTGATGGTATCAGCGGCACTTCCCCAGGTCACTGATGAGACAGCTTGCAAAAAGATGGAGGCCGTGGAAAACCGTGGGAGGCGAAGACTTTGTGATAAAATCCGTCCATGGATGATTCCAAAGATCCTGCAGTTTACCATCAAGTTAGGGTCACCTGGATCCGTTGTTAGTCCTTTCATCTGGCGCCACATGTTGGTCAAGAGCACGCCTAACAACACTAAGGCTAGGAGTTCCAGGGGTATATTGGTCAAAAAACAGCAAATGCGATGGTGTCCAAAAGGCGCCCACCTTCTCTTACAGGTCCGGACGAAGGTGCTTAATGAGGAGTTGAGGGAAAAGTTTAACCACTGGTATCCTGGATTTGAAAAAACTGAGGAAGCTGCGAAAATGGCCGCTGAGCTCCCCCAGTTTTTTGCGGTCTCCATATTGTCCCAATTGCCCCTTTACTGCTATTGCCTTACAATGCCAAGACATCGGCAGCCTTCCGCCGTTGCGGAATAGTCCCGCTCTTTTCAATCCAGTCCGGTTATGATATAGTTCTTTCACAGAGTTGCATAATGTTGCGGGGTCTTGGTGTGTCTCTGTCAGGAGTGTTGCGGAGCCAGTCTGTCGGGCGAATAGACATAATGGCTTTAAGCAGTCTCCTCATTCTGGAATATCTGCGATGAAGGTGAGAATCGATTGAAAAGACTTGGTAAGTTCTCACTGCTTGCTATCTTGTTTACGACACTAATCCTATTTGCCCAAATCGCTCTTGCGACGAGTGAAAGAAGTCTGCTTTGGGACATCGTCTCTAATTGCCTTGATAGTAATATCGCTGATTATTGCATGCATTGCCGAGTCCCACAAGTTGACAGCAAGTGTGCATGTTTGAGCACAACGGAGGTGTGGAAAAAGTCCGATGACTTTGTCGTTATCCGCGATCACAAAATGTGCGGATGTCCGGACGGGTTTGTGCACGGGCTTGCTCTGCCTCTCAAGCAGGTGACTGGCGTGGAAGATAAAAACCGCCCCACCGGTATTTGGAGTTTTGCTTGGGACGTCGCGAAAACTCGTGCGAAGGAGTCTGATATCGCACTGGTGGTGAACGAAAAGGCGTGCCGCAGCCAGGACCAGCTCCATGTGCACATAGTAAAGCTCAATAGTGATGGTCATAAGAGCTTTCGGGGTAAGAATTCAGCAACCGTGGAGAACCTCGATCAAGTGTGGAACAAAGCAGACGAACTCGCACAAAATGCGCACCTGGAGCACTATGGAGTACTCGTAAAACGTGATGAAGTGGGCTTTGTAGTGCTGGTCGAGGACAATTGCCTTGAGAAAATATATACCGAATATGCATGTGACAGATGACTACAGGCAGCGATTCTGCATTAATACCAATACCGTTCCTAAAGATATGGAAGGATCTTCCATATCGCCATCTGAACAGTTCTCATGACGATTCGGATGCCGAAAGTTCGCCGGCAACGGACGAGATGGTCACACCTCGGGCCGACCCTGTACGAGAGCAGGACAGATCGGGGGCTGAGCTGTGACCATCTCGGGTGGCGCCGATATGGAGGGCTACCTGTTCCGTTCTGTTTTTTGACCATGGTACTTAGCCATACCGGATAATCCGTTTTTCAGCCCCTGTTTTTCCTGCTGCCTGTAACTGGGAACATCAAATCAGATTGGAAAAAGTTACTCCCTTGGATCCACGACAATTTTGTCACACCCGTGTTGCCGGTGAACGATTATCCTCGCCACAGGACATCGGCGGACCTCGGGGTGCCTCGCCCGTTTTTTGCGGTCTCCACCCACTGGGTTTTGCAAATAGGTGTCTGATTTTGTATTCCCTCCTCCTTTCAAAAGCTTCGTTTATCGCGACATTTTCCAGATACCTGTGACATTTTCATTTTTCTGCGAACAGACTCTCATTTTTTTCTTGACAAGGATAATAATTTAGAGTATAGTGATCCAGATTAGCTTAACCTGAACTAATACTGGTTAGTCTGATACAATACACACAAAGCTAAAGTAGGTGATAGGAATGGGAAAAACAGAAAAGATAGCAACTTATTATAACAAAGAAAAAGACGGTGACTTGAAAGCCATGATTAAGAAATTGTCAGACAGCGAAGGAAGTTATCATCGGCGCTCCGAAAGCCAGATAGTCAAAATGATACTGTCGCAAGCCATACCGAAGGAACTGGAAAAACTTGGTTTTAAAAAACAGTAAGAGACAGTGACAAAGGAATGGGCTGACTATGTCAGTTTTCTTGAAATGAGGTTTCAACTGTTTACGAGTGAAGGTTCTAGGAATTTTCAAACAGTTCGGGATCATAGAGGAAAAGTTTTTCTGGATTTAGGGTTTCACGATATTCCGGATACTGCTGCGAGCGCTCAATAGGAGGATCGAGAAGATTGATTCATAGGATGAGCCCTCACCTGGAAAGGGAAGTTGAACAAGAAGATCCGGCGTTGAGGCAGTTCACCACGAATGTAGAGGTCGTGAATATCAGCAGAGGAGGCATGTCCGTCGAATGCAGTGAAAGACTGAGGGAAGAAAAGGTGTATACGGCAAAGATTTTTTTGCATAGTGCGGTTTTCCATGTTACGTGTCGTGTAGTCTGGACTCTTGACGACGGCTCCGGACGCCGATTTCGATCGGGGGTAAAGTTCGTTCAGATGAACCATAACACCGCTCACGATCTTGCTTCATATTTACAAGAATGCGCAACCGATTTGGGCAGGAAACTTCGCCTTAGGATGAATACGGCAAGGACGAGAGCCCTGTTTAATGAGGTTTGATGGAATCTTTTAAGAAAAAAGGAGGCGAGATTTGGGCAATTGGGGGAGGTAAGGGAGGCACGGGTAAGAGCTTTATTGCAAGTAACATAGGTAATTACCTTGCTGCAAGGGGTGATAGGGTTGTTCTGATCGATGCTGATTTTGGAGGTGCAAACCTTCACACATTCCTTGGCATCAATAAGCCCAAGTATTCTCTAACGGATTTTTTTGAAAGGAAGTTGTCTCTTGCTGAGATAATCATTGATGGCACAGACCCGAAGATGGGTTTTGTGTCGGGAGATGTGCAGTCATTTTCGACCGATAGCATTAAATACACGCAAAAGCTTAAATTCTTTAGTCACATTAAGGCCCTCGACACCGATTACATCCTCCTTGATCTCGGAAGTGGAACACATTTTAATACCTTAGATACCTTTCTCGTTGGTGATAAGTTGATAATGGTTATCGTTCCTGAAATCACTGCGATAGACAATATGTACCAATTCATAAAAAAAGCACTGTTCAGAAAATTGAAAAACATCTTGAACGCTCACGGCTTAAAAGACTTTGCCGAGAATACATGGAAAAACAGAAGCACTACTGGAATAAGAAGCATGAAGGAATTTGTTGATTTTCTAAAAAGGTCATCAACCGAAATCATGCATGTTCTAAACGAAGAGCTATCCGATATAAAGATTTACCTTGTGTTGAACCAAGTGAAAAAGAACGAAGAGATAATTATTGGAAATTCCGTGAAAAGTGTCTGCTTGAAATATTTTGGTCTCCATGTTCACTATGCCGGCCACATAGGGCACGACGATTCCGTATACAATTGCATAAATGAAAGAAAGTCATTTATAAGTGCCTATCCTTCTTCTCCCTGTACCCAGGGATTAAGAACGGTTGCAGAGAATCTTTTAGGCACAAACTTATAAAAAGAATGAGCATTCATATGCTATGATAGAACAAGATTTTTATAATTATTATGAAATCCTTGAGATATCGCCCAATGCATCTTTTCCTGAGATCAAAGAGGCATACCTGGTACCGCCGATTAAGATCGGACCCACCTTACCGCTGTAATTGGACCCACCGTGAAGTTGCGTGTTGTTGACCTCCTGGAGTGATACGCACCGGTTTATGGACCCAACCTGACGTCTTATA
>JBEKCV010000007.1:0-91267 GCA_050014695.1 Thermodesulfovibrionales bacterium
GGGGGATGTCCGGTACATACAGTTCGCCGGTGGTTTTCATGACCGGCATGCTCTCGCCCGTCAATGCCGATTCATCAATATTCAGATATTTTGCCTTTATGAGACGGGCGTCCGCTGTGACATAGCTGCCCGGTCTCAGCATGATCAAATCGCCAGGCACGACCTCTTTGGCATCGATGGTCGTCATGACGCCGCCACGGACCACTGTTGAGGAAGGCTGTACGAGGCGCTTCAGCCCGTGGATGGTCTTTTCCGTCTGTCTCTCCGTTGTATAGCCAATCGATGCGTTGATGATAACGACGCCGAGGATCACCACCGCATCCGCAAGCCCTCCCGTGGCAACGGAAACGCCCGCCGCGACGCCAAGGAGAGCAACAGGGAGGCTTTTGAACTGATCGAAGAAAATGCTCCAGCCTGACCGGGGTACCGATTCAGGAAGGAGATTGGGACCATACTGTATAAAGCGCTGGCGAACCGCTTCTTCGGATAGTCCGGCTGAAGCGGACGTTCCCCACTGCTCCAGTACTTCATTCTGCTTCAAACAATGCCACGCTTGCTCCGGTTGCTCCTCAGCGTGAATAACTTGCGAGCGTATTTTGCGCAAACTCGGGGCTTTTTCGGCCGTTCGATATTGTCGCGACGTCATCGGGACATCCGAAATTCCAGCGCTGTCACACTGTGTGCGGAGAGGAATGCCGTCTAAAGTGTCTGCTCCTACCGGTATGGGCGGTTTGCTTTGCGAGACCGATAACTGATGCGCAACAACAGTTTCCTTAAGGATGGAGATCAACGCTGAATCATAATAGAAGCCATTCCCGGTGTCAAAGACTATCAGTACCGTGCCAGTAAGCGTATTGACGGAAATACGGATGATCCCTTCACGCCTGGTAAGACTTTGTTCGATGGCCTGCTTCAGGGATTCCGAGCGATAGAGACCTTCAACCTTGTAACGCACCCTTCCTCTAACGGCAGTATGAATAGCCTGAACCACGTCGTGTCATCCCCTCTCTTCTCAAAACCAACAAAGCGACCTCGACTTTGCTGTTATTGCTTTCGGCAGGGCAGTCCCCCTCTTGCTGTAGGCACAAAATTGGTAAAGCTTTCTTCTCTGGTATCGTGACTGATTTTTATTAACTTATCACGTGTCGATCTAACCTTCTACCTATTTTTTCATTACTTGCCTCGATATCGCGCGAAAGACAGGATCGAGTGTCAGAAGGACTCAAGCGCAGAGGTGAGCAATGAAGAAACCAATGCCGAGAACTTGGCGGGAAAAAAACGTTAGGCTGAACCTTTCACTTCTCTATCGTGACCCATCGGCCGACATAAAATATCAGACTTGGCTGTGCTTCACGTTTCTTAAGTCAAAGAAACTATAAAGAGTGCGGGGCGGACGCCCCGCAAGCCACTTGTAACACATTCTTACGGAACTCAATACCTCCGGCGAAAGGTCCGCGGTGAGGAGTGTCAGGTTGACTGTGAAAGCAATTAGGAATCCGGCAATATTCGCAATTTTTCTTCTCTTTTCCCATTCGGACGATCTCGAAAAATTGTTCATCGGCAGGGGTCGGGAATAAAATATTATAATTGTCATGGTAAGAGGTGCGGTGAACCATTGAAAAATTATCCGGTTGATGAGATTGTTCCAGATTTAAAGAAGGCTTTGCAGATCCATAACGTCGCCGTTTTGCACGCACCGCCGGGCGCGGGAAAGACTACGCACATTCCACTGGCGCTTCTGGACGCCATTGCCCCTGAAAATGGGAGGATAGTCATACAGGAACCTCGCAGAATAGCCGCAGTCTCGGCGGCACGGTGGATGGCCCATCTTCTGAGCGAAGAGGTCGGGAATACGGTGGGGTACTCTATACGCTTCGAGTCCCGACTTTCTCCCAGAACACGTATTGAGGTTGTCACGGAGGGTATTCTGACCCGCCGCATCCAGAAGAACCCCGGCCTCGAAGGCATATCACTTGTGATCTTCGATGAGTTTCATGAAAGGAGCATTCATGCGGACCTCGCACTTGCCCTGTGCCTTGACATCCGGAGAGGATTCAGAGAAGACCTCAAACTCCTTATCATGTCCGCCACACTCGACTGTGTAAAAGTTGCCTCTCTCCTCGGGGATGCCCCTGTGATATCTTCGACCGGAAAGCAGTATCCCGTTGAGGAACGATACCCCGAAATAAAACAGGAGGGTCAGTTGGCGGCGCGTGTTGCGGCAGTGGTGCGAGCAGCCCTGCGAGAGACTGAGGGCGATATTCTCGTTTTCCTGCCGGGAGCGGGCGAGATCAGGACCTGTGCCGAAGAGTTGCTCCCATTGACTAAAGGCAAAGGCGATCTTTCACTCCATCCCCTTTATGGCGACTTGCCCTTCAAAGAGCAGGAACAAGCGATTCTCCCCATGCAAATGCGAAAGGTCGTGCTTGCAACAAATATTGCCGAGACGAGCCTCACGATCGAGGGCGTTCGTATCGTTGTCGACACCGGACTTGCACGCTCGCTCAGATACGACCCATCAACGGGAATGAACCGCCTTCAGACGGTCACAGTCTCCAGGGCATCCGCCGAACAGCGGAAAGGAAGGGCTGGCAGGCTCGGACCTGGTATTTGCTATCGCCTCTATAGTCGTGCCGCATTCCAGGCGATGGCCGCCTTCACTCCTCCCGAAATACTTGTCTCTGATCTCTCATCGCTCGTTCTCGATCTGGCTGCCTGGGGTGTGAAGGACCCTTCCTCTCTTTCATGGCTTGACCTGCCGCCGACTGCCGGCTGGCAAACGGCGAAGAAGCTCCTTGCTAATCTCAATGCGATCGATAGCTCGGGAGCTATTACCAGAGCTGGGCGTAAGATGGCGCTCCTTCCGGTGCATCCACGGCTGGGACGTCTCATACTCAGAGCAGCCGAGCTCGGCATTCCCGACATCGGCGCAGACCTGGCAGCGCTTCTTTCAGAGCGCGATATTTTCAGGAAGATGACAGTCCGTTCCGGCGATACGCGGGAGGCGGACATTGCTGCAAGGCTTGATATTCTGTGGGAATGGCGGAAAGATAGCCGGGTGCCGGACGAGGTCGATCTTATGGCCGTCAGAAACGTGGACAGGGTCGCAAGACAGGTTCTGCGAATTCTGCCCTCAAAGCAGAAACCCAAAAAACACGCTATCAATCCTGATGCGATAGGCCGTCTCCTCCTGAGTGCATTTCCCGACAGGATCGGCCGCAGCCGTGACGAACAGGACGGCAGGTTTGTCCTCTCCCAGGGAAGGGGCGTGAAGCTTTCCTCGAAGTCCGGCCTTGGCCAGAGCCGATTTATCGTTGCCGTAACCGTAGATGCGGGCGAGAAAAGCGAGGGGACTGTTTATATCGCCGCTGCCCTCAGCGAAGAAATCATCCGCCAGGAGTGTGGTAGTCGAATCGAGACGGAGAAACACGTACAGTGGGATGAAAGGCAGGGAAAGATCACTGCGGCAACAGAAGAAAGAATCGGAGCCGTAATACTTTCGACAAAACCTTTCATGCCCTCCGATGACGAGACAGTCCCGGTCCTCTGCGAAGTCCTGAGATCGTCGCCTCAACTGCTCGTCTTTGGAAAGGAGGAGCGGCAGTTTCAGCATCGGGTTCTTCTGATGGGCAGGACTTTTCCGGAAGAGGGGTGGCCCGACCTTTCGAACGAGCGGCTCACCTCGACTTCCGAAGACTGGCTTGCTCCCTACCTCGGCGATACACGGACCGTCCAGGACATTTCCAGGCTCAATCTTATGCCCGCGTTACGGGCCCTTCTTTCTCGAGAACAACTCTATCTTCTCGAGCAGTGTGCGCCACTGTCAATAACGGTGCCGAGCGGCAGGCGCGTAATGCTCGACTACTGCTTGGGAGAGGCACCGGTGCTTGCAGTGAAACTGCAGGAGATGTTCGGTCTCGCCGAAACGCCCGCCATCGCTCGAGGCAGAGTGGGGATTCTTCTGCACCTGCTTTCTCCGGCAGGCAGGCCTGTACAGATCACTCAAGACCTGAAGGGTTTTTGGGATAAAGCATATCAGCAGGTGAAGAGGGAACTCCGGGGCCGTTATCCCAAGCATCCGTGGCCCGACGACCCCTGGAGCGCTGTCCCGACAAAAGGGACGAGGGACAAAAATCGCTTGCAGTAGATACGGATCCTTATCCAATGTAGACGTTAAATGGCCTGCGGTCAGTCTGTTCCCGTAACATTGAACCGAGAGCACCGTGCCACAGTATCGACGGACATTACTGGCCGATCCCGGCGAGCACATCGGATCTGTTCCACCAGCCACCGCCAAGCGCCATAAATAATGCTGCGGTGTCGGCAAAACGGCTGGCCTTAGCCTGTACGAGATTGATCACTGCCTGCTGATAGGTCTGTTCGGCTGAGAGCAACGATAAGTAATTAACGTAGCCGAGTTCGAACTGCCGACGTGCAAGGTCAAGGCTCCGCTTGGAGGCCTGTTCGAAGGCCGCTGCAGCTTTCAGGGTATCGGCATCGGATTGGAGCGCATGCAGAGTGTCTGCCACGTTTTGGAAGGCGGCAATGACCGCGCTGCGATACTGCGCTCCAGCCTGATCCAAGGCCGCTTCAGCGGCGCGTTCCCGGTGCAGCAAAGTGCCCCCTTGAAAGATCGGCTGCGTCAGATTGCCGACCAGGGACCAGAATCCGTTGCCGGGAGTGAACAACTGACCGATCCCAGTGGCAGTGGAGCCCAAATTGCCGCTCAGGGTAATATTCGGCAGCATGGCAGCGACAGCGACACCGACCTGGGCGCTGGCGGCATGCAATTGCTCTTCTGCAGCGCGCACGTCCGGGCGTTGCTCCACCAACTTGGAGGGGAGGCTGATCGGCACCTCCTGCGGAAGACTGAGCGCAGCGAACTCGAACGTCTCCTCCGGTTCCTCGTTTGGGAAGCGTCCGGCAAGGGCCGCGAGCAGATCGCGAGTTTGCGCCAGCTGATTCTGGAGTGGCGGCAAGGTTTGCTGCACCTGGGCAAGGGCCGCTTCCTGCGCAGCAACGTCCAGCCCGGCAGCATAACCGAGTTCGAACTGTCTGCGCAGCTGGTTGAGCATCTCGGTCTCGATCTTGATAATGCTCAGCGTTGCGAAAATCTGAGAGCGCAACGAAGCCTCCTGGATGGCCGTGGCCACCACGTTTGACGTAAGCGTGAGATACGTCGCCTCGAGCTGGAAGCGTTGGAAATCGGCCTGGGCCGTCAGGGATTCCACCTGCCGCCGATTGCCGCCGAACACGTCAGGGATAAAGCCCACACTCACCTGCGCAGTGTGGAGATTATAGGGTTCCTGGCCCGAAGATAGCACCGGTGAAATGGTACCCGAGTCCTTGGCGCGGCTGGCTGAATAACCGGCCTGGACAGAGGGATAGTAATAGCCAACCTGGGCGGAGACAGTCTCCCGGGCCTGGCGCAAGGCCGCTTTCGCTGTATCGATCGTGGGGTTAGCCTTGAGCGATTTTTCGATAAGCGCATTGAGCGGAGGCGACTTGAACAACGTCCACCACTGCTGCGGAATGTCCATACCTGTGACAAACCGTTGTTCCTCTCCGCCGGCCACGTTGGCCACGGATGATTTCGTAGCCAGCGGCTGAGCCGTATAGCCGCCATTGGCTGGTGGTGTGGGGCGATGGAAGTCGGGACCCACGGCGCAACCTGAAAGCAGAGCCACCGCCAACGCCGAGGCGATACTGGGAAAGTACTTTGCGGACATGATATCTCCTTATGAACAGCCTCAGTGCCTAAGATGAATTTCTGTTCCGTTGATAGAGGAACTATTTTTTTGTGCTGTCGGTCTGTTGCCTCTAGTTTTGCCAGTTTTTTTGATTGCAACACTAGAGGACCTCAGTCCACTCGAGGAAGCGGAGGGAATATTGCCTCCGGTTTTGCCGGATTTTTGGATTGCGACAGTCTTATAGACGTTGTTTTCTTTGGCAAAAGCGACTTGCGTCGCCAATAGCCCAAAACCCACCACTAAAACCCAAAAAAGCACTACTTTCATATTGTCTCCCTCTTCGTTTCATTCTTTTCCCCCAAAAACATCATTTGGAGCGGCGGCACGACCACTAATAGCAAGACGGGACCGATGAGCATGCCCCCCACAATCACAGTAGCAAGCGGACGTTGCACCTGGCTTCCAATGCCGGTCGAGATCGCTGCGGGGAATAGCCCGATGCAGGCGGAGAGACTCGTCATGAGTAATGGCCGCATACGAGTTGACGCGGCGTGGAACATCGCGTCCATGGGCGCGCCTCCTCGAAGCCTTGCCTGGTTGTAATAGGTAATCATCAGGATGCCATTCATAACGGATACACCAAAAAGCGAGACAAAGCCTACGGCGGCGGAGATACTAAAATGAAGGCCGGAGATATAGAGCGCAAACACGCCGCCTGTAACCGCAAAGGGGATTCCAGCAAGCGCCATCAGACTGTTTCGCAGCGAATTGAACGTGGCGTAAAGCAACCCCAGAATGAGCACGAGGCTGATCGGCACAATAATTTCCAGGCGTTTTTTGGCAAGCTGAAGGTCTCCGAACTCGCCGGCCCAGACTACTCGGTAGCCGCTTGGAAGTTTTATATTCTTCGCAATACGCTCCTGCACCTCGGCCACGGTGCTGCCCAGGTCACGTCCGCGCACGCTGAACTTGACTGGGATGAAGCGCTGGTTGCTCTCGTGATAAATCCAGGCGGCTCCTGTCTCCAGGGCGATCGTCGCCAATTCGCTTAACGGGATGTAGCCATTGGCGCCACTGCTCGTTTGATAGCCCACCTTGATATTGCGAATCTTTTCGATGCTGTCCCGGTATTCAAACGGGTAGCGGACTGCCAGTTCGAACTGGCGGTCGCCCTCTAAAACCGATGTCGCCACCGCTCCGCCCATCGCCGCTTGAATGAGCGAGTTGACGTCGCCCGAATTAAGGCCGTAGCGGCCCGCTTTTGCACGATCCACGTTAATGTTCAGGTTAGGCTGCCCAAGGACCGGGAAAATACCGAGGTCGGTGACGCCCCGGACCTGCCTCATCTCGTCCCTGGCCTGCTCGGCCAGCTTTGTCAATGTCTCGAGATTTGGGCCAACGATTTTAACCGAATTGTCGGCTTTGACGCCCGAAATGGCCTCCTCGATGTTGTCTTGGATGTATTGCGAGAAGTTGAAGGTAACTCCAGGCAGCTCCCGCTCAAGCTCGGCGTTAATCTCCTCGGTCAGTTTCTCCTTGGTCACATCCTTTGGCCATTGGTCAAGCGGCTTGAGCACTGCGAACAGCTCAACGTTTGAAAACGGCGCCGCGTCGCTGCCGTCGTCGGGCCGGCCATGCTGGGACGTGACGGTAACGACCTCCGGATATTTCAGGAGAATCATGCGCATCTTTCTCGCTGCCGCCTCGCCGTCTTCCAGTGAAAGCGTCATCGGCATGGAAGCGCGAATCCAAAAATTCCCTTCTTCGAGGTGCGGGAGAAATTCGCTTCCGAGTTTCGGTATCAGCAATCCAGCCAGGGCAATAAAAACAATTCCGATCACCACCATGATCGTGCGACGGGCAAGGGCGAAACGCAGCGCCGGATCGTAAAGGCGGTGCAGTGCGCGGACGACTATCGTCTCGGTTTCCTTTAGATGCTCGGGGAGCAGGAAGGACGCAATGACGGGCGTGACTGTGAACGTTGCAATCAAGGCGCCTGCCAGTGCATAACCATATGTACGCGCCATCGGACCGAATATCGCCCCCTCGACTCCCTGCATGGTGAAGAGCGGCACAAAAGCAGCCACCGTGATTAAGGATGAGAAAAAAACCGCCTTGTCCACCTGTAGCGCGCTGATCAGAATCAGCCGCAAGCGATCGGTCCATCCGTGGACGGGCGTGGCATGCATGGGCGTCCTCGTCGGGTCCGGCCCCCACGTCCCCTCGGCAAGGCCGTGGAGCAGACCATGTCTTTCTTCCGGGCTCGCTTGGAAGTTTCGGAACATGTTCTCAACAAGGATCACCGCCGAATCCACAATGATGCCGAAATCCACAGCGCCCAAGGAGAGCAGGTTCGCGCTTTCGCCTTGAACAACGAGGAGAATGATGGCGAAGAATAGCGCAAACGGAATGTTCAACCCAACGATGATTGCGCTGCGGAGATTACCGAGGAACATCCATTGAATCAGGAAGACAAGAAGGCATCCGAAAATGAGGTTGTGCAAAACGGTATGGGTGGTAACGTTGATCAACGATCCTCGATCATAAAAGGTAACCAGCTTGACCCCTGGCGGTAGGCTACCGTCAAGGTTCATTTTGGCGATTTCCGCTTTGACCTTTGGAAGCATGTCGTGAGCATGTTCTGTACGGCTCATCACCACAATTGCCGCCACCGCATCGTCCTCCATGTCGTGGCCCCACACTCCGAGCCTCGGTCTATAGCCCACATACACCTTCGCAACATCCTTTACCAGCACAGGGACACCGTTTGCCTGGGTTAGGACCACGTTTTCGATATCATCTACCTTGTATCCTTGGGTCAAGTCATCATTACCGCCGTCGTCAATCAGACCGACACCGCGGATGTTGATGGATTGCTGGCCAATGCGGATTTCTCGTCCTCCCACGTTGATGTTGGCGTTACCCAACGCGGTCAAAATTTGGGGTACCGTGATGTTGTAGGCTTCTAATTTCTGCGGATTAACCTCGGCCTCGAATTGCTTTGTCGGGCCGCCCCAACTGTTTACAGCAACTATTCCGGGAATAGTCAACAGCCGGCGCGCCACGATCCAATCTTGAACCGTGCGGAGATTGGTTATGCCGAAATGCTTCGGGCCGATCACCTGGTAACGAAAGATTTCCCCGGTACCGCTATTCTGTTGAATCGTGGGCACCAGATTGCCCGGAAGGCTGACATTTTGCTGCAACGCAATCGCAGCCTGGCCGTAGGCAAAATGATAGTCCACCCCATACTTAAAAACGACCCGGACGAACGACAGGCCATAAAACGAAGTGGACCGGATGACGCTGATACCGGGAGTCGTATAGAGCCCGATTTCGATCGGGCGCGTGTAGTAACGCTCCATCTCCTCGGCCGAGAGGCCTGGCGCCTGGGCGGTAATTTCCAGGACGACCGGTGATGGATTTGGATAGGCTTCGATGTTGAGCTTTTGATAAGCAAGGAACGCGGCGCCGCCAAACAGTAGCAGACCGACCACAATGATCGCACGTCGGCTCAGGCAAAACGTTAGGAGAGACTTGAACATGGCTAATCGGCTGGAGGTGCTTGCAGCATGTTGCTTAGGAAAACACCGCCTTGGGTAACAACAAGTTCGCCGGGTTTCAGACCTTTGACAATCTGATACCAGCCATCCTTCTGCAGGCCAAGCGTGAGCGGCTTTTGCACAAAACGATGGCGATCGTTTGTCACCCAAGCCGTCATCGTGCCATCGCCTTCTCGGACTACGCCATCGACCGGAATCGCAATAGAGCGCATCGGGGCACTCGTGCGAATGGTAAAGGAGGCAAGCATTCCCGGCCGCAGTTCGTGCTTCGGATCACTAATTTCCGAGCGCACCATGAGCCGATGGGTTACCGCGTCAACAATTGCCCCGATGGTAGTAATTTTTCCCTCGAACACCCGGCCCGGAAATGCCATGAGCTTGACTTTGACTTCCTGTCCCACATGGAAAAGCGGACTATCGCTTTCGGCAACGTATGCCACCATCCACATGGTCGAGATATCAGTAATCGAGTAAGGGGCTGGTGGGGTGCCAGGTTGTACCAGCAGTCCGGGCGCAGCATTTCGGGCCGTTATGCGTCCTGTTATCGGGCTGGGAACGACCATTACCGGATCGATCCGGCGCTTGGCCACGATTTGATCGATCTCGGTTTCGGTTTTGCCAAAGATGCTTACCGCAGGGCGGGCCGCCTTGAGCGCACCCTCAGCAGTCTGTTGGTCGGAGATTGCCTGTTGCAGATCCTTCTGTGCGATTCCCTGCGTCTCATAGAGCTTCCTGGCTCGTTCCAGTACTTGGGTGGTCAGGTCGAGGACACCCGCGGCAGCGATCAAAGTCGACTCGGCTTGTATGAGGTCGGGGCTGTTAATGGTATACAGCGTCTTTCCTTTGGCCACATCATCGCCGAGGTTGGCGAACAGGTCGATAATCTTCCCCTGATTCGGAGGGTAGACCTGCACCGACTTGTCCTCGTTGAAGTCGATACTGCCAACCGCCTCTCGCCCGATCGCGAAAAGATGCTCTCCCACCGGCTCGACCTTGACCGATTTAAGCTGGATATCATTCAATGTTACGCTTATTGCATCGGGAAGATCACCCGGGGCCTGCCTCGACGGCTGAGTTGATGGTGCCTGGCCCTGTGCGGCATTCGCCTGTTCGGCTCTTAGCACTGACTTCGTCGGTATATCCGAATTCTTCGAGAAATATATGCCGATTGAAATGGCCAGTACCGCAACCGTTACGGCCGCGCCCATCAGGGCAGTTCTCTTGTTGAATCGCATGGATACACCTCGTTTTTTGGGGATGCCTTATGACGGCCGTAGATGACAACCATAGGCATCCTCCTGCGTAAAGTGCTTAGGCCTGGAGTATTAGTGTCGATTCCCGCCTTAACGCGCAATAAGAGCAATGCATACTTGCAATTATAACGATACTGGCCTTTCCGTACCATTTCCGTTAGATTAACGTTTGGAAAGGTTTGGAAATGAGGGATGAAACACCCTGGTCAACGGATGAAATTTATCGAAAAAATTTGCCGGAAGCTGAATAAAAGGAAAGCCGCGGACCGCACAGAATGCGTTCGTTGGCAGGATCAGTTAGAGACACTGAGTGGAAGGATAACGCGCACCAGAAGTCCGGGAAAAGCATCTTCCAGTTGCAGCGCGGCCCCGTGAAGATGAGCAATGGCGGCAACGATCGAAAGACCGAGACCCGTGCCAGGCACACTCTGATCCAGACGGTAGAAGCGCTGAGTCACCTTGGGCCGTTCTTCAGGCGGGATTCCCGGCCCGTTGTCCTGAACCACCATAGAGACCGTTCCCCTCTCCGGTGTCTCGCTCACATTGATGACCACAGAACGCCCGCCATATTTGAGGGCATTGTCGAGCAGATTGGCAAGCGCACTCGCCAGGAGATCCCTGTCGCCGAATGTCTTTGGGTCACCCTCGATTTTAGTGAAAAGCGTAATACCCTGCTCCTCTGCAATAGCGTCATAGAGCTCGACAACATTGGTGATGACCTCACGTAAAGATACGGCTTCGAAGGGCCGGCGCCGCGTGCCAGACTCCGACTCGGCGATCTGCAGAAGTTTATCAAGAATGATGATCAAGGCGTCAACTTGTTCTATAGAGAACTCCGCAGCCTCCGCAAGGCGTGCCGTGTCAGCAGGTGCGCGAATTGCCTCATCGAGATGACCACGAATTCGGCCAAGAGGGGTTCTCAGGTTATGGGCAATCGTGTTGGAAACGTGCCGAACGCCGTCCATCAGGTGTTCGATCCGGTCGAGCATGTGGTTCATCTCATGGCTTAAGCGGGAGAATTCGTCTTCGACTCCGGCCAGAGGAATTCGTTTCGTCAAATTCCCTGCCTCGATTTCTTCGACAGTCTGGCGAATTGATCCGACACGACGCTCCAACAGATAACGAAAGAGGATTGTACCGCTGATGGCGAGCACAAACGCAAGTACGCTGCCGATACCGATTGTGCGCCATATCAGATTTGCAATCTCTTTGAGGTCTTTCATGTCGCGGCCGACTATAAGGAGGGCGCCATTGGGCAGTTTGTGCAACATCACGCGGGCCGACGAAGGGCGGTCGTCACGGATTACCTCCCGATCGATCGGCTGGTCGAACGAGGCCGAAAGCTCCTTCCAATCGGACAGATTGCCGACGATTTTCCGTCCATCGGGCCCACTGAGGAAATATATTTCCGTATCAACGTCTAACTTGTCGGTGAGCAGAATTTGTATTTCCTTTTGTAGTGCCTCAAGTCCTCTCCTGTCGAAGCTGTCTGTAAGCCGCTGTGAGATAGAAGCTATTTTCTGATCGACTTCTTTGTCGAGCACACTGATCGTTCCAAAATAGAAAACGGCGGCAAACACGGTAATGGAACATATGACAAGCATACCGCAGAAGAGAGCCAGGCGGAATGCGACCGATCCCCATAGCTTAATCATCGACGCTCACCACGTAGCCGGTGCCACGTACGGTATGCAGAAGCGGCGGCGAGAAACCTTTGTCGATCTTACTGCGCAGACGGCTGATCTGGACATCGATAACGTTAGTCTGGGGATCGAAGTGAAAATCCCAGACGGACTCCAGTAACATCGTGCGCGTGACGATTTGACCTTGATGGCGGACCAAATACTCGAGTAAACGAAATTCGCGGGGTTGCAGGGAAATCGGCTTCCCACCGCGCTCAGCCCTGCGCATCCTCAAATCGAGTTTCAGATCAGCGATTCGCAACTCCCCGACGTCCTCCAACAGCTTCGATCGGCGAGTCAGTGCCTCCGTGCGCGCCAGTAACTCAGAGAAAGCGAATGGCTTGGTGAGATAATCATCGCCGCCCCCTCGCAGCCCTCGCACGCGTTCATCCAGGCTTGCCAAGGCGCTAAGAATCAAAACCGGGGTCGTTTTGCCCAGTTCTCTCAGAGTTTTGACGATAGACAGTCCATCGATGTTTCCTGGCAACATTCTATCGAGAATTATCATGTCCCATTGTTCGCCGGTGGCAAGATGTAGGCCTTCCACGCCCTCACCGCACCAAGTAACACTAAAGCCCGCTTCCTTAAGCCCAGTGCAAATGAAGCGAGCAGTATCCTCCTCATCCTCTATGATCAAACAACGCACACTCATATATAGAACTTATATTGTTCCATTAGGGAATGTTATTTGCTGTCACCCTGTGTGTTTTTCGAAACGGCAGCACAGTCTTCAAATGAGCAAACAATAGAAACAATTTTTCCTGAATCTCTCGACAGGGAACATGTTTACTCCCAGTTTACATACAAAATCTCTGCTTTTGTTAAGCTAACACGTCTCGATACTTCCTGGCAACTCGTAATCACCCTTCCGTTGGCAGTGTCGATGGGCTTCAGGATAATGCTTGCGAATGCGGGAGAATGGTCTTCCGACGGTCTTCCCGATGTTTGGACGCCGCCAATCGTCGGCTTTGCCGACTTGAATCGATGTAAGCCTCCCCGTTATGTGCAGCAGATTGAGCGAGAATCGAACTCCACATAACGAGCGGAAATCAACGTCATGAACGAGATCTCGGAGGGGTCCAGTATCAGGGAGGTGCGACCCCACGGGGGCCAATTTTAGTGACAACCGCGCTATGACAAATACGATCCGAAATCACACGCCACTAATCTCCCTGATTATTCTTTCCACAAGTGAAGTCCTGTATTATTATCGAATTGTCTTACAAAGGGCTCACCGTCCATGGAAATAATCTCGAATTCAAAGGCATATACAGTCGTTCCAGCGTAGAGGTGTCCGCCCACAGCGGAAAAGTCCCTTTTCGAAAGAACTGCGTGGAGGTGGGGAAAAACGTCGCCGTCTTTGATAGATACGTTACCCCTCAGCGAAAGTATCTCCATGTTTTCACGAAAATGACCTTCTTCATATTCTTTGGTTTGCGCGTTGAAATATCCGATATGTGCTTCTGTGACCGCGCCGATGCCCGAAACAATCCCCGCAGTGATGCCCCTCTCCTTTATCACCTGCGTCAGGCCACCGATAATATCGACGCCCTTTTTCAAGCTCCCCTGGTAAATATCTTTCAGTTTGTACTCCCTTAACATTTGCCTGCCTCCTTCATTTATGGTATCAATTCGTTGATTAGTTTAATCGACTTCTCTTGATTCTCACGTCCGATGTTTTCAAATCAAATACCCCATATCTGAGCCGATCCTCCACCTGTCCGGAGTTGATATCCATCGTCCAGCAGCCTCATTTGCGGAAATGCCGGAGACCTGAAAGGACTCATGTATGTGGCCAGAGAAGGCAGCGACCAACCTGCCGGCTATGGCCTGTCGTTCAATGAAATCGCGTATTGCGACACTTCCGACAGGACGGCTGTCGTAGCGGATGTCAAGACCTAAACCATACGGTGGGCATGTGTAGCCAAAATAAAAGGTTGCTTTATCAGTTCCTCCAGCTTCTGCAAATCCTGCTCGATAGTCTCATCCCCGTCTATGAATCTCACCACAAGACTGTCGGGAACCGAGAAGACTCCTTTCAGCGTCACGTCCTTTTCAAGCGGCGCACCACGCCTGTCGATTCGCTCCGTATCCTTAATGCCGAACGGAGTGGGTGGTACGAACATGTAGCCACAACATCAATGCCAGGAGCGAGAGGTTGCACTCGATCATGCATCAGTGTAAGAATCCCCTCCCGTTCTGACCGTATAAGTAGATCCCTGTTGCACCAGAAGTCGTCGTTGCCCAAATCGGCATAGATTCTTCCGTTTGGATAACGCTCTTTGAACGCCCTGATCTCCGAAAGAAAAGGCCCGGCAAGATACTCTCTCTGTAGGGTAGCCACCTGGCGGGCGTTCACTGTTCCGCTATCTATCGAATTGGGAACGATATCGCCATTAAACACAACCGCACAGGCTCCCGGTATCTCGGCGTGGAAAGGCGTCGTGGCAAGGTGCCTAGGACTGCTATGGATGTCGGAGGCTATCAAGACCATCATACTGTTATCAACGGCTAAGGTCATTAGGATTATTTTTTCAGATATGCACGGACTTGGCCTGAAACAGCCGGGATCTCAGTCTCTGAAACACCGCAAAGAATGCGTTCCAGAGCTGCTGTCACTTTTTCGCGGAGAACGGGTTTGAGTCGCCTCACGTGCTGGAAGGCGCTGAGGAGCCGGCCGGCGGTCATAGCGTTGATCGGTGCAAGCTCCATGACGGTATCAGCCATCCACATGATGCCCTTGTCAATCCAGAGCATCTTGTTGTTTACCGCCATGGGGAGAAAAAGCGCTCGGGCCCAGGTGGGCTGCGCTATGTCAAACCCCTGCCGTTTTTTCTCCATCTCGATCATCTCGAAGACATCGCCGCACGTGCCGCTTGAGATGATGCGGAGGTAGTTGGCGTACCCGCTGAGGTGATCATGCCAAGCGTCGTAGACCTCCTCCAGTATGGCATGTCGAAGAGGAGAGGAACTCCTGTTGAGAGCCATGAGGGCGGCGACTCGGTCAGTGGCTGTTGTGGCTGACCTATAGTGACCGATTATCAGGTCATGGCTTTCCGGTGAGTCATCGATGGCGATAAGATCAAGGAGCACGTTTTTGAGCATTCGAGCCTCAATACCCTCCTGAAGAGAACGCTTTATGGATTGTGAATACGTATCCAGTTCATCAAAGGTTTCACGGAGCGCTTTTTTGTGCCGTTCGTTAACTGCGAGCATGAGCTTCTCACGGACAACTACCAGTTCCTGATACCACGTGGTATAGGCTCGGTCCATGGGCTGTTCATCGATCCTCAGGAAATAGGCCTTTAACGATGGGGTCAACTGTCTTTGTGAGAGGACCTCGCCGTAAAGATCGAGCCACCGTTCGCTTACCTCTCCCTCCGAACCAGTCATAAGCTTGATGCGCTCCACGTCGGTGAGCTGTCGCATGCCATCCACACGGTTATAAGCGTTGGAATCAAATTTTACCTGCAGAGCCAATTCTTCCGGCGTCGCGTTCTTATGGCTAAAGATCCCATAAAATGAGTAGTCGCGGTGCATAGACGCGAAGGCAGGAGCTTCTCCGATATCTTCGAAAAGCAGTTCGTCGCGAGCCTCTTTCAGCTGAAAGACTCGATGCGTCTTAGGGAACGCCTTTCCCTGCTTATCTACAAGTTCCAGTTCGATGGGAAGATGAAAGGGGCCCACGCCGGACGCCGTCTCCTGATGAAAACATATTCGGTACTGCCTCTTCTCAGGATCGTACCCTGTATTGGCGGTGACCTTCGGATAGCCGATGGTATGGAGCCAGCCTTTTTTAAATTGTTTCAGGGACAGGCCGGATTTCTCCTCGAAGCATGCAAAAAACTGATCAGTATTGGCATTGCCGTTATGGTAGCGGGAGAAGTAAAGGGTCTTGCCCTCGTGGAAGGCCTTATCACCCATGATGAGCCGGAGCATCCGGATAACCTCCGCAGCCTTTACATAGGTGACGCTATCGATGAGTTCATCAGGGTCGTTGAATCCCTCTCTCACGATCCGGCCCACATGACCGGCGTCTTCCATGGTCAAGGGGCCTAAAAGCGGATTTCTAATGCTCTCCACCTGGTTGAGTCTGACAAAAGAAGGGTCAAAGACGCCAGCCATGAACTGTCTCTCCACATCGACAGTGTATGCCTCATTCAACCAGACGTCAAAAGGGGTTTCCATCGTCGTTTCGCTGCCACACTGGTTATGCTCGAATTCATGTACGATCACCGCATGCGAGTAAAGGAGCGCGGAATCCAGCGTATGCTCGTTGATGAGGGCAGCGTCAGTCACGATGGTAGTATTGCCCACATTCTCCATGCCGCCGAAGTTCGACTTGTTCATACAGATCGTACGGTAGCAATCGCCGGTATACTCATAATCCTGGGTTTTTTCTATCCAGAGGATCGACTCTTTTAATATTTCCATGGGGATGCGTGCTTCATTGACGGACCCTGGCGGGACAAGGTATTCAAGCCTAACCTCCTTTCCCGATGGGTACACCACTTGGTCAACCAGGGTGTCCCAGGTCCCGGCGCAGGCGATGAAAAGATAGGGGGCCATAGGAACGGAGTTTTCGTAAGTGATCACCTGTCGCGAAATATCCCCCTGCTTTTGCACCGCCCTGCCGTTGGGATTATGTTTCTTGCTGATATTTCCATTACTAATGAGGTGGGTATAGGCCCGGTCAGCCTCGATTGTCGTTGCGAACGTGCATTTGGCCCTGCAGTCGTCAATGATCGGCATGATCCGCTGGAATCCCCACTGCTGACACTGAGACATGAACTGCTGGGGCGCACCGGGAGGGGTTGTATCTTTATAGATACCTTCGAGGATGTGGTCGGAAGGATAGCACCTGCTACGGTTACGTATAAGAAAAATCTGTCCCTTTGATACCCCATGGGAGAACTTGATGATCAGTCTGTGACGATCCCGCTGGTATTCATAGTCGAGCTTTCTCCCATGCTCATCCTCTGGATTCGTAACCCATTCGACGTTGAGGATGTCGAGACCATTGGCGTCTAGAGGGAGTTCGGAAAGGTCTTGAAGCGCCGTCATCTCAAGGCAGTTGGTCGCCTCGATTTGGTCACTGAGAAAATTGAGGTAGACGGTGAGATGCCGTAGTCGCACCTGCAGATCCCCAAAGTCTTCTCGCATATATTTAAATTGCCGTTCCGTCATGTCCTTCGGTTTGCTTCCTTTGTCTGTATGGATCCAGCCCCCCGATTTTTCCCTTGCGGAAGCGGAAAAACAAACCGCCCCATTTCCATCCCCCTCACCCTCTAAATACTCCCTATAATATAACGCCCGGCACCTTCCGACCGGAGATATGCCTTTCTGCAACGGTTCCCCTCACATTTTACACCCCGAACCAGAGGCGCATTGAAGCCATGGAGTGAAGCCCGCGAAAGTTCAACCCGGCTTATAGAAAAAAAAGCTCAGGGCGGGCCTGTTCTTATTGCGCCACATCTGAAGAAATTCTAAAGTTCTGCGGCAAATCCGCGGCACCCACGTAACAGAAGAATTATAGAGAATCTCCTCGATATTCTGTAACCAGTTGATTTATAGGATTAAATATGGTCGGGGCGACCCGATTTGAACGGGCGACCACTCGCACCCCAAGCGAGTGCGCTACCAGGCTGCGCTACGCCCCGATTACTGAAACCGGCTCAGAATCTCCCTGAGCCTTTTTTTGACCTTCTCGATGACTTCCTTTGAGGAGGATTGAACAGCAAGATTTTGCGACTGTCTCGGCGGTTCGTTCTCTCCCAACTTTTTCCGTACCCCTTCTATAGTGTACCGGTCTTCGTAGAGGAGCTTCCTTATCCGGAGAACAAGATCAAGGTCTTTTCGAGTATAGACCCTCTGCCCCGATTTATTCTTGCGAGGTCTCAGAAAAGAGAATTCGGATTCCCAGTATCTGAGCACGTAAGGTTCCACACCGGCAATCCTGCTCACTTCACCAATCTTGTAAAAGAGCTTATCGGGGAAAGGCTTCCGACTCTTAGCGATATTTTCAGCTGGCGTCCGGTGCATCGACCTTTTCCACGCTATTCTTCAAATGGTTGCTCGCCCTGAAGGTGATAACCCTTCGCGGTGTTATTTCCAGATCGCTCCCTGTCTTCGGATTTCTCCCTCTCCGAGCATGTTTCTTTTTTACGTTAAACGTTCCGAAACCGGAGACCTTCACGGATTCTCCCTCAACAAGTGTCTGTTTGATCGTATCAAAGATCATCTCAATAATATTCTGAGATTCTATCTTCGACAGCCCCACTCTTCCGAATACCGCATCAACCAGATCAGCCTTTGTCATAGATACCTCATCCCTTCAATGAGAAATGATTTTGTCAGTCACCTGCTTTTCTTAATTATATTAATAGGATAGGCTGTTGTCAAGGGAAATTACAGAAAATACAGAAAATTACGGAGATTGTCATACCAAGATAGAAATGTCCGCTTTTAAAGATGTTGGACTGTTCTTTTTGAAGGGAGACGGGATGACCGGAGAGGACATTGTGATTAGGATCAGGAAAGGGGCGAGGCGCTTGCATGTGATATGGGAAGGACTGATGGGAGGAAGTAAAACAAAGAGAGGATGCCGATATCCTGTCATTAGGCACTCTACGGATATGAAGGATCGTGGAGAGGACACAAAGCCAAGGGGACATAGGAATTGTCCACGGAGCACCACAGGGGAAGGGGAGGAGGAAGGCAGAGAATCTGAGGAGCTGATCCCGTAAAAATAGAGGCCAGATATATATCTCATTCGGTAAAAAGGGGCCCTTCCTCAATTGGCGCAACAGGGCAATTATAACGATCGAAAAACGACATTGGTATATTATTTGCTTTACTCAGCCCTTTTCAGTGTGATAAACTTTTTTTGTGAGATTCGTATACGCACTATTACTCCTGCTGGTCGCCGTGTCTTATGTGGTGATCCATGGAGAGCAGGAAGAGAAGAAAAGCTTTGTGCTGAAGACACATTCTTATATCGAGGGATTGAGAATCATACAGAAGAAAAATGGGAGTGATGCATGGGTCGTTACTGCCAGGAGGGCCGACTTCATCAAGGACGAGACGGTCGCACAGATGGATACCGTAACGATAAAGGCCATACCGGAGGGGGTTGTGGCCACTGCCGATTCCGGAACATACACTATGGCAACAAGAGGACTCCGCCTTGACAATAACATCAAAGTACGGGTTAAGAATGCTGTCATCTCTGCAAAAAGTCTCGAGTGGAATCCTGCGAGCGGCACACTGACGTCAACTGATAAAGTCAGGATGGACGGTACCAAGTGCAACGTAGAGGGAGAAGGGCTTACTGTCAGTCAAGACCAAAAGCTGAAGCTTATGAACAAAGTTACGGCAACTTTCTTTTAAGATTTGGTGAGATCTCTGTACAACATTGCAAATGCTGAGAACGTGAGGTGCGCGATGCTCCGTAGGCACCGCATGATGGACCCGTTTCTTCGCGCATCACGCATCATGATCTCCGCATCCTTTGCAGCACGTCTTGTGCGTCTGTCCTCTTTCGTTTTATTCCTCCTCACGTATTTATCCGTTTCGATTTCCTTCTGCGAAACCAAACCAATGGAGGCGCGGGGGCCGATTGTCATAACCTCCACGACGCTGAATGCTGATAACAAAGCGCGCACAGCCCTCTTTGAAGGTTCTGTAACTGCAAAGACAGATACCATGACTCTCTATTCAGACAAGATGCTCGTTTCTTATGCTGAAGGCGGTGCGGTAACGCGAATCGATGCAGAGGGGCATGTAAAACTGATCAGCGGTGAACGGGTCATCACCTCTGGTTTCGCGACCTATTTTGCTGATGAGGATAAGGCGATATTCACGGATGAGCCGAGAGCAACCGAGGGGGGCGATGTCGTCTCAGGAACAAAGATGATATACCTGATCAAGGAAGACCGCTCAATAGTCGAAAACAGCAAGGTGTTCATCGAGAACAAGAAAGGCAACAAATGATGAATATCCTCCTGGCAGAGGGGCTTTCAAAAAGTTACAGGGGGAAGGAAGTCGTTAAGAGCCTCAGCATATCGGTCTCTACGGGAGAGATCGTCGGTCTCCTCGGACCGAACGGTGCAGGGAAGACGACAACCTTCTATATGATTGTGGGTCTGATAAAACCTGATAGCGGCGGAATCTTTCTGAACGATGAGGATATCGGCCAATTCCCCATGTATAAGAGGGCCCTCAAGGGTATCAGTTATCTGCCGCAGGAGCCATCCATCTTCAGAAAACTGACGGTAAAGGATAATCTCAGGGCGGTTCTCGAGATCAAGGGCTATTCTGAAACCGAGATGAATAACCAGGTCGAACAGCTCTTGGAGGAATTCAGCCTGGAAGAGTTCGCCGACAGACAGTCTTTCAGACTTTCAGGGGGAGAACGAAGAAGGACGGAGATTGCGCGGGCCCTCGCAACGCACCCCACCTTCATTCTCTTTGATGAGCCCTTCGCAGGAATCGATCCAATTGCTATAATAGAATTTAAGAAGATGCTTCGATACCTCAAAGATAAGGGCCTGGGCATTCTGGTCACTGATCACAATGTCAGAGATACCCTTTCCATCACAGACCGGGCCTATATCATCAACAATGGAGGTATCCTGGATGAAGGGATACCGGAAAAGCTCATTGCAAATCCCAAGGTGAAAGAAACGTATCTTGGAAAGGAATTTCAACTCTGATGGCACTCGAAGGCAGACTGGAATTAAAACTCACTCAGAAACTCGTACTAACGCCACAGCTGCAGCTCGCCATCAAGCTGCTCCAGATGCCACAGCTGGAACTCTCTGAAGCTCTCACGCAGGAGCTGACCGAGAATCCTTTTCTCGAAGAAGTCGCCGAAGAAAGGGAAGACTTGACCAGAGAAGAGATCGATAACGTCGAACCCCCTCCGGTTATGGATGATACCGAGGCGCCGCTCGAGAAGCTGATAACGGGTGGATTAAGCGTAGACGACTATTTCGACGACCGGGGGAGCGACGGCAGGGATCTGGGATACTTCTCACCGGGCACGGTGGAGCATCCGTCATTCGAGCAGTTCGTCTCCAAGGAAATTGATCTTGTGGAGCACCTGATGTGGCAATTGCGGCTCTCTGTTGTCACCGAAGATATCGCGGAGATCGGGGAAATGATAATCGGTAATATCGATGAAAACGGGTATCTTCGCGCTTCAGACGAAGAGATCGCTGCTGCTGTGCCTGCTGATCTCGAAAGGGTCGCACTTGCCATAGATCACATTCAGCGGTTTGACCCTCCCGGGATTGCAGCAAGGAATCTCCGGGAATGCCTGATCCTGCAACTCAGGGCATTGGACCTGTCCGGTAGCTTTGCCGAAACAATCGTCTTGAACAATATGTCTGACATCGAGAAAAAACGCTATCACCAGATAGCCAAACAATACAATGTAACTCTGGATGATGTCATGATCGCAGTGGGCGTCATCGGAGGGCTCGAGCCTAAACCCGCGAGAAATCTATCGACTACTGCCGCCTCCTATGTCGTTCCTGACGTGTATCTGGTCAAAACAGAAGAGGGGTATCAGATTATCTTGAATGATGACGGATTGCCGAGGATCAGATTGAGTAATGAGTACAGAAAACTGCTCCGCGCAAGAAACTTACTCTCAAAAGAAGAAAAACAGTTTGTGGATGAAAAGCTCCGTTCTGCGGTATGGCTTCTTAAGAGCCTCGATCAGAGGAACAGAACCATTTACCGAGTAACGGAGAGCATACTCGAGTTCCAGAAAGATTTTTTCGATAAGGACGTCTCTCGCCTGAGGCCGTTAAACCTCAAGGACATAGCAATTACTCTCGGCATGCACGAAAGTACGATCAGCAGAGTAACTTCCAATAAATACCTGTCGTGCGCCCACGGCATTTTCAGTTTCAGGTATTTCTTCAGCAGCGCCCTGCAAAGCCCGACAGGAGCGATATCATCAACATCAGTCAAGGACGTCATCAGGAAGCTCATCTGTGAGGAAGACGCTCAAAAACCCCTAAGCGACCAGAGGATCGTCGACTTGCTCAAGACAAAGGACATTATCATAGCCCGCAGAACCGTTGCCAAATACCGGGAAGAATTGAAAATCCCCCCTCAGGGAAACCGCAAGAGAGGTTCCTGTGACCAGTAAAGGCAAAAAAAAGAACGCAGCCACCCCGATATCCGATCGTGAAGGAGAAGATATGAACGTAATCGTAAATGGAAGACATCTTGAAGTTACGCCGGCACTGAGAAGTTACGCAGAGGAAAAGATGCGCAAATTTGAGAGGTACCTGTCAAACATCACGGAAGCGACAGTGACCCTTGCCGTAGAGAAATACCGGCATAGGACAGAGGTCCTGCTGAAGGCTAACGGAATGATGATTCAGGCCGAAGGCATCACCGGGGATATCTACTCTTCCATTGATGAGGTGGTTGAAAAATTAGAAAAACAGGTCAAAAAGTACAAAGAGAAACTGATGTCCCATCGGAAGGGTGAGGGAAAGGAAGTTCCATCTCTGGCGGCAGAAGGGACATCCCCATTGGAAAGTACAAGAATAATCAAGAAAGAGCGCCTTGCCATGAAACCCATGTCCCCGGATGAAGCCGCGCTGCAGATGGAACTCCTTGATAAAGCTTTTTTTATTTTCTCAAATGACGCCAGTGGCGAGATAAACGTTATTTATCGCAGAAACGACGGGAACTACGGTCTCATAGAACCGGTAAAATAAAGAGGCGACCCATCGCGCCGGGAGAAGCCCGGTCCGGCAGGCGAACGGATCCGAATCCAGGAAAAATATAAGATCACATCGGGGCCAGGCCATCGCATTGACATATGCTGCATCGAACAGAATTTTAGAGGTTTCTCTCTTGCCCGTGCGGAAGACAAAACAGATATGCTCTTAGAGGGAACGCGTCTGAGGCCAATGATCGTCATCGTAACAGGCCTTGCCGGCTCTGGGAAAACCGTCGCATTGCGAGCACTGGAGGATGTGGGCTTTTACTGCGTGGACAATCTTCCCATAACTCTGATGGAGCCCTTCACTTCCATTATCACAGCAACCGATACCAGCAGAGTGGCCGTAGGGATAGATATCCGGGAAAAGGAATTCCTCCCGGCACTCGATTCAGTCTTGAAACACCTACGGGAAAAGTTTCACCTTGAGATCATCTTTCTCGAAGCGGAAAAAGATGCCCTCATACGGAGGTTTAAGGAGACCAGGAGGCCCCATCCGCTCGTATCAGGGGTCATTGGTTTGGAAAGAGCCATCGATATCGAAAAATCCATGCTCTTTCCGTTACGGGAAGAGGCTTACAGGATCATCGATACCTCTGCCTATACTCCCCATCAACTGCGTCATCTCATATCTTCGTTCTTCAAGGCACCCTCGCAGAATACCGCCTTGTCGGTGACCCTCATTTCCTTCGGATACAAATTCGGCGTACCGCACAGCGCGGATATCCTTTTTGATGTGAGATTCATTCCGAACCCTTTCTTCGTTTCCGCCCTCAGAGAACTAGACGGCACCGACGCTGCCGTCCAGGACTTTGTCTTAAATAATGCGTTGACTCAAGAATTCCTTGAGAAGGTTTCAAGTTTATTGAATTTCCTTATCCCTCACTATATCGCGGAAGGGAAGGCATATCTTACCGTTGGATTCGGCTGCACGGGCGGGATACACCGTTCCCCCGCGATAACGGGAAAGATCTCAGACATGATAAAAAACCATCCTATTGAGATCACCATCGTCCACCGGGATTTACAGGAATGATATACCTCGATCATAACGCTTCGACGCCGGTTGACCCTGATGTCGCAGATGTCATGTTATCTGCGGTCAGGTCAAACTATGGCAACCCCTCAAGCCTCCATGCGATGGGCACCAGGGCAAGAACATCGATGGAGAAGGCGCGGTCACAGATTGCGGAACTGGTGGGAGTGTTGCCCGAAGAGATATTCTTTACTTCCGGCGGCACAGAATCAAACAACCTAGCCGTGATAGGGTCGGCGCTCAATAAGGGGCGGGGCCACATCATAACATCGCGGATTGAACATCCATCAGTGCTCAATCCTTGCAGCTATCTCGAAACCAAGGGCTTTGCCGTCACTTACGTCGGTGTTGATGGACATGGAAGAGTATCCGTCGATGAGGTGAAAAAGGCATTGCGGACGGATACTATTTTCATCTCGATGATGCACGCGAACAACGAAACCGGAGTTCTTCAGCCTGTTGAAGAGGTCGGCATTCTTGCGCGAGAACGGGGAATCATTTTCCACACAGACGCTGCGCAGACGCTCGGTAAGATATCGCTGCAGGCAGACAGCCTCCGCGTTGATATGATGACAATCGTGCCGCACAAATTCTATGGGCCAAAAGGGGTTGGTGCCCTTTACCTGCGAAAAGGACTGTCATTACATCCGCTCTTATGGGGTGCAGGACACGAGAGGGGGCTTAGGCCGGGCACAGAAAACGTACCGGGAATCGCGGGCTTTGGAAAGGCATGCGAACTAGCACGCCACTTTGTTGCCCGGAGGATGGCTCACACCCATACAATAACCGATATGCTTTACCAGGGTCTTAAGGAGAAGATCGCCGGCATACGACTTAATGGACATGAAACGCTGAGGCTGCCGAACACTCTGAACATCTCGGTTACGGGCATAGACTCCATCGATCTGCTAGAAAAGATCAAGGACACAGTGGCCGGATCACCCGGTTCGGCTTGCCACTCAGGCCAGAAAAACCCTTCTCCGGTTCTTAAAGCCATGGGCTTATCTGATAACGAAGCCCTGTCATCCGTGCGGCTGAGTACCGGTAAGGACAACACGGAAAAGGAAATGAGAGAGGCTATTGAGATACTTGCGTCAGCCGTTCATACTCTTCATCAAAAAAAGCCAGGATAAGGCTACAGCCGTAACTGAGCTACTTGCGAATGTTCGACAGGCCCGAGGACGGTAAGGGCCATGCCCCCGTGTGCCACCAGTCTCTCTGCGAGTTCCTTAACCTGACTGAGAGTCACTCCGTCAATCTCCTCCAGTGTCTCTTCAGGGGAATAATATCTCCCATAGTATATCTCCTGGCGCGCTATGTTCTGCATCCTGTTATTGGTGGACTCAAGTCCCATGATGATACTGCCCTTCATCTGGTCCTTTGCCCGCTGCAGTTCTGCGTCCGTAATCGTATTTTTTAACCCGTTCATCTCTTCAACAATAAGTTCGATAACTTCACCGACCCGCTTCCTTGCAGTGCCGGCATACACAGACCATATGCCGGTATCCACATACGATGCCATAAAGGAATAGATTGAGTAGGCAAGGCCCCTCTTCTCCCGTACCTCTTGAAACAATCTCGAACTTACTCCCGCTCCCAGGATCGAATTCAAGAGATAGAGGGAGTACCGATCGGCGCTCGCCAACGGCATACCCTCAACGCCGATACAGATATGCGCTTCCGAGAGATCCTTACTGTGGACATATGTTGACGGGTTGAAATCGGGCTGTTTCCCTTTCTTCGGCTCGGAGCCTCTCCGCAGGCCACCAAGGGTGTGATTGAGGGACGCGATAAGTCTATCCGGATGGAAGTTCCCGGCACAGGCGATTACCGTGTCCTTTGTGCCGTAATATTTCTTGATATGATCCATGAGGTCATCCCTGCTAAAGGACTTGATGGTCTCTCTTCTGCCAAGGATCGACTGGCCGATACCGTCATGCCCCCATACGGCCTGATAGAAGAGATCATGGATATAGTCATCAGGGGTATCCTCAACCATCTTGATCTCCTCCTTGATAATCCGCTTCTCTTTCTCGAACTCGTCCTCAGGGAATGTCGAGTGGAGAAAAATATCGGTCAGCAGATCGATACCCCGGTCGATATGCTCATCGAGCACCTTTACATAGAAAGTGGTGGCTTCCCGAGAGGTGAAGGCATTCAGGTCACCTCCGATAGAATCAATCTCAATCGCTATATCCCGTGCAGAACGTTTCTTCGTCCCCTTGAAAAACATATGTTCGAGGAAATGTGACACGCCATTCTTTTCAGGAGGCTCATACCTCGACCCGACCTTAACCCATATCCCAAGGGTCACGGAACGGACGTTCCCGACCCGTTCAACAACTAAGGGAATTCCATTATCGAGATGATATTTCTTGAACACGTTTTCTCTCCACTGGATTCATCTTCTTTACTCTGACTGCTGCCAGAGTTTTTTGACACGTTTAGCAGGACCGCCGGGAAGAGCGCTAATCTGCGATAGACGATGCAGAATAAGAATACGTGGCGACCCCATTCATGCCTAAACGGTGCATCTCGGTATCAGCATCATGTGGTGAGAACTTTCTGTTGACGTAGTTACCGTCGGCGACCTGCTGCCGTGAAGGATGCGAGGGCTCCTTTTACGATGTCGCTTCCCTTTCCCTCATGGCGTCCTTTCTACTCAACCGGATCCTTCCCGTCCTATCTATCTCTATGACCTTGACGAGAACTTCATCGCCTTCCTGTATTTCATCAGTGACCTTCGCCACTCTTCTGTCTGCAATTTGAGAGATATGGAGAAGTCCCTCGGTCCCCGGCAGGATCTCCACAAAAGCACCGAAGTCAACGACTCTCTTAACCTTCCCGAGATAGATCGTCCCTAACTCCGCCTCAGCAATGATACCCCGGATGATATCCATGGCCTTCGCGGCAGAGGATTCATCAGCAGATGCTATGTTGATCACCCCGGCGTCGTTGATATCGATCTTAACACCCGTTTGTTCTATGATACCCCTGATCACCTTGCCACCAGTGCCGATGACTTCCCGTATCTTCTCCTGTTTTATCTGCATAGTGTATATCCTTGGGGCATGGGGAGCAAGGGTTTCCCTTGGCGCTGGTAATGCCTCTTTTAACTTCGTAATGATAAAGACCCTCCCCTGTCTCGCCTGTTCAAGGGCCTCTTCCATCACATGCTTACTCACCCCTCCCGTCTTCAGATCCATCTGAAACGCGGTTATCCCTTCAACCGTACCGGTCACCTTGAAATCCATGTCTCCGAGATGGTCTTCGAGACCGAGGATATCGGTGAGAACGACGGTCTTATCGCCATCCTGAATCATCCCCATGGCTATACCGGCTACCGGCGCCTTAATGGGCACACCCGCATCCATCAGCGCCAGGGTGGCACCGCACACTGTTGCCATGGAAGAAGAGCCGTTTGATTCCAGTATGTCGGAAACAACCCGTATGGTATAGGGGAACGCCTCCCTGGACGGGATTACGGGCTTTAACGACCTTTCAGCGAGGGCGCCGTGGCCGATTTCGCGTCTGCCCGGTGAACGCAACGGTTTTACCTCGCCAACACTGAAGGGGGGAAAATTATAATGCAGCATAAACGTCTTGTATATTTCGCCCTCCAGGGTCTCTATCTTCTGTTCGTCATCGGCGGTGCCCAGGGTTATCGCTACGAGCGCTTGAGTCTCTCCTCTGACGAACAGGGCGGAACCATGTGCCCTCGGAAGAAAGCCGACCCTTGAGGTTATCTGCCGTATTTCATCAGGCCTCCTGCCGTCAGCCCGCACGCCTTTATCGATAATCATCCTTCTGACGAGTTCTTTTTCTGTTTCAAAAAATATGTTGGCAATCTCCTTCCGGAGCCCCTTTTCATCTGCTTCGAAATGCTTCGCCGCATCTTCCAAAAGCATATCGAGGGCCTCTTGCCTTCTCTGTTTCCCCGGAATCGATATATGTTCCTTCATCCGTCCAAGGACATATTCCTTGACACTGCTCTGTAATACCTCATCAATTGTCTTTTGGACCAGCGGCCTTTTCGTTCTTCCGACGAGTGCTCTCAGCTCATTCTGTACAGCAACAATCCTCTTAATCTCGGAATGCGCATACTCAATGGCATCGAGAAGTATCCGTTCAGACACTTCCGAAGCGCCTCCCTCCACCATCAGGACCGCATCCTCTGTCCCAGCGACCACGATATTGAGTTGAAGCGTATCCAACTCCGACAGATCGGGATTGATGATTAATTCGCCGTTCAATAACCCGACCCTGACAGCGGCGACGGGGCCTTGACAAGGAATGTCAGAAATCGTCAATGCGGCAGAAATGCCCGTTATCCCCAGGATATCGGAAACATTTTCCTCTCCGAAGGAAAGCACAGAGACAATGCCCTGTGTCTCCGAATAAAACCCCTTCGGGAAAAGGGGCCGTATGGGTCGGTCAATAAGGCGGGACGTGAGCACCTCTTTCTCTGTCGGCCGTCCTTCCCGCTTGAAGTATCCCCCGGGTATCTTTCCCGCGGCAAAAGTCTTTTCCTGATAATCAATGGTCAGCGGGAAAAAATCGAGCCCCTCTTTAATCTTTTTATCCGCAACTGCAGTGGCAAGCAAAACCGTATCACCATATTTCACCACAACGGCGCCATCCGATTGTTTCGCAATCTCGCCTGTCTCGATCGAAAGCTTTTTTCCTCTTATCTCTACCTCTACCTTAGTCATCAATGCATTTCTCCTATTTCCTGAGTCCCAAGCGTTCCACGACCTTCGCGTACCGCTCCCTGCTGTTGCTTTTCAGATAGTCCAGAAGACTCCTCCGCTGGCTGACGAGCTTCAAAAGCCCGCGCCGCGAATGATGATCATTCTTATGGGTCTTGAAATGCTCGGTAAGGTAACTTATCCTTTCGCTCAGAATCGCTATCTGAACCTCGGGAGAACCCGTGTCTTTCTCGTGGATCTTGTAGTCACCGATAAGACTCTGTTTCTTTTCTTTCTCAAGTGGCATTCCGTCACCGCCTTTCTTCCTTATTCACTTACCCGTTTACTATAACATAACTCTTTCATGATTGTCTGACATCCGGGGTCTTCTCTCTCTCTCATCGGAACAGAGGATTCCTCATCTCTCCCGGGGGAAAAAGAGCGCTGGGAGACAGCTTCCCGCCCATGCGAGAAGCGAGGGACTAGACAACACTCTCGATCTATTTTTTCTTCTCTTTTATCGCAGCCTGTGCAGCTGCAAGCCGGGCAATCGGCACCCGAAAAGGAGAACAACTCACATAATCGAGCTCGATTTCATGGCAGAATTCAACTGATTTCGGATCACCGCCGTGTTCTCCGCAGATCCCCATTTTCAGACCTTTCTTCACCTTTCTGCCTTTCTCGACGGCGATACGCATGAAGGCACCGACTCCTTTTGTGTCTATGGAGATAAATGGGTCTTCCTTCAGTATCCCGCTCTCCACATAGAACGGCAGAAACCTTCCCGCGTCGTCTCGCGAAAGCCCGTACACTGTCTGGGTAAGATCATTCGTACCGAACGAATAGAAATCGGCCTGTGTAGCGATCTCATCAGACGTCACGCATGCACGGGGCAACTCTATCATGGTTCCGACCGTATACGGCACTTTCCTGCCATATCTTTTCTGGACTTCCGCCGCGATAGAAACGACAATGGCCCGCATTCTCTCGAGCTCATGCACATGTCCCACGAGGGGGATCATGATCTCAGGAACAACCTTCACTTTCAGTTTTGACAGCTCACAGGCAGCCTCCATGATTGCCTGCACCTGCATCTCGTATATCTCCGGAAATGTCACCCCGAGCCGGCAACCGCGTTGTCCAAGCATGGGGTTAAACTCATGGAGCGATCTGTTTTTTGCATTCAGCTCTTCAAACGATACACCCATTTCAGCGGAGAGTTCCATCAACTCTTGATCAGTGTGCGGAAGGAATTCATGGAGCGGCGGATCGAGAAGCCTTATCGTGACGGGAAGACCATTCATAGCCCTGAATATGCCGAGGAAGTCTTCTTTCTGGAATGGGAGGAGCTTTGCGAGGGCCTTTTTCCTTCCCTCCACGGTTTCGGAGAGGATCATCTCCCTGACGGCTTTTATCCTGTCAGGACCGAAGAACATATGCTCTGTCCTACAGAGGCCGATGCCCTCTGCACCGAACTTCCTTGCAATCGTGGCGTCATTGGGGGCGTCGGCATTCGTCCTGACCTTTAACGTCCTGAGTTGGTCAGCCCATTTCATGAGCTCTTTGTACCACGGGTTCTCTTCAGGGTTCGCGGCCAGGAGGCTCAGTTTTCCCTCGTAAACGCGGCCCTTTGTCCCGTTCAGAGTGATCCAGTCACCCTCCCTCAGTATCTTTCCATTCACATGGATTTCTTTTTTCGGTAATTCTATGCGGAGAGCCGAGCAACCAACGATGCAGCATTTGCCCCATCCCCTCGCAACAAGGGCCGCATGGCTTGTCATACCACCCTTTGCGGTGAGGATCGCCTGTGCTGCGTGCATTCCATGTACGTCCTCCGGCGAGGTCTCGTTCCTCACCAGGATAACCTTCTCGCCGTTCTTTGCCCAGGCCTCAGCGTCATCGGCAGTGAATACTACCTTTCCGAGAGCCCCGCCCGGACCAGCAGGCAGGCCCTTTGCAAGTTCCACGGCATGCTTTTCAGCAGTGGGGTCTACGCTGGGGTGCAAGAGTTCATCGATCTGCTCCGGCTTGACGCGTAACAGGGCCATTTCTTTCGTGATCAGCTTCGTTTTCCCCATCTCAACTGCCATGCGGATGGCAGCCTGACCGTTCCGTTTGCCGACCCTCGTCTGAAGCATCCAGAGTCTTCCACCCTCAATGGTGAATTCGATATCCTGCATATCTTTATAATGCCGCTCGAGCCGTTTCTCAATGGCAAATAACTGTTTATACACGCCGGGCATCGCTTCCTCGAGGGAAGGGAGATGCCTGGTGTCATCGGTCTTTCCCGCCTTGTTCACCGGATTGGGAGTTCTGATACCCGCCACAACGTCCTCTCCCTGTGCATTCGGCAGCCACTCGCCGAAAAACATGTCTTCCCCGGTCGCGGGGTTCCGGGTAAAAGCGACGCCGGTCGCCGACTCATTGCCGGTATTCCCGAAAACCATCGCCTGGACATTCACCGCGGTTCCCCAGTCGCCGGGGATCTTCTCAATCTTGCGGTATGAGACAGCACGTTTCCCCATCCAGGACTGGAAAACAGCGCTAATGCCGCCCCAGAGCTGTTCCTGCGGGTCGTCAGGAAAGTCTTTCTTAAGGGTATTCTTAATGATCTCCTTGAATTCGTTACTCAATCTCTTCAGGTCATCGACAGTCAGGTCAGTGTCGCTCTTGTATCCTTTTGCCCTCTTGACCCTTTCCATCGCATGCTCGAGCTTCTGGCGTATGCCTTCACCATCTTCAGACTCTATTCCCGCGGCTTTTTCCATAACAACGTCGGAATACATCATCATCAGGCGCCGGTATGCGTCATAGACAAACCGTTCATTGTTCGTCTTCTTTACAAGACCCGGGATTGTTTTTGTTGTCAGGCCTACGTTTAAGACCGTCTCCATCATGCCCGGCATCGAACTGCGTGCCCCTGAACGTACGGAAACGAGGAGCGGGTTGACAGGATCTCCGAACTTCTTTCCCATGATCTTTTCGACCCTGGCGAGAGCCTTCTCCACTTGTGACTTTAACTCTTTCGGATATTTGCCGTTGTTCTTGTAATAGAGGGTGCAAACCCCCGTGGTTATCGTAAATCCTGCAGGAACAGGGATTTTGAGGTTAGTCATCTCCGCCAGGTTTGCTCCCTTGCCACCGAGGAGATTTTTCATATCGGCCTTTCCATCGGCCTTTCCATCCCCAAAGAAGTAGACGTATTTGTTTGCCCTCATTGCCATAAAAACACCCCCAAAAAAGTAGGATATATTAGCATTTCGTATATTTAGGATGATAGAGTAACCTACCTAATCTACAAAATTCAAGCCCCTCAAAAGCTGGAACTTTTGATTGTGGGGGCGGCCGATGTGTTAAGATTGATGCATCCGTCAGGGATGACTGTGAACAAAGCCAAAGGAGCAGAAAATGGGCAAGATCACCGCAAATGACTTTTTCAAAAAAAAGGCGGAGCATAAAAAAATAACCATGATTACCGCCTATGATTATCCCTTTGCCATGATAGCTGACGAGGCAGGAGTTGACGCTATTCTTGTTGGCGATTCCCTTGCCATGGTTCTGCAGGGTCTTGACACTACCCTGCCTGTCACCATGGATGAGATGATTTACCACACCAAAATAGTATCTCGGGCGGTAAAAAATGCAATGGTCATTGCAGATATGCCCTTTCTCTCTTATCAGATATCGGTTGAGGATGCCATCCGCAATGGAGGCCGATTCCTAAAAGAAGCAGGCGCTTCAGCAGTAAAAATAGAAGGTGGCGCAGAGGTCAAAAAACAGGTCAAAGCGCTGGCAGAGGCAGATATCCCGGTTATTGCACACATCGGCCTCACGCCGCAGGCAGTCCATCGGATGGGCGGCTATAAGGTGCAGGGCAAGAGTCACGACGCAGCTGAGAGACTTATCGAAGATGGGCACATCCTTGTGGAGGCGGGCGCACTCGCTATTGTCCTAGAGGCTATTCCTCTGGACCTCGCTCGGAGGATGACCGCTGAACTTACCATCCCGACGATTGGCATCGGCGCTGGCCCATATTGCGACGGACAGGTACTCGTCATGCATGACGTCCTCGGGTTATACGAACGGTTCGTACCAAAATTCGTAAAGAGATATGCGAACCTGAAAGAGGAGGCACTGAAAGCTCTTAAGACGTACAAAGAGGAAGTCGAAAAGGGAATATTTCCCTCAGACGAGCAAAGCTTTAGATAGGAGCCAAGGTCGGCATCGGGTGTTCCACCAGCACGAAAGAGAGACCCCCAGCCGGTATATGCTGCCTCGGTAGCCGCGACACATTGTTCTGGATACATCATCATTATTGAAAGTTTAGTGCCAGGGAGAGTTTTCGCAGTGGGAAACGGCTATTGGACTACAGCAATTGACAGATTTTGACCTTCTTGTGGACGCAAAACGGCAGTTTTTCATATAGGGCCACCTTAGGACGCCACCATCTGGTTCATCTGCCTTCTCAGGCAATCCGCAGCGGATCGAGCTGCCACAAATTGCTGAGCAAGTCAACTGAGGATTACTCGCATAGTGAGCCATTGTGGCAAGCAATTTGCATAAATTCTAACAATTATTAAATTGAATTAATATCCTTTTTCTGATATAGTGTTTTTCACTTTGTTATGGAGGACCGGGAAAGCAAATCATTACTGGAGGCTTTATTGTTTTTTTCTGGAGAGCCGGCGACGGTATCATCGCTGAAGGCAGTTACTGATATAGATGAGCCTGAGATCAAGCGGATCATGGATGATCTGATCAGCGATTACAGAAGCCGAGACGGCGGCATACTCATCACAGAAATAGCCAACGGATACCAGATGGTCACCAATATCAGGTATGCGCCATGGCTCAGAAAACTCCGGGGCACACGGGGTTCCAGCAAACTCTCGATGCCAGCCCTTGAGGCACTCGCGATCATCGCGTACAAACAGCCCATCATCAAGGCAGAAGTAGAGCAGATCAGGGGCGTTAACTCCGATGGTATCATCAAAACCCTCCTCGAGCGAAGACTCATCAAGATTTTGGGGAGGAAAGAGGCCCCGGGAAAACCGCTCATCTATGGAACAACAAGGGAGTTTCTCCAGTATTTTGGCTTGAAGGACCTTACCGAGCTTCCGACCCTTAAAGATTTGACGAGGGAAGATACGTTTTAAGAAGGGAGGCACCATGAGGCGCATAGTTTGTTTTTTCGTTATCTCCTTTTTTATATTGATTAGTAATCCGAGCGGGTCTCAGGCCGATACGACATACACTCTTAAGAAAGGAGACACCCTCTATAGAATATCCAAGACCTTTAGGGTAAGTCTCGAAAAAATTAAAGAGGCAAACAATATGACGTCCGACAACCTTAAGCCGGGCGTGAAAATAACCATACCATCAAAGCAATCCACTGCAAAAAGAAGTGCGCGCTCCTCTCATACTCCCTCATCTGGATCGGTTATCGAAAAAAATCATGATGCCCAGAAAGATGACCAGTCACAAAATGTCCAGTACCATATTGTAAGAAGAGGCGACACCCTCATGTCTGTCGCCAAGGAATATTCCATACCGGTAGAAGAACTCAGAGAATTGAACAACATAAATCACTCCAAGAGGCTTAAGATAGGCCGGCAGCTCGTCGTGAAGAGGGCAGGGCCGAAGACCTACACCGTGAAAAAGGGCGACAATATCGGGAAGGTTGCGAAACGATTCAGCATCACCCCGGATGAAATCATGGACCTCAATGAACTCGACTCCGAAAATCTCAAACAGGGACAACACCTTCTTCTCGAAGACCGGGATGAACCTGCGGATACGAAGGCCCCGGCAGCGACACTACCCGAGGCAAGTGTGAGTGACTCCATCGCTGCAGCGGCTGCATCAACCGAGCTGAATTCCTTAGGTATGAAGGAACGATTGATCCTCTTTGCGAAGAAAATGCTAAATATCCCCTATCGGTTTGGCGGGAGTTCCTTCATCGGAATCGATTGTTCCGGCTACGTGCAGAAGGTATACAGTTTTCTGAATTTTCCGCTTCCGAGAACCGCGAGGGAACAGTTCTCGATCGGTGAGCCTGTTAGCAAAGAAGACCTCTCGATCGGTGACCTCGTATTTTTCAGGACCTACGCATCCTTTCCTTCCCATGTTGGAATTTATCTTGGTAACGACCTCTTCATCCACGCATCGTCAAGAGGCAGAAAGGTCACGATAGACAGTCTCGAGACCCCTTATTATTTTAAGAGGTTTATCGGAGCCAAGAGACTCCTGTTTGACCAAGCCAATGAAAAGGAAGAAGACCTCAAGAACGTTCCACTCATGATAAATCAAAAACCTGAGCTGGAATAAGCTTGTTGACCATGAGAATCTAATCACCGGGGCCATCTCTCTTTGTAATCCGTTCGTGTTCCCTGTTTTCGTTTCGCTGTGAACCTTGTGCACTTCTGCTCTTTCCGCGACGATGTTGTCCTCCATGATTGCCTCTCCACCACCACGAGAGAGTGATTTTTTTTCTTTCCAGCGTAAGTTCTGATTCCTTTCATGCCAGTGCTGTCTTGCCATGGTCTTTTTTTTTTGCATCCACCTGGAGTTCCCGATGGACACACGGAGTGCCTGGAGATATATCTGAATCCGTCATTGGTTGCCAGTCATCTGGGGCAAAGGATGCAAGAAATGTCTCCCTTTTCTCCAGGACCATAGACAACGGTACTGCAAGGGGCCAACCTGGCCGCCAGATTACGTTCCGGATTATTGCCCGGGGATAATTGTTTATTCTGCAATACTAGGTTATAATAACAACTCTCGGACGGAGAAAGACACGCACAAATACTATTGCTCGGGGAGTTTCATGCATCTCTTTTCCTATCGAAAAGGCGAGTTATATGCTGAGGATGTCCCGGTAAAAAAACTTGCTATGCTCTACGGCACACCGCTGTACATATACAGCTACACCACGCTCCTCACACATTTTCGTGCCTACCGTGATGCCTTCGATGATCTCCCGCATATCGTCTGTTTTGCACTCAAGGCAAATACGAATGCCGCCCTCTTGCGACTGATCGCGAAGAACGGCGGCGGAGCCGACGTTGTCTCGGGTGGAGAAATATTCAGGGCTTTACGGGCAGGGATACCGACGAAGAAAATCGTATACGCGGGTGTCGGAAAAACGGAGGAAGAGATACGCTATGCCCTTAAGTCGCGGGTATTGATGTTCAACGTTGAGTCCGGTAACGAACTCATAGAGATCGACAGAATTGCTGGGGTTATGAAGGTCAAAGCGCCCATTGCCCTCAGGGTTAACCCGGATATCGATCCCGGAACTCATCCGTACATAGCCACAGGATTGCGAAAACACAAATTCGGGATCCCCATCGAAGAGGCATTGGAATGCTACGAACTTGCTCATAGCCTGGCGAACACAACGATTGTCGGCATCCATAAACATATCGGGTCACAGATCACAAAGGTCTCTCCCTTTGTTGATGCCCTGCATAAGGTGCTCCTCCTCATGGATGCATTACATGACCGCGGCATTGAGGTACCCTATCTTGATATCGGCGGCGGTCTCGGCATCACCTATAAAGACGAAGAGCCGCCTATTCCGAGAGACCTTGCAAAGAGCCTTATCCCCATGCTCAAAGGGAGCAATGTCACGCTTATTTTAGAGCCCGGCAGATCAATCGCCGGCAATGCGGGGATCCTCGTCTCTCGGGTGCTTTATCTGAAACAGAGAGCCGAAAAATCATTCGTAATCATAGATGCAGGAATGAACGATCTCATGAGGCCATCCCTCTATGGCGCATATCACCATATACAGCCCCTCGAAAAAAAGAAGAGGAAGATGATATTCGCCGATGTTGTCGGTCCGATCTGTGAATCGGGCGATTTCCTTGCAAAGGATAGGGAATTGCCAGCTCCGAAACCGGGAGAATACCTCGCCGTCATGTCGGCCGGGGCATACGGTTTTTCCATGAGCTCCCGGTATAATAGCAGGCCCCGGCCAGCAGAGGTGATGGTGAAAGGCAAAGAGCATTCACTGATCCGAGAGCGAGAAACGTACCATGATCTTATTCGGGGAGAACATATCCCCGACTTTCTATGAGCGTATTATGAGAATACGATTCACCAAAATGCACGGGCTGGGGAATGATTTCATCCTCATCGATTGCAGGGAGATCAGCCCTCATGATGTCTCTGCAATAGCTCAAAGGCTCTGCCATAGAAGGCTCGGCATAGGCGCTGACCAGCTTCTCCTCCTCTATCCTTCGGTAATTGCCGATTTCCGCATGCGGATCGTTAATGCTGACGGTAGTGAGGTTGAGATGTGCGGCAATGGCATCAGATGTTTTGCAAAGTTTATTTGGGACATGGGGCTCTCGGATAAACAAATTATCCGGATCGAGACCCTTGCAGGCGTCATAAGGCCGGAAAAAAGCGACGGACTTGTCAAGGTTGATATGGGTGAGCCGATCCTCGATAAGGACAAAATACCGGTGGACCTCCCGGAGGTGCAAGGCAGTATTATTGACTATCCTCTTGTAATTGATGACACAGTGTTCAACATCACCTGCGTTTCGATGGGCAATCCCCATGCGGTTATTGTGGTTGAGAATGTGTCAACCTTCCCGGTTGCATACTATGGCCCGATGATAGAGAACCACCACATCTTTCCCAAAAGGACCAATGTGGAGTTTATTGAAGTATTGAATCCTTCTGAGATAAAGATGCGCGTCTGGGAACGTGGCTCCGGAGAGACGATGGCCTGCGGCACGGGGGCGTCTGCCGTTGTGGTCGCATCTCATCTTAAAAGTCTTACCGGCAAACAGGTTACGATTCATCTCAAGGGAGGGGATTTATTCATCGAGTGGTCCAGCGATAATCATGTCTCAATGACCGGCCCTGCCACAGAAGTGTTCACTGGAGAAATTGAACTGCATGAATGGCCAAGAGGAGACAGTTCGAGCGAAGACCGCACCAGGAAAACATCTATTTTTCGGTAAGCGTCTCGATGAAGTATAAAGACCCGATCTCAGCAATACGGGTATCGAGATATAGAAGAGATGCAGGATTGGGAATCACAAAGATCTTGAGGCCGGGCCGCCGCTTCGCTTATGCTCAGACCGTGAGGAAAGGGTTGTCATCCGGTTTATGACGACCGCCGAGCGATGCGGGCTGAAGGCTCAGTTTATGGAAAACCGAAAACGCACGTGCATGTGCAAAGCATCAATGAGGAGGACAACATGATAAAAGGCTCCATAGTGGCGATTGTCACGCCTTTTAAGGATGGGAGGATCGATGAGAAGGCCCTCGGTGACCTTATCGAATGGCATATCTCCAGCGGAACGAATGCCATCGTCCCCTGCGGTACGACAGGGGAATCTGCAACACTGGACTATGAAGAACATTACCGAGTCATCGAGCTAACAGTCAATGCAGTCAACAAAAGGGTTCCGGTCATAGCGGGGACTGGAGCCAACGCCACTGATGAAACGGTCATGATAACCAAAAAAGCAAAGGAACTCGGAGCAGACGCTGCGCTCCTCGTTTCGCCTTACTACAACAAACCGACGCAGGAAGGCCTTTACCGGCATTATAAGACAGTGGCAGAAGCTGTCGATATCCCGATTGTCCTCTATAATGTCCCGGGAAGGACCGCAGTGAATATACTGCCCTCCACCGTTGCGAGGCTCGCCGAGGTTAACAATATCGTTGCCATTAAAGAGGCTACCGGCGACATGAAACAGGTGAGTGAGGTTATGCGGTTGTGCGGAAACCGCATGGCGGTTCTTTCCGGTGATGATTTTACCACCCTACCCCTCCTTGCGTTGGGAGGCCAGGGAGTGATATCTGTTTCCGCCAATGTGGCACCACGGGAGGTCTCCGAAATGTGCAGGCTCTGGGAAGAAGCAAGGTATGGAGATGCGCGGGAGATTCACTTCAGGCTCGAGCCGATCAATAATGCAATGTTCATAGAGACGAATCCCATACCCGCAAAGACAGCCTTAGCCATGATGGGAAAGATCAAGGAAGAATTCCGTCTGCCCCTCTGTGAGATGTCCGAGGCGAACAGGGAAAAACTCAAGCGGACATTGAAGGATTTCAGCCTCATTTGAGACTTTGATCAAATTATACCCGTCTACACCATATCATTCTGGGAATTGCAGGTGGGTGGCGACTTGTTCGCACGGCTGAAGCTGAGTTTTTCCCAGGCGATGGCCTGGACAACGGTGAGACACCGGGATCTTCATGCCTGCTTCGCCTTTCCCGTGCCGCGGAACCTAAGAAGAAGCTGGTCGATGGATCTCACGTCACAGTCCTCTGCACGAGAGTAAGTCGGCTCCGTCACCTCGACACCCAACAGGTCTCCTGCGATAAATCTGCCAAGGTTGTAATAGGCTCTCCACTGTGCTTTATCGAAGAACTGCTCTGCGGTCGATTCGTGGGGAAAAGCCGGGTGGTTGGTCTTGTAGACATAGCTGTCGCTTTCGACCGTCTTGAAGCGGGCAGTCGCTTTGAGGGACGATTTAACGTACACGAGCAGCCCCTCGTACTTCCCGTCCCGGTCTTTGCCGGGCAGGTTCTGGATATCGGCGATGCTGACATGCGAATCGGAGAATCCCATGGAAGGCAGCGGTCTTATGACGGTTTCCGGGTTTTCCCTGAAGGTTATGGAAAGACCTAGCTCGTTGCGCGCCCGAATGACGAGGTTCTTCAGGTCCGAGAAGGCGTATTCGGGGTCGGCCGATGCGTCCACGGCAATGATGAGGCGGCATTTTCTCCGCAGAAGCTCATAGATTCCCAGGTTCTCTATATGCCCGCCGTCGGTAATGCTGACTCTTCTTCTGGATACGTTTGCGTTTCCGAAAAGCTCCATGACGTGGTAGTAGGGCCACCAGGAGAGGCGAGGCAACCTCTTCGTCATCGGATTCGCCGCCCAGTAGCCGAGCCGCAGATCAAGGAGGGTCATCAGGAAGGCCAACGCCCTGTTGGTCCTCACCCCCATGTTCGGGTTGATGGCTGCCCCGGAGATCGCCACCGCGGTGGCAAGCGTCATGTGCTTAAAGCCTGGACTTGCGGTCCTAACATAGCGGGTGAGCGACGACCCACAGTAGAGGGGCGACAGCAGAAAATAGTCACAGGACTTTGCCCCACGCTTCTCGTTTTTCCCGGAGACATTCAGGCAGGCGTTTATCAGAGGATAGGGGGCAGGGCAGTCGGCTGCGTTATCTCGCCCGGGTCCGATTTCGGACAGCTTGACGCGGCGGAAGTCCGCACCCGGTGTCTTCAGATAGGCGGCAGCGAGACGGTCCCTGTAGAACCTGTGCATCGTGAGGATATTGGGATTAGCGAAGAAGCCCGTTATGCCGAGAAGCAGAAAGACGGCGAAGAGCTTGCTCCAAGGACTATCGCCGATCAAGGGGATCCCGATGCAGGGGAAAAGGGTCAGACGATCGATTGTGAGGAAGCCCAGCGCATCGATGAGTAGGGCCAAGAGAAGAAGAGCCTCCACAACGTAGAGGACCTCTGAGGACCATAGCCTCGCGTATCGGAGTCCATGGAAGAAAAAGTGATAGCTCAGCACTGCAGCCGTCACTACAAGGAGGCCGTTGCAGAGGGTGCGCCATGCGTTTCCGCCAACCGAGTAGACAAGCCCCTGCATCACAAAGAAAAAAACCAGAAAAAGTAAAGCTACCCACACCCAGTTCATGACAACACTGGCCAGATAGGCAGCAGCGAGACGGCACTCGTTCAGGAATTCCCGTAGCCCCTTTCCCGGAGCTAGGTAGTAGCCGAATTTACTGAGACGCCTGATGTCATCGAAACCGAACAGTTCACCGAAGCCGCCCAGCCCCTTAGTGTCCTTGAGCTTGGCGTGCACATGGCCGCCGATATAGCCTCCTCCGGAAACAGTGGAAAGATAATCGACGAGGCAGAGCACTTTGCACTTGTTTAAGACGTCCAGAATGCCAAGGCTAACCGTGGCCGAGCGAATGCCTCCGCCAGAGAGGGCAAAGCCGAATAAGTCGCCGGGTGGCTTCCCCGTATCGGGCCGCCCGCAGGCAGTGCGCCTGGCGGCAATAGCCGCCAGCTCATCTTTGAAGACCTGTTCAAGCTCGACCTGAATCATGCTCAATGGTCCTCAGCATCGAAGGGAAGATGGAATATGTCGATAAGCCAGGATATCGCAACGAAAACACACCGCGGTAACGCAATGACAGGGCTTTGCAAGATTAGCAAGTCATTAAGAAGCAGTGGCATGCATACCTCCGATAAATGATATCACGGGGTACAGATGAAGGCAAACGCACCTTTTCCAAGATAAAACTACGGCATTGAGGGTCGCCTGGGATGCATGGCGGCTTGAGGCCCCCTTCGGCAAGCCGCTCTTCATATCAAACACTCGTCCCTTGAAAGCACTGAAATCATAACAATCTCTGAACCATAAATTATGTCGCCACCTTCACCCGCTTGAGCCAAGGCTCTGGTCAAGCAAGCAAGCATGGACATGAGTGTGGCAATCATCATGACTCGTAGGACGTTATACTGCTTAGCCATCTAATAATTACTTTACGCTTCGGGTATCTTCTGACACCGTGAAGGCCTTTCTTCTTTTGTCGGTTCCGCATACCCTACCGCAAAGATAGTATCCATGTCCATAGGGATCCGGAAGGAATTGAGCACAGATTTTTCATTACCTGCCTACGGATATACTCCAAATCAGATCGCCAGCTGCTATACTTGGAAACAGAAAGTCGTTGGGGAATGCGATGACATTCATGGTGAGCGACTGAGCTGGCCGCTGCTATCAAGTAGCCCACATTAGGTGTGCGCTATTTCCACGGCAAGAAAAATTACTATGCTATTATAGAGTGCGTTTTGTACTGAAAGGACCTCTGCAATGCATCATTTTTTTTATACGTTTTTCATTGCCTTAACCAATAATTTTGACAATATCGGGGTCAGAATCGCATACAGCATTCGAGGAATAAAGATAAGTACTCTGATAAATCTGTGGATTTCTGTAATTACATTTGTCATTTCATTTTTTGCAGCTTTCTCAGGAACAATGATATCAGGAGTCCTCAGTAAAGGGGTATCCTCTCTCATAGCGATGTTGCTGCTTTCCGCCATTGGCTCGTGGATGATATTAGAACCATATCTAAAAAAAGACAATGACTGTGCCGACGAGTCTGTCCAGGAAGACGGCAAGAGCGCCGGTCATGTTTTGCTGCATCCGCAAAATGCCGATATGGATAATTCAAAACATATCGATTTTAAAGAAGCAACTTTCCTTGGCATTGCGCTGTCGATCAACAATGTGGGAGGAGGAGTAAGCGCCGGGATGATCGGACTTAACTCATTTTGGGTAGGATTCTTGTCTGCGGTGCTCAGTTTTGTTGCCCTTTGGGCAGGGAACTACGTTGCAGCATTCTTTATAAAATGGCATCTCTCCAAAAAGGCCTCGGTTGTGGCGGGTCTCTTCTTAATTGCAATAGGGATAGAGCAGATCATCTAATTCATCCAGCATTCCGAATGCTCACTTGCTTGTTCTATGCTGTTATGGCCGGTTATCGTCACAGAGTCCATGCCCTTTCTCTAAGCAGAATGGTACATGTGTTTGGGCTTCGTGATGCTTTCAGTTTCAGGGCAGTTGAACATCAGGATAGCCCAGCTAGACGGCTTAGCCAAGTGGCGTGAGTGCACGAGCAGGTCGGCCCTGTAAATCACATTTGCCTGTTACCGTTTTGTCATTTTTTTGAGGTTCCTCGCTTGTCAAAATATGACGTTTTCCACTTGAGTGGTATGCGGAGTCAAGTAATGAAAAATCTATATTGAAAATTGTCTGCCGGTGTGATAATTTGTAATTAGGAAGACCGATAAAGCCAAACCCTTTGCGAAGAGGGAGCGGAAAGCGGCGGGTCTTTGAAGAGAAGATGGCCGAGCTGCCGAAGCACTGAAGTGGGCAGCTCGGCCTTTTTATTTTATAACCGATTTTGAACATAAGAAAGTGGAGGTGCATGATGAAGGGCAAAGCAGTCAGCGACATAGAATACCACGAAGGAACGGGCAATGCGGGAACTGCAGTCAAAGAAGGGATCATCAGCAGCCTGAGAGGGATCGACGAGATTGAGGCAGAGATCGTAAGCCTTGTCAGGAACACAGTATCGAATACCCTTCGGGCAGGCGGGGAAGTGGCAGGAGAGAGTCTCTCAGTTACAAAGGACGTTGTACAAGGTGCTATAGCCGCCTCAGAGGAGGTCGGCACGGGTCTCGTTGTGAGCGCAAAGAGTGTGTCTAAGGGCATTGTAATGGGAGTCAGCGACATCGGCGGGGACGTTGTAACTGTTGCGAGCCAGACCGTCAAGGGAGCGGTCAAAGGGGCAGCTGAGGTCGGGGCGAATGTGGCCCTTGTCGCACGGAGGGCGGTTGACGGGGTGATCGAGGCGACGAAGGAAGTCGGAGGAAACGTGACGGAAGTTGCCAAGGCTGCTGTGGGTGGAGCGATCGAAGCGGCGGGCAGCATCGGGAACACAGCGGTAAAAGCGGTGAAGGACGTTCTGGTAGGAGTTGTCGAGGGCGTAAAGGAGATCGGAAGTGTCGCTTTTCCAAAGCCTTGACTGGAAACAGGATCGCCTGAGACACATTCCTCACATTTTACCGAAGGAGAGCTCGCCGAAGCCGTTACAAGGAAGGCGAGGCGGAAAAAGTCGAAGTAAACGCGTTATGACTCAGCGGGTTGCGGCTGGAGGCGGGCGGTAGATACAGATTGTTGAAGAAGATACCTACTGCTCGCCTTTGAAGAAAAGGTGATATCGTGGCAACTGCCTGCTTATACGAGAGTGATACCGATCGGAAGCACCATTCCAGAGCCATTCAGATGCTGGCAAGGGATTTACGCATCCCTGAGGAGGAGATACAAACACTTTATGAGACGATGCTCTGCAGTCTCAGGGAGAGAGCACGCATAAAAGATTATTTGGCGATACTGGTCAGCCGCAATGTGAAGGACATGATCAGAGGGGACATGAGTTCGCGGACACCGTGAAGGCAAACCGGTCCGTGAGACATCGGAGATGGGGGGGAATTATCCTGTTCCGGCAAGGTACTACTCTCATTTCTCCATTTCTCAAGAAAGGTAAATTATGGAGTCATTCTTCGAGTGTTATCGCATCCACCGGGCAGTTCTCTTCCGCTGCCTCGCAACAACCGACATATTCACAGGCGTCAGGATCTATGACCTCTGATTTCCCAATCGTCTCGTCCAGGTGAAAAACTGCGGGACATATTTCCTCACACCTTCCGCACCCGATACAGAGATCAATGTCGATGAGCACATTCATTCCATCTCTTCGATGATTCCCGCTGCGAGAAGGGGAACGATAATCTCATGATGCCCGATTATCGCATACGATCTGCCTTTCATACGGGTCGGACGCTTCAAGACATTCTCCCTCGCCCGATAATGCTGAATGAAGTCCATATTCACGGTTGTAATGTCCTCAACCCGGTGACCGAGATTCCTCGCCACCGTAAGCGCCTTCAGGAAGACCTCGGGGAGGATGACGGCTGAACCGAGATTGATGTAAACCCCACCTTCAAGGTCAGAAACAACAGATGCCAGCAACCTGAAATCCCGGAGACTCCCCTCACCAATCAGGGCACCATCGGCCTGGGGGTGCATATGGACAATGTCGGTTCCGATGGCTACATGGACGCTCATAGGAATGCCAAGCCTAAACCCTTCCGAAAAAACGCTCGTGTCCCTGAATCTGTTTTTGCTCGTGAAGATATATTCACCGATGGACTGACCGATGCCGTGCCCTTTCTTCACTCCTGCCCTGATTGCCTCGTTGATTTCCTTTCCCGTCTCTCTCGCCATGCCGAACTTGCCTGTGTGGAGTTCGCTCGCGACATCCTCTGAAGTCTTTCCCGAAAGAGAAAGCTCAAAGTCATGGATAATGCATGCGCCGTTTGTGGCGACCCCAGTAATGATCTCTTTTTTCATCAGGTCGATGAGAACGGGTGAAAGTCCCAATTTAATAGGATGCGCCCCCATACCGAGGACTACCGGTCTGCCTTTTTTCCTCGCCTGGACAACAGCCGATATTACTGCCTTGAAATCTGAGGCCGCAAGGAAAGAAGGAAGACTGTTCATGAACGTCTTGAATGAGTCGCCTTTCTTGTGTGGAACGGCGGAGAACTCGATCTCAACCTTGCTCTTTCTTGTGCTGAGAGGGTATGTCCTTATACGTTTGAGAGAGACCGGCCGGTATTGTTTCATACCAGAGATTTTACCACAACGAGATCCAAAATGTCGGTCTCGTATCCCTTTCTGTGGCATGAGTTGAGGGCACAAGAGAATGTCGACAAAATGTCGAGAATTGCTTGATTTTATCAGTAAAGTTGTGCTATCTTAAGACGCTCAACAAAAGAGAATTTTGTTATCTTAATCCTAAGGAGGAAACCTTGGCAGGAAAAGCAGCACCGAAAAAAAATCTTTCGGCCATAAAAAGGGCTCGTCAGGCGGAAAAAAACAGGCTCCGTAACAAGGCAGTAAAAACAACGATCAAGACCATCACCAAGAAAGTCGAGATGGCTGTTTCAGGCAAGAAAAAGGAAGAACTTCAAAAAGCTTTTGCAGACGCGACAAAAGTTATCACCAAGGCGGCTTCCAAGGGTGTTCTCCACAGAAACGCCGCATCCAGAAAAATATCACGTCTCGCCAGGATTGCCAACACCCTTATCAGGCCCGAAGTAGCCTCATAAGAAGGTATTCCAGAGGGAATGTCCCACCCGATGTTTTGATACCGATGTCCGCTTCATTGAGGAGACTGAAAACCTTATCATAGTAATCCGTTCTGCCTTTGTCCTGCGTTGACATGCGGCTGTAGTGCCAGTTGATGGCCCCTAACAGACTGTATGGATCAGCAGAGCCCTGAAGTGCCCTGGCGATCCGGAAAACCTTGTCGAGATTCTTGTCTCTTATAGCGTCTACGAGGTTAAATACATTATAATCACCGCTTCCGCTCACAATTCCGAGAAGGTCATCTCGGTCGACGGGGCTCTTCCTCATGAGAGCGCATTTCTCGATCTCCGATGAGATAAGACCAACCTCCGGGCCGATAATGCCCAGAAGATACTCAATGGCCCCATCCGTAAGCACTACCCCGCTCTGCCGTGCTTTCTCCTTGATCCAGAGGGGAAAGTCCTGTTGCCGGATATCGAGGGGTATTGCTTTGACTCTTTTTGCAAACTCTTTCATCTGAGCCTTCGGATTATCCTTGTGTAAAAGAATCAGGACAGAATGGGGGGACGGATTTGAAACATAGCCCTCAAGGCTGCCCTTGTCCTTCTTTGCGAGTTCCTGAATGTTTTCAACGATAACAATCTTGCGTTTTCCCACAAAGGGCATCGTATTTAAGACATCGGCAATCTGATCAAAGGAAGGTTTTTCATCAATGCCGTCGAGGTCAAAGGCTGCAAAAGCAAAGCTTCTTTCCTCTTCGGGGAGGGACCCTGAAACAAGCAAAGCGGCCTCCTTGAGAAGATAGGGATCAGAAGCGTACAAGAAATATACGGGCGATCGCAGTCCCTTTTCGACCTCCTGAAAAAAATGTTTCATGCTCATGGGTAAATGAGTGACATGACCAATTCAGTGGAGAGGTCTTGTAATGCCTGCATAATAGCTACGTCCCTCCTGGCCATGACGTCTTCGAGAGCTCCCCCGCTTAAGAAAGGGACGATAAAAACCCCTCCGCCTTTCAACGGCTTGACCTTGCCGCCCGGTTCAACAAGTTTAAAATCACCCCGGATGATCACCTCATATTCGACCGCCGTGCCGGCAACTGCTGCGAGCGTTGACAATGCATAGGTCTTAATGACTCCCTCTATCCTATATTCCGAGCTACTCTCCAGTGCTATGCCGTTATTCATCAATACTTGCACAAGGGCCGTCTGTAACTTATCTTCAAGCCTCGGTTCATAGGTCTTATTCACAATCTGCCCGATGCTGACCGCATGAACCGGAAGGGCGGCGCTGCCTTGGATACTATAGCCACAACCCAGGGGAGACAAGAAACAGAACAGAAAAAGAAACAGGCCGATAATCGCCTGCCACTTTTTGAGTCGCCACCATGACTCCATGCCATGGCGTCCGCATGTATCTGACCTATGCACGGTAACTCCTCATACGACGATATTCACGAGCTTGCCCTTTACCACAAAGATCTTCTTCATCGTCTTTCCGGAAAGCATGCTCTTGATCTTTTCCTCGTTCAAGGTCTTCTCCTTAATGTCCTCATCAGAGAGCCCGGGGGAAACCATGACCTTTGCCCTCACCTTGCCGTTTATCTGGATAACGAGTTCTATCTCCTCTGCTTTTGCTCTGTCTTCATCCCATTCGGGCCAGTTCTGTGTGAATATGCTTGGCTGATTGCCGACCTCGCGCCACATCTCTTCAGTGATGTGCGGAGAAAAAGGGGCCAACAGCAGAAGGACCGTCTCTATGGACTCCCGCAGGACCGCCCACTCTTCATCCGTTTCGGCCTGAAAGAGCGAGAGCTCATTCACGAGTTCCATGAGCCCGGAAATTGCGGTATTGAAGTGATACTCTCTTTCGATGTCCGTCGTCACGCGTCTTATGGTCTGATGAGTCTTACGCAGCAATGCTGAGACGTGAGCAGAAACGCTGGAAAGATCGGAATTTCGGATAAGGGATTTACCGTTCTCAGCACTTTTGCGCTTGCCAGCTTCCGCTCCGAATCTCTGTACAATTCCCCATATTCTGTTCAAAAACCTGTACGCACCCTCCACCCCTTTGTCAGACCACTCCAGATCCTTCTCGGGAGGGGCGGCGAAAAGGGAAAATAATCTTGCGGTGTCAGCTCCGTATTGAGCAATGAGACGGTCAGGGTCCACCACATTCTTCCTTGATTTGGACATCTTCTCCACCCTGCCCCTTATGATCTCCTTCCCGCAGTAGAGACACGTTTCATCCGTCACTTCTTCAGGAAAAAGCCAGTCATGTTCAGGGCATTTCTGGGTCTCCATACATACCATTCCCTGGGTAAGGAGATTCGTAAAGGGCTCATCGAAATCCAGAATCCCAATATCCCTCATAATACGGGTGAAGAACCGTGAATAGAGAAGATGAAGGACCGCATGCTCAACGCCGCCGATATACTGATCCACAGGCATCCAGTAGGCGATGCTCATCTTGTTCAGGGCATCCTCGTCTTTTCTTGAACAGTACCGGACAAAATACCAGGAAGAATCTACAAAGGTATCCATTGTGTCTGTTTCGCGCCTCGCTTCTCCGCCGCATTGAGGACAAGCCACCCGTAAAAAATCTTCTGCCACGAGCAGGGGAGAGCCGCCCTTCCCCGTAAACTGCACGTTTTCCGGCAGTATTACGGGGAGGTCCTTTTCAGCTACGGGGACAATACCGCATCTTTCACAATAGATAATCGGTATTGGCGTCCCCCAATATCTCTGCCTCGATATTCCCCAGTCACGAAGTTTGTAGTTGACCACCCGCTTGCCGAGGCCATTTTCTTCAACAAACTTTCCTATCGCCTTTTTTGCCTCGTCACTGGTGAAGCCACTGAACTGCCCCGAGTTCGTAAGGATCCCTTCCTCCTCATAGGCTTCAGTAATTCCTAGGGATAGACCTTCACCCTGGCCTTCTCCCTTGCTCCCCGAACAAGAAGGCACGGGGACTTCTGTTTGCTGATCAGGCACAATCACACTCCGGACCGTAAGGCCGTATTTCTTCGCAAACTCAAAGTCCCTCTGGTCGTGAGCGGGCACCGACATAATGGCACCAGTCCCGTATTCCATAAGCACAAAATTCGCTATATAAATCGGTATCTTTTCTCTATTCATGGGATTGATGGCATAGTGACCGGTAAACAATCCTTCCTTTTCTTCCATCAATCCGTATTTCGCCTTCACCGCATTCAAGGCCTCTTCGTCATTGACCAGTTTCTCTGAAAGGGGATGCCCCGGTGCGATACAGACAAACGTGGCGCCCCAGAGCGTGTCGGGACGCGTGGTGAATATCTTTATCTTCTCCGCTCTTCCGTCTACGGCAAAATCCATTTCGACGCCTTCGCTCTTGCCAATCCAGTTCTTTTGCATCGCGACGACATTGTCTGGCCAGCCCTTAAGCCTGTTGCAGCCCTCAAGTAGTTCTTCCGCATACTGGGTTATTTTGAAAAACCATTGCTCGAGTTCCTTTTGAATCACAACATGGTCACACCTCCAACACTTCCCGTCAATGACCTGCTCGTTGGCAAGAACGGTAGCGCAGGACTCACACCAGTTGACAAAGGACGCCTTCTTATATGCCAGTCCCTTCTCAAACATTTTGAGAAAAAACCATTGGTTCCACTGATAATATTGCGGACTACAGGTGGTCACCTCCCGATCCCAGTCATAACTGAATCCCATGCGATTCAACTGTTTCTTCATATAATCGATATTCTCATATGTCCACTTTGCCGGGTGGACCTCCTGTTTTATGGCAGCATTCTCGGCAGGAAGTCCAAAGGCATCCCATCCCATGGGATGAAGCACATTGTATCCGCGCATCCGTTTGTATCTCGCAATAACGTCCCCTATGGCATAATTCCTGACGTGTCCCATATGTATCTTCCCTGACGGGTACGGGAACATTTCCAGACAGTAGAATTTCTTCCGGTTAGTATCAGTTTCACTCTTATAGAGTTTTTCCTCTGACCAGAATTTCTGCCATGTTATCTCGACCTCTTGCGGATCGTACTTCTTTTCCACCGTTTACATCCTCCGAAAATAGATTACAAAAGCTACCATAAAATACGTGGCGTTGGCAAGGAGCCGTTCAGACATTGCCTTCTTTTTTGATTACCTGATCGGAGAAACGTTCACCGGGAAAAAGGCTCCCTCGAACACTCTCTCTTCGTAAGTTCTTTCACAGAGGCATTTTAGAGCCGATCCCGCATTATTCTGGTTGCGGCGGACGCGTGGACGAAAGAGTATAGAACCGTTCCTAAAATATGGACAACTATTCTATGATGCCATTCAAACGATACTCGCAACGGTTCGCATACCGACTTGTCGCCGGCCGGCAACAAGCGGTATGATCATGAGAAACGAGGTTCTCTTGGAAACTGTCTGTCTTGGATTATACGGGGATGCTTTATCCCTGGGTTCTGAGTTTCGGGCTCGTTTCGTTCATAATCGCCTCGGCGAATGCTTCAGGCTTCTCCTTCACATCTAGGAGCTTGCTCACCACATTCAGCACGGAGGTTCTTCATACTTTTCTGTTCGCCCGACCTCAGAGCCCAGAGAATTTTTGAGCATTCTATGCGTGTCTGCCAAAGAAATAGTCTTGCTATGAAAGTCCATCAACTGCTTATTCATCAGACTCATAATAATTAACAATTGCGCTCCAACTGGCTTCATATCCGATATCTCCTCGGTCATCTCCGCTTTCAGTTCCTGAAGGTTTTTGACAATCTTTATTCGATTTACTCTTCGGCAGTATCGAGCTCGTCCGTCCACACTGCTTAGCCGTTGTCTTTTTAACCTTGAACCAATCCATTGCTTGCACCTGAGACACTATGAAGCAATTTATGTACCAAGATGCGGTTACTGACGGGAGGGGTGTTATGACCGGCCTCGGCAGCACGACTACCACCTGCGCTCCCGAGATAAAAGCAAGCGTGACTGAGGATTCCACCGATACAAACCTCTTCACTCCTCGAGAAGCGCCTTTCCTTTCTCATCACCCAGCAAGGCATCCGGTCATACGAAGTTCCGTATTTCGTCACAGGGGGCGACCAATTCTGTCAGAGCGAGGCAATAGGGCGCAACTTCATGGGCACTACAGAAGAGCTCAATATTTCTGCCAGGGATGATAATGTCATTCATCGTGTGCCGGTTATCAGAACTATTGCGAGTACAGAGACCCGTTTTTTTTCATCTCTTCTGGGAAATGCTGTCCCGCAATTCTCTGTTTGTCCGATCGAATACTGTTTTCCCAACAACAATGGCCGAAATCCTTGCTCCATCTGCGATGGGGGTCCGAATCAGAAAGACGGTGCCCCCGGCAGTCACATCCTCGATAATGCCGAGGGCGACATCCCTGTTGTCTTCATCCCGGAAGGAAACTATCCTGTCCGTAAGATCCTGAGGCCTGAATCCCGTCGGACCTCCGGGAAATCGTATGCCAATACGTTCGCTCGAAATCTCTATCATTCGGCCGCCCTTGAAATACTCCCTGACCTTCTCAGCACGGTAATGACTCCTCATCACGGCGTTCTTCGATTCCGCCCGGGCAGGGACTGCAACGCGGCACACCCTCGGTCGTTTCTGGAAAAGCAATCCTTCGACGATGTGATCTAATTCATGGGAACGTTCCAATGCGAGGATTATATCGGGAGAAAGGATATCAACCTTCAGCAGCTTGAGCACGCGACCTGCGGGCTCCGCAATAAGCCCCGACGTATCGATGATGACCTTTTCGCACGACAAGACGGCCCTATCAGTCATCAGCTTTGCCCCAACCACCGTGGGAAGCAGGCTGCCTAAGGGAGTGACGGTACCGGTAAAATAAAAGTCCTCACAAGCGATATCCTGCCATTTCGTGAATCCTCCCTGTGCCTTTCCCCATGCGATGGTTGTAGGAGGACCGATATGGGATTGCCCCATATCAAGATCCACGATACCGACTCGTGCCGATTGAGATAAAAACCGAGCGATCATCTCAACCAGGGTCGTTTTGCCGCTGTCGGAGGCGCCAATCACCATGATGAGCTTACTGCCGGGTCCAGCCAGCTCACGGATAAGGCCCGAATCCTTAAGGAAACCGTTTATTTCAGCCATGGAACTGAGACGGTACGGGCGCAGCCTGCTGATCGATGGAGCGTCTTGCGCGATCAGGCCCCATGCCGGACGTTACGTTGTGCATCTGAACCTCCCCCGCTCTAAATAAAAGGCGGGGTCCTCAGACGCTTTCTCCACTTTAACCGCCAGCAACGGCCTCCTTGACTTGTGACACTAGACGACGTCGCACTTACCGGAGTAGACCACGTTGCTGTCGGACTTATACGATATTCCCGATTTAGACCATGCCGTCACACGCAGGGTTCTCTCCCGCTGTCTGAAGTCAGGGGCTGGCGGCCGAGAGCATTTACGGTCAACTCTTGTTGCCGTTGTTCAGGGAAAGACATTGTAAGAGCACATCAATAATCTCCGTCAGTTCGATCAACCCCTTGTGCAGAAGATTCCTCAGTTCCTCCGTGTCATCATCGGAGAGATCCTTATCCGTAAATATGTCAACGGCGGTGCGGATGGAGGAAAGAGTGGTTTTTATTCTGTGACCCCAGAAACCGATTCCTTGACTGTCCGGATTCATCAACCTCGCTACATTCTTTATTGTATATCGTGCGTTAAGAGCAAACTCAATCAGGGATCGGAGGCGCGCAATATGTTCATCTGAAAGGTACTCGGTATCCTCTATACCGGTCATATGAATGAGGGAATGACACTTCCCCGCCGTGAAAGAGATGACCATCGTGCGAGAGGTTTCAGAAAAACCTTCTCCTGGAGGGGCATGACCCGAAGGCGTATCAGAGATGCTGAATCCGTATCTCCCTGCAAAATCAGCTTCGGACAGCATGTCCTCTCTCGCTTTGTCTTTTCCTAACTCAACAACCCGGATAGAATCTTCTCCGCTGTCTTTCCTTCTGCTCATAAATGCCAGAGAAGATGGTCTGAATAAGTGAGAGATCCCCCGGAGCATGATCAGTTCAAAATCATCACCCAAGAGATTCTCACTCAGCTTCTTGATTACTTCTGCGAGATGCTCTTCCTTATCTTGATTCATAGAGTCCCTCATAGCTGTGGATCACATAGCCTGAGAAACTCCTGAAAGGAGGGGCTACGGCCATGAATGCAGGCAGCCTGTCTTTATTCTGGAAAAAAGTGATTTTCTCGGACCTCACCGCGTACCTTCTCAAGACAGGGAGGTCGCCAAGAGGGTCTTTTAAAGACATGTTTTTAGTCTGAGCGGGGATCGACAAGCCGGTCACTTTCGTCTTGTCCACGATAAAATGGTATTCGTCAGGGAGCTTGGTTAGTTCGAGGCCAAGGAAAACCGGTTTTCCCACGGAGCTCGCATAACACAACTCCGCGGATGCCACATCAAGCAGTTCTTGGTAATTGGTTCTGTAACTCATGATGACCACTTCATCCGCAATATCGGTCACCTGAAACGATAATGGCTTTTTATCGATAACAAGCTTATCGAACCAAAACGGCAGCGCGAAGGAGAGCTTTATGTCTTCTCCCGTAAGACGCCTTAGCTCCTGAGCCATCATTATATATTGGCGCAGGTATTCGTTTTTTCGCACATGAAAATCCTTCTTCAGGTAGGGCTCTACATCTATCTGCAGTCCCGCAAAAACCGTATCCGGATGGGCACGGTTAAACTCCCGTATCTTTCTCACGTCCTCGAGAAGAACATGAAAATCATCGATATAATCCGGTGAACCATCCAGGGCAAAGACAGTTATCGCCCGTTCCCTTGCATATTGCAAAAACGGTCTGAACACCTCAAGATCACCGCTAATCTGGATGTATACCTTCTTGATATGATCCCGGGAGAGTCTTTCCATGACCTCCTGCTCGTGCCCTTGCACCCTTCTAAAATCCCATAGCCAGATACCGGTGGAACGGGATGCCGGTTCTTGGGGGCCCTCATCACAGAGCGGCTTTTTCTCATCTTCGACGAGGTCTTCTTTTGTGAGGTAACTGACATAGGAAAACATACCGTCTTCATAAACAATATCGATATAGTCGCTCTGCCTCAAGAGTGACTCATCGAGGTTGACATCCCCACCGGACCCTTTTTTCGAGGCCGTTGCACACGCCATCAGCGTCAACAGCGCTATCACTATGATGATATTTTTACAACCCATTTTGAGGACCCGACGCCACCTGTTTTATTGTAATACGGTCGTCTGACATTATACCATGACCGTTTGTCGACTCCACAGGAAAGTTATTATTTTTTCTGAGGGTAATCCCGTCTATCGCACCAGGGGTGTTGATCAATACAATCAGGGTGTTATCCTTTATAGCGGATCGCTCCGCTTTCCATCCTTAACCGGTACATCGAACAACAACAGGCCATGCTCCTGCCCACAGCGCCTAACTGCACCCTGGCGTCCCGCCAAGGATGGACAATGCAGCGCCGCCTTCACGTTCAACAGCAACAGGTATCTTCCAGATATGGCCCTCTCTCTCCTAGCCAGCCGCCATCTTCGATCAGAAGCCTATATGGCGAATCGGCGAGTATGTCCACCGCGGAAAATGTGGATGCACACCGGTATCACGAAGATTTTGAGGGCTACGGATAAGTTACGGTTATACGCCAGTCCTCCCGGGCTGAACGAATCTGCCTATCCCCTCATGCTCTATCAGCATCTTCGGCAGACGCTCCTCTCCACGCAACATCGGATCGCCTTTGTCCTTATAATCCCCTACACGCCTGCCGAGCTAATGGGTATAATGTTCATCGATGATCCCTTCCTCAATCAAGCCTTGTCTCACAAAACTGACTCTATGTTTGCCGAGATAACAGTGTATATATATCTTTTGGGTGCCACTGCTTCTCAGGAATGCAACAAGCTCTTTGAGTTTCTTTTTATTGGAATCGCTGTGAACAGACACGTATCCCAACGGAAAGCTCACGGCCTTCAGTCCTAACAGCTCAGCATCCCTTTGTTCCCTCCCATACAGCGCCTTCTCCTGCGGCAGGTCGTCGCTCAAGAGACTCACCATCACCGTAACTCCATATTTCTCCTTCAGCATCTTCATTTCGCCATAATGGGGATAGGGCCCCATGATGATAGAGCGAGAGACGGGATACGCCTTGCCACGGATTAAGGCCAGAGGATAGAGATACGGTTCGAAGTAGTCAAAATAGGACAGGAACGCAAAGAAGACATAGAGAAAAAATATGGAGAGCAGCAGAACCCGGGGGAGAACATAGAGGATGCGTTTAAACTGTTTTCCTATGAAGTTCACTCTTGATCTCCTGACGTTTTGCTTTGCCCCATCCCTTTTTCCAGAACTGGAAGGTTGCGAGGAGCCTCTCCATAACAATGAGCTGCCGGTATCCCAAGAATTCCATCAAGCCGTACATGCAAAGTTTCAGTATGTCCTTAATCCCCTTGTACCTCAGATATATCAGGTTATCGAGGAGAATGGAGCCGAGGTTTATCCACATTCCCCACACAATTGCGACCGCAAAAAATAAAAAAGCGAAATCCCTGCTGATAAAGCCGAAGAGGTAGAAGATGATGAAACCGAAATAACCGAGAAACTCTATCATCGGGCCAAGCGCCTCGACGAAGACAAAGTAGGGGTAGCCGATGAGACCTACCGTCCCGTACTTCGGGTTCATAAACATCTCCTTGTTGAACCAGAGGCTGTCTATCAAACCTCTATGCCAACGGTTGCGCTGTTTGAGGAGAGATGGGATGTCAGAGGGGACCTGCGTCCAGCAGACCGGGTCAGGGACGAACACGATCTTGTATCTGATCTTTTTGTCCTTGCAATGTTTGTGAAGCCTGACAACCAGATCCATGTCTTCGCCGACCGTATGCCGATAGCCCTCTATTGCCATCACCATGTCCTTTCTGAATATTCCAAAGGCACCGGAGATGATGAGTAGACTGCCAAAGAAATTCCAGGAGGTCCTGCCGGAGAAAAAGCCCCGCATATATTCAACCGCCTGAAAGCACTCCATTGACTTTTTCGGTGCTCTCACTTCGTTCACAATGCCTTCCTCAACGGTGCACCCGTTGAGGACCCTCACGATGCCCCCTGTTGCGATAACCTCCCTGTCCTCCACAAAAAGTCGCGATGCCCTGAGCAGGGCGTCGTGCTCAAGGAGGGAGTCCGCATCGATGCAGCAAAAAAGAGGGAATTTCGCCGCGTTGATTCCCGCATTCAGGGCATCGGCCTTCCCGCCATTTTTTTTGTCAATGACCAAGAGATGGGGATAGTCAACGGATATATAGCTGTCCACAATGTGCTCGTGGGAAAGGATCAAACGGAAAGGCTTATCGATCTTCACAAGTCGGAACTCGGCGAGCATCCTTTCCAACGTTGCGTCCTTCGATCCGTCATTGACAACAATCACCTCAAACTCGGGATAGTGCAGTGCGAGGAGAGACCGGATATTCGCTACGATGGTTTCCTCTTCGTTATATGCCGGGACAACGATAGAGAGCGGTTTATAGAATATCCCGGAAAGAATGTTTTTTATATTCTGATTGGTGACGGTCTGGGCATGAAGTCTGATGTCCTTTAAGGATATGAGGGTAAAGAAAGTGTAAATCCCATTGATGACGATAAAATAAATAAAGATGACGACTTGAAAGCCAAGGAGAAAGTCACTCAATAGCTCAAGCACGGATCCTCACCTCGTCAAGGATATACCGGGATACGTCGACGGTAAATCGGTCAGTGCTCAGCATTCCTTCATGGAGCACTGCGAGTCCCTTATCACCGAGCTTCGACAGAGAGAGCGCCGCATTCACTCTCACGTAATAATTATCATCGTGGAGCAATTCTTTGAGATGCGCCGCCATATCCGCGGGACAGAGATAAGCGTTCTTTGCCGTCACTGCCCGAACCCTCCAGTCATCGTCTCTGAGACAGGCTCCGACCATCTCGCACACGTCCTCTCCCCCTATCCTTCCCAATGCCCGGATACAGGCAATCTTCATCTCGGGAGTGTGAAAAAACTGTTTAAAATATTTCATGATGATGCCTTTCGCGGGATAGAACATCTCGGAGCCGCACGCCTCGATGATATCCCTCTTCAACATGACCGGCACGGCAGGATCATCCTTCAGTGCGTCAAGAAACGTCAAAAAGTATTCCTCCCTCTTGCCCTTGATGAATGACTTGATGACATTGGTATACGCGTATTCATTGAACTTTGCAGACCGGAAAAGAGGATTCTGCAATATCCGGTTGATGACGTTAAGATCCTCTTCGGCATCGGCGATAAAACTAAGGGCAAGCACTGCCCTGGCAAGCATCTCGGGATCTCCCCCGTCCTCTGAGAGAAGAGCTCGGAAGAAACCCTTCATTTCCGGTAACTTCAGAAATCCCAGTTTCTCGACAGAGATCAACCGGTTGACCCGCGACCCGGACTTCGCGTTAAGGACATAGTGTTCGCTCATGCCAAGGTCCAGGGCAAGTTTTTTTACTTTCGCCTCCATGTCACCGGCTATGCTTGCGAGCATATCGATCATCACATCTCCCAATGCCTCGCGCTGCATCCTGCCCTTGGGTGTCCCTATCTCGATGTCGGACTCTATCAGTTGACTGCTTATGGCTAAGACGTATTCCTTCCGGAACCTCTCCATCCGCTTTGTCTGAAACTCAATATACAGCTTGTGAACAATCATGCCGATAAGCAGTGCGACGACGAGAACGGAGGCAGCAGTAATCGCGAAGATCAGGAACTCCTTGAGCCGATAGGGGTCTATGAAAGCAGTCAGTTTCATTTCCTACCACCAGTATGAAGAGAACAGTGTGCCTCCATACGTGCTATAGAGATGCGCCCTATATTCATAGGAGATTTCGGCGCCGACGCTCACGGATGGAACAAACCGATATTCAGTCCTTAGCCGGCTGGCAACGGTGGTGTATTTCTGAACATCCTGCACGCTTCCAAACCTATCCGCCGCGTTCCCGGCGGCCAGACTGCACAGACTGCGAATCCGATAGTTCGGTTCGTAATTCAAAGTCGAGACGAGGGAAAAAGTACTGTTTTGCGGTATCATATAAATCTTTTCATTGAGGGCGAAGCTCGAGGGGAGATAAAAGATGACGCCAGGGAAGAACATATCTATGGAGGTATCAGAGAAATTCATTCTTTTATATCCGAGCGAGATTTCACTCTTTCCGTATCCCTGATATATCTCCCCTCCGAAGGCAGTCTTCGGGAGAAACTGTGCATCAGGGCTCACCGACAAAGAGATATAGCCCCATCTCTTTGTCATTTCTCCCAGCTTTGAATATACGTCCAAGCTGATCTGGCTGTCGTGAAGGCCAAAACGAGATGCGTACAACGTATTGAGGACAAAGGTCAGTTCCCGAATCCTCTGCGAAAGCTCTAACGATGCGTCCCGCTCATTCTTATAGTTTCCAGAATAATCAACAAAGGTTCCTGTTATATTGAAATAGTTTCTGCGCACCCGGTAAAAAAGGTCCTCCCTTTCCCGGGAGAGATACGCTTTGAAATCATCGGGAAGGGCATTCAACGCTTCTCCCGCCTTTGAGATATCCCCGTTCAATATGAGCGATTCGACATACAGCGCGGCAAAGCCTCTGTCTTCCGGAAAGAGAATCATTAATTGTCGAAAGATTTCCACCGCCTTATCGTACTCCCGCTCTTTTATGTAAAGCATCCCCAGTTGATAGCCTGAATTATACTGTTCCCTTTTGGACTCGAATAGCGAGATCAGCATGGCTTTGGCCTGATTGGTCTCCCCCTTTTCAAGAAGAGCATTCACTTCGCTGATCATTTTAGCCGCCTCAACCTTCGCCCTTTCCCCTTTCACAGCCTCGTCTTCCTGAAGATTCAAGGCCTTTGCGTATTCATCGAGAGATTCATCATACCGTTTTTGCCAGAATAAAATCCGTGCGAGCATTGTAAGAAGTTCAATATTGTCGGGGTATCGCTGCAGCATCCCTTTCAAGGTGACCTCTGCTTTTTGGAACTGCTCGTCCTTGATGTATTGTTTCACGGCATCAATGCCCGTATCGTACGAAAGCAGATTGTCGGGGTATTGAGGAAGAACAGCATTCAGGAGAGTCTCTGCCTTCCCGGCTTTCCCTTCCCTGAGATAACATTGAATCGCATCAATCATACTGTCATTACTCAATATCTTCTCATTCGCGGACTGTTCCCTCAGCATCAGGGTGAGAAGGATCTCAGCCTTTTCAAAGTCACCGCTATTGCGGTAACACCTGATAAGGTCGATTCCGACATCGTAATCGGATACTTCCTCTCCATAGACGGGGGCGATGAAGGCTGGCATGACCACGAACATGACGAGGATCACCCTCATGACAGATATTTCTTGACCTTCAGGAAAAGGTGCTCGACGTTGAACGGTTTCGTAAGATAATCCTCAATCCCCAGGCTGTAACCACGTTCAATATTAGCCTGTTGACTCAGGGCGGTAAGCATAAGAATAGGGATGCTTTTTAAAGCCTCTGTTTCCTTGAGTCTCATGGCAACATCGAACCCGGAAAGCTTTGGCAGGTTCACATCCAGGATAATGAGATCAGGTCTAAAATCTTCAGCCTTTTTAAGCCCTTCCATCCCGTCATGGGCTATCTCCACGGTATACCCCTTGCTCCTCAACCCGATGCCCACGATAGAGGCAAAGGTCAAATCATCTTCCACTAACAAGATCTTTGCCATAATAGCTAATATACCGAATTTTTCTTCTTATTTCCATAGATATCTATCGCCATAAATGACAAGATACTTTAACTTTTCAGCCTGTTGGGGATTTATCCGTATCGGGAGCGAAAGGACAAAAAACGGCGCGCTGGGAGAAAAGATTCAGAGTGCGATAAACAATCTTGCTTTCCCCTCAGATGGAGAAATACTGAATATTACACACTGGGACAGAGAACCTTCGTTGACTTTCCAGCAAGCGAAGTCAGAAAATTCCTTGCAGATTCACATCCTTCGGTGAGCGGGGGAAGCAAGTCCGAGGACGTGGAGGCGGGGGCAGCAGTGCCGGCATTCATGGCTTATTACGCTAACAGAACACTCTGCAGTGCAGCCCTAATCCGACATTGACCGCATCAGGTAGCTTTGTACCTTGCGCTCTGTAGCAGTAGAGAATCTGCTTTCACCACTTTCCGCATCTCGCCGCCTCTGCGAACCCATTTGCGGGTCATCAGTGTGTTCCATAAGTTCCCGTACGTTACAGAAGGTGAAGCCGGAACATCGGGAATGGTCAAGATAAATTTCACGACCTGATAATAAGGCGATGTGATGGAGTAATTCCCGCGCTCTCCTTACAAGAGCGGTTCGCAAAGCACGAATACCTTCACATTATTTTTCAAGAACCCGGATCTTCATCTCAACCCTTTCATTCGGGTTATCATTCCTGTCCCTCGGCTGGTTCACGATCTTATCTACCACATCCATCCCTGAAACAACTTCTCCAAACACCGAGTACTGCTTATCAAGGGATGGTGCATCCGCAACGCAGATAAAGAACTGCGACCCGCCACTATCGGGATTTGCAGTCCTCGCCATGGACAGTGTCCCTCTCTTATGAGGCTTATTATTAAATTCTGCTTTAACCGTATATCCCGGCCCGCCCAGTCCATGTTTCGACTTGTCGGGATCCTTGGAATTAGGGTCACCGCCCTGAATCATGAATCCAGGAATCACGCGGTGGAACGTTGTCCCGTCATAAAACCCCTTTTTCGCCAGTTCGATGAAATTGCTTACGTGGTTTGGTGCTACGTCCGGGAAAAACTTGAGTTCGATTTTTCCGAACTTGGTCTCGATTATAGCCTTGGTCTCCGACATTTTCTTAATCTCCTCTTTTGTGAATTTCTTGTCTTTCACCTCCCCATGAACAGAAAGAGAAGATGCCAGTATCACACACACAGTAAAACACATGCAAAAAAATTTCATATCGCCTCCTTATTCCCCTATCGTATTGAAACTTTTTCGGTACCGGTCTTCCAGACCAAAAAGTATACCATAAAACTCAAGAAAAGGTGCAGAGACCGTTACACAGTAAGGCCAAAGCAGGTGTCGCACGGACGGTGCGAAACCGTAATCCTTCAGTCTATTGCGGGGCGGCTAAGACGCCATGAGTCCCCGGGGGCACCCGTCGCACGATGGCGTCAAGAAAAGCGCTCCTCGTGCACAGACCTTTCGTTTTTCACCCGAAACCGCCGATCAGGCTCTTGCAAAAAACCCGCACAGACAACTGCCACTCAGTTGTTCGCTCTTCAGGGCTGCAACCCCATATTTTTTCCATAATTTTCCTTGACATGATAATTGTAATTTGATAATCTGGGGTTAGTAGAGGTGTAGACCCAGCGCAACCGTCCCGGAAGCACGGTAACCGGTGAAGAGAGGGACGGTTTGAGTTTCCTTTCATTCGTGTGTTACACATGGCAAGAAAACCCTTTAAAATCAGGGATATTTCTTTCTGCTTATCGGTTCACCTTTAAGATAGGGAGATTAAACGGAGTCAACCAAAAGATCATCAGATACGCGAGGTGCTGCATGACAGAAGAGTTGGATTTCTTCAAAGAGTTTGCCGACGGCGATGATTATGCGAGTGCGAAAGGAAGATACTTAAAAACTCTCACCTTCGGGGATGATCAAAAGATTACAGACGAACAGGAAGCAGAAGGAGAGGAGAAGGCCCCCTCTTTTGAAATTGAATACGATCCTTTGCAGGCGTATCTCAGGGAGATGGGAGTGATTCCCTTGTTAAGGAAGGATGACGAGGTCGAGATAGCAAAACGGATCGAAAAGGGCAGAGAAATCGTTATACGGGTAATATTCTCGTTCCCCTTTGCCTTTGAGAGGCTGATCGGTCTCGGCGAGCTGATAAGAAAAGATGGGGCGTCATATTCAGAGATCATTCAACATAACGGGGGCTCTGAAAAAGAGCTCCTATCGGAAAAGAAACATTTCAGTTCTCTTCTCGGAGAGATCAAGCGCCTATGTGTAAACAACAGATGCCACTTCCCCAGTGGGTCCCGGACGATCTTTAGAGAGAACTCTCTGGCAAAGCGCGCGACCGGTGCCGCCTGCGAGCCCTTTGTCAGTAAAAGCGAAGGAGATACCCAGCGCCGTCGATCCATGAAACCTGATGAGAAGAGCCACAAAAGGATACTAGAGAAAATCGTGGCCTTGAATCTGAAAGACGAGTTCATCCGAACGCTTTCCCAAGAACTGAAACAAACGGTGGAACAGATAGAAAGCTTGCAGAAAAAACTCTTTTCCCTGGATAAAAGGCTCAAGGCTCTCGGCCATGATCGAGAAAGGAGCAAAAAACACTCTTGCAAAAAAACCAAGAGAGTTCCCACGGATGGAGCTAATCCCGCCTCTCGAAAGTCGTCGGCCAGGGATAACGTTCCTGATGCACTCAGGAAAAGATATACCGAGCACCATCGAGAGATACATAAATACGAGTTCTCAATCGGTACTGGTTATGAAAAAATGAAGGCGGCACTGCTGCTTCTCTCAGATGTCGGGGATGAGATTTCACGTGCCAAAAGCGCTATGGTTGAAGCAAACCTGAGGCTGGTGATCAGCATTGCAAAACGGTACATCGGAAAGGGATTAAGCTTCCCGGACCTCATTCAGGAGGGAAATATCGGCTTGATGCGGGCGGTCGACAAGTTCGAATACCGGAGGGGGTATAAGTTCAGCACTTACGCCACATGGTGGATCAGACAGTCGATCACGCGGGCACTCGCCGACCAGTCGAGGACGATACGGATACCCGTGCACATGGTTGAGGTGATCAGCCGTATCATCAAGGCAACGAGGGAGCTTGTGCAGGAACTGGGCTACGAGCCCTCTCCCGAAGATATAGCGGCAAGGGTGAATATCTCGCCGGAAAAGGTAAAGACAATCTTATCGATATCGAGGGATCCGGTGTCCCTTGAGACGCCTATCGGCGAGGAAGGAGACAACTCCCTCAAGGATTTTCTTGAAGACAAGTCAAGTCTCTCCCCGCTTGATGCCCTCATCCGTAATGATTTAAAGACGGAGATTGACAAGATCCTCTGCACACTCAATGCAAAAGAAGAGAATATTATCAGGAAACGGTTTGGCATTGGTGAGATTTCACTGCATACCCTTGAAGAGCTGGGCCGCGAGTTTGCTGTCACGAGAGAAAGGATCAGGCAGATAGAAGTCGCAGCCATCAAAAAGCTTAAGGCACAATCACAGAGCAGTGAGTTACCGATCTTTCAAGAACACGGTTGAAATAAAAAGTGTCAAACCAATAAAAAGAGACAGACGTTCCTCTCGGAGCCAATCCCGTTATGCTCATAAATAATCACGTGTCATCCTTTCCAGCCTCCGCCCCACGCCCGGACCCCGGACCTGGTCGACAAGCCGATTGTACAGGTAGCGGGAAGGCTGATTCGGAACAATCGAGGCTGGACCCGGCGACACCCCCCGCTAAGAGAACGGGGTGACCGCCCATGAGAAGGATTTATGGAAGAGCTCATATTTGAACTGAAGACCCTCAATGAATCGGTGCAGAGGTTGATTGATTTCTTTATCCCCGCGCAAGACCCTAAAATCTTTGATGAGTTCAAGGCGTTGAAGGTTGTGTCAAGGAATAGCCGTCTCGCTCTGAGAGGGATCGCGGATCCCGATCCAATAAGGTTCTCTGAACTTAGGGGGATTGACAGCGTTATCCAAAATCTCAGAGAAAACACCGAACACTTCATCGAGGGCCTCCCATGCAATAATGTCCTCCTGCACGGACCGAGGGGAACCGGAAAATCCTCAGCGATCAAGGCAACGCTCAATGAATATGCAGAGAGGGGACTCAGGATGGTGGAGATGCCGAGGGACACACTCTTACACCTTTTTGCCGTTGCTGACGTGATACGGGGAAGGCATGAACGGTTCATCGCCTTCTGTGATGACCTTTCCTTTGAAAAGGAGGAGACAGGCTATCGGGAGCTCAAGGCAGTCCTTGAGGGCGGTCTCGAAACAAAACCGGCCAATATGCTTATCTATGCTACATCGAACAGGCGCCATCTCATGCCGGAGAGTCAAAAAGATAACCTTCCGGTCTATGCCGCAGGAGAACTCCACCCAACGGAGACCTTGGAAGAGAAGATTTCCCTCAGTGACCGATTCGGCCTCAGGATCGGAATGCTCAATTTTGACGCAGAAACGTACCTTGATATCGTGAACAATTACGTGATCCGGAGAGGCATCACCATCGACTTCGAAGATCTAAAGAGTAAAGCGTTGCAATGGTCGCTGTCCCACGGTAGTTATTCAGGGAGGACTGCACGCCAGTTCATAGACGACCTTGAAGGCCGTATGAGGTTTCAGAAGAAAATGCGAGGCGGTTGACCGTATGGCATGCTTGCGCCATGAAGTCTTTATGGAAAGGCACGATCATCTCATGCTGACAGTGCATATATCCGAAACAAGATCATTTCAGCTGATTCGAGATCCCATGCCCGGAGAACCTATGTTTTAGAAACAGGCCCCGAACATGGCATTGTCTTTCTTGACGCAGGACTGCCCGCGGTCGCAGTCCTTATTGGTCATGCAAAACTGTCCGCTCCTCGAAGGTGAAGAGGGAGTTGCGGAAGGAGCAGGCGTTTCCACTGGTGAGGGCGTCTGGGACTTGACACATGTGCCAACGATCTCATCGCCTACTTTTATACATTTCTCGGATTCGTTCATTTTGCAATCCAGGTCGGACCGGCATTCGTCAGCAAAAGACGGTCGACAGAGGACCGCAACGACCAGAACCCCAACAAACGTTAAGACCATCACCATGATTTTTATCACACCGTCCCTCCTTTCATGCTGTGCCCGACGAACCTTCTTTCAGTATAGTACGAATTTTCATAGAAAGACAGAGAAAGCGCCTATGAAAACCCTTTGAGCTGTGTCGGGAGATTCGCTTTTTTTTTCGGAAGGCGACACGCAGCAATAAACCGCCACCTTCCCTTCGGTTGGCTTGTCCTCTTCTCTGACGATGACAGTACCGATGTGTGTCTGATAGGCATTGAGCTTCCCTGCTTTGAAATAGTTCCATGCAGTCCTGTATGACACGCCTATCTTCTTTGCGTACTCCGATAACTTCATGCAAATATTATATCATAGTATTCTATATATTACAATAGATTTATTGAAGCTTAAGAATACCTATCCGGCAGCCTTTCTTCCCATTGCCTCTGCCAGTGCCTTGTGGACGATCTCACCCCGGTAGGTGTTCACACTGCTGGATATGATACCGTTCCCTCTGATAACCTGATCTATGCCGTCCCTGGCAATGACGTTGAGGTAAGGGAGAGTCGCGTTGGTGAGCGCAAGGGTCGATGTCCTTGGATATGCACCGGGCATATTGGCGACCGAGTAATGAATTATGCCATCGACTTCATACACGGGATCGTCATGGAAAGTCGGTCTTGTCGTCTCGACGCATCCGCCTTGATCCACAGATACATCAATAATTACAGAGCCTTTCTTCATCGTTTTGAACATGTCTCTTGTTATCAGAATCGGTGTCTTTCCTCCGGGGATAAGAACAGATCCGATGACCACATCGGCATCCCTGATTTCCTCTCTTATATTATGTTCTGTCAGGGGCAAGGTCATTATTCTCCCCATGAACAGTTCATCAAGTTTTTGCAGCCTTTCCATGCCCCTGTTCATAACAAGCGTCTCCATCCCAATCCCTATGCAAACACGGGCAGCATTGCCGCCTACAACGCCGGCTCCCAAAATCAAGGCCTTTGCGGGCGTTACACCCAGTGTCCCGGTGGGTAAAACCCCTTCGCCTCCGTAAACCTTCTGCAGGTAATATGCACCCATGAGAGGCGCCATCCGACCCGCGATCTCGCTCATGGGGGTAAGAATCGGAAGGCTCCCTTCCCTCTCCAGGGTTTCATATCCCAGTGAAGTCACTTTCCTTCTGAGGAGCAATTCAGTAAGCTCCCGGTTAGGTGCTAAGTGAAGAAAAGTAAATATCGCCTGCCCTTTTTCAATGAGATCGTATTCGGGGGGGAGAGGTTCCTTGACCTTGACGATAAGTTCTGCTTTTCTGAAGACGGTTTTCTTGTCGACAATATCAGCATCCGCCTTAAGATATTCATCATCAGAAAAGCCGCTTCCCTCTCCTGCGCCCATCTCTATGAGGATTGCATGCCCGCCCCGCTTGAGTTCTTCAACGCCGAAAGGTGTGATGCCGACCCTGTATTCTTCCTTTTTAATCTCCTTAGGAACACCGATTATCATGACAGATCCTCCCGATCCTCAACAATGTCCATCGTTATCGCGCATGCTGCTCAAACATCTTTTCCTCATACTCAGGAAATCCTCAAGGTTGAAAGGTCGTTTCCTGGCCATGTTGAGTTTTAAGCTCAGGAGATTTATTTCCCTAAGCTTTTTCAGCTTTTCCCTGTCATCGTCGATCGTGCCTATGAGATCTTTCAGACTCAAGATATCCTTTCTCGTCTCGATCTCTGCGGGAATATATCCTGAATTCCGCAGAATTCTGTAAGCAAGCCTCAGATCCTCGGCCATCCATGTTTCATCTTCGAATGTGAGGTGCTTCCCCGCTCCGCGAAGATTATCAAGCTCTCCACGCTCCATAGCCTCTCTAATTCTCTCGTCTGCTATTTTCGCGGTAATTTCCATGACTACTCTATTCTGTCAGGCCTGAATAAGCATAATGAAAGGAGACCAGTGAGAAGAACAGCAGGAGAGCGCACAGGATGAAAAGGTATGCCGCCCTCGGTATGTTTTTCGTCCTGACATGAAAGAACGTCCTCGGTAACAGAGCAACTCCCCCGAAGAAAAACATAAGACCGATGATTGCCTGCGTAACGACCCGAACCATTTATGAATTACAGTCCCTTGCCGTTCTCTGCGGTCTTGTCCTCTGGATATGCAGCAAGACCATTGAGAAACGCCTTCTCCTCCGTTCATAAGTATTGAGCAGTTCTTAACATCCTAGCCGGGAGTTCTTTTGACTGTTCTATGCTGTCTTCTTTTGTGGTCTTACTGATTTTCTGGCCGGCTTTCTTTTTTGCTTCGCCTCTGGTTTTCCCTCAAGCTTTCTTATCTGTATCTCCATTTTTTTTATCCTGTCGATGATTGACTTCACTTTTTTGTCAAGCAGGGGGTTTTTCGATGTGGAACTCAGGTCGTAGACGCTTCCGCCCAGTTCTGCTATCTCTTTCTGAACCTTTGTCTTCAATTCGAATATGTTGTAATGCTTCTTGGCTTCCTCAGTGAGAGTTTCTGCTCTTTTCCGTACGACAACAGCGCCCTCCTTCACCACATCAATGCCCTCCTTGATCCCCCGTTGCATATCCTTTTTCACAGCTTCCCAAAAATTCATGACCTTACTCCTTCCCAAAAAAGATTTCCCCTCAGATGTGAGCCCTCGCAAGCTCTTGACACATCTTGCATTAAGTATATCACTAAGAACCTACAAAATGAATTCTCTTTGGTTGGTTTTCGTCTCAAGCACATGGCACAGGATCTTCAATCCTTCTTACGAACGTAGAGATACAGTGAGCATGCAGCAATAGCGAGCGTCGCCACAAAGATAAGTGCAGGGGAAAGTTCAAGGTATACCAGTTTCTCGATGTAGTGGACAATGAAGGAACCGGAATAAGAACTTGAAGAGCCGTACCTCTCTCTCAGCCAGACTTCAAGATGGGTAAGCGGACAGTACCAACCGAACAGCTCTATGATCACTGCGAAAGAGAGTCCCGCAAGATGAATTATCCTCACCGGCCTGTATCTTCTTCCAAGGAAAACCCCGCAAATCAGAAAGACAATCCAGAGGAAATGCACAATGACCACAACATCAGCAGCGAATTTATATATCATGCCCACAGACTGTCCCTTCGGCGTGTTCCTCCTGATCCGCCTGTTCTTAATGCGCTGTCAGGTTATTCCGGTCCGTTTTCGAAGGCCTCTCCAAAGTCAGACAACCGCCGCGAAAAAAGACCTTTTTTATTGACAAGTCGTCCAACACCAGGAAATTTGCCCTCATACCCGCTGAGAGTCGGCCGGTCACCGCTGACGATAGGATATCCTCTCTGGTAAACCCAGCCTTCCTGAACAAGTCAAGTTCCTCACGATATGACGTGCCATAAGGGATAATTGACGGGCCTGAATCGCTTCCTGGCAGAACCCTCACTCCTTTATCGTGCGCCCTTTTTATCGCTGACAGATGTGCATCCACCAATCGTTCTATCCTCTTCGTTACCGCTGGGTCGTTAGTCGTCTTCACGAGACGGCGGAGGGCAACCACTGTTGGTATGAATTTCACCTCTTCCTCAGCCATCACCGCAAGGGTCTCATCGGAAACAAAGAACCCATGAATAATGGCAGAGGCACCGGCGTCTACCGCATCCCGAATCGCTCTGTCACCATTCGCATGACACCATACCGGCAGTCCCTTGCCCTTCGCGTAGGCAACGATTTCCCCTAGCTCGTCCTTTTTGAAACCACCCTCCGATAGCTTTCCGGATTCGGGCACAAAGATGCCGGAATTGATAATCTTGAGATAATCTATGCCCGACGAATATAATTGATCAATCAGCGATTTTGCTTCTGTAAAGTCTGCTGCACCCTTTCCGATAAACTTCCCGTAAGTTCCTTTTTTGTGCAGAGCCCAACCGGACGTCTTAATATCAAGGTGCTCTGTGAGGATTCTCCTCATCTCGAGTCCCGATCCACTATTGTCCCCTCCCTCAAAAACAGCGCCAATGCCGGATTTCATCAGGTCATAAGCTGTTCCTTGTGCATCGGTGACACGATCTCTTAAAAGGTGCAGGTGATAGTCACAAAACATTGGAGAGAGGGACAATCCGGTAAAGGTTAAGACCTCCGCCCCACGGGGAACATCAAAAGAGTCGATAACTGTTTCTACGGTTTCATCATGTATCAGCAATGACTTTCCCCGTTCAAACCCCTTGCCGGGAGCATAGATACTGTCTGCCTTTACGAGCATCATTGCCTGCCGTTCTTTTTGCGGGATAGGGAGGACTCGTGGCCTGAAAGATCATACAATTCTTCTTCCTGAGTCTCTACGCCCTCTTCCCGTTCGAGCAGTTCCCTAAATATGAAGGGTTTTGTTGATAGGGGGAGTTTCGGGTCTGCGTAGAGGTCTTTCAAGTCGGCACTCTTCATCGTTCTGATAAATTGGGTAACGAGCCTCATGGGCGTAAAAAAGTTTCTTATCAGCGCAAATCTAATGTGATAGCGTAATGACCATTTTGGATGTTCGGCTATGAGCTTGGTCACTGCCTGTTTCAGGGAGGGTTTATTAATGACCTTGTAAAGCTGACCCTCCGTAAGAACGGGGCTATCGAGACATGTCCGAATAACCATCTCATCGCCATGTTCCATGAGCATCATAACAAGAGTGCTGCCCGCCCTCTTTGCAAGTGCAATTTTGACCCCTGCAGGGAGGGAGACAATCTTGTCGGACACCACCTGCTCTATCCTTTGCCTGAACATGATCGGGATACGCTGGTCTTTTGAGAGATCCGCCAGATCAAAGATCCTGAGGAACTTTAGCAGAGAGGATGTCGCCCTTGGGGGCGTTTTGGGGTTCTTGCAGAGAGCAAGCTTGAGTTTATAGCTTTCCTTGAACCGAGCATCAGTGGCAAGAAACTCGAGGGTGTCCGAAGCCACGCTTCTGCTCTTTGCTATACATACGGCCATATCCTCAGTGAGGTTCCTATTGAGCGTGGCACCAGAGATAACTGCCGGATGAGGATCTCTGATCACCTTCCAGAGAGTTTCGGCGCTTGCCGTTTGCGCAGCCTTGATCCTGTCTGTAAGGGTTTCCATGCCTGAACATTGCCCGCCCGGATTCAGAACGAACGGGGCGAGACCAACGCAGCTTTATGCCATTGCGATGGCGTCTCGAGTTATCCTTTCCGCTGTATCAAACACGGCCTTCTTTTCATCCTCTGTCCTTGCTTCTAAATAGAACCGGACCTTCGGCTCGGTGCCCGAAGGGCGAATCATGAGCCAGGAACCGTCATCAAAGAGGAGCTTTGTGCCGTCCACTGTTATGACGTCTTTCACCATCCGCTGACTCCCGCCGATAGTGACCGTTGTCCCGATCTTAAACCGATCTTTAAGGATAGACAGTTTTCCCTAACGTTGCATAAGAATTAAGGTCAAGCAGCATGCTTAAGTCGCTCAAGGTAATGCAATACGCCCTCTCGAACCTTGGGATTGGCGTTCATGGTGAGCATCAGCGCCCCACCTGGGCTGGTGAGACGCCCCGCGCGCTGCAACAGCGTTCTTCTGATGGTATCTGCTTCAGTAAACTCCCAAAGCGCAGCCCGTTTCTCCGTCGTTCCACAACGACGCTCATGGACCATCATGTGCAGCTCCCTGAGCAGGTTATGAGTCAGCATCGCCGACAACATATACAAATGGTTACCGTGCAACCGTCGAACCGCCACATAATCCATATTGCACTGAGATTTCAGTTCGCCAAGGATGTTCTCCTGAGAACCCCGGCCATTATGGTAGTACAGAACCTTCTTCATCGTCGTGCGTTTGTTCGTCACAATCACCTTGAACTCATAGCCGTTCTCATGAGGTATGAAGAGGTCCAATTGCACAGGCTCTTTCGATTGTTTTTTCACACGCTGACGGATGAACAGGAAACGAAAGCGGCTGTCCCATTTCTTGGGTTTCCACGGTGTATCAAAATAGGCGAGTTCGCTGCTGAAGCACCGCCAGCGTCGCCTGCCCTGAATCATCCCCTTCAGTTCCGTAAACCGCTCGAAGGGCACCGATATAGTAAACTCGATTCCCTCGGCATCGAGTATGTTGACGATCTCCTCGCTGAAGAAGGCACTATCCATCCGCACCTCGATAATAATTCCGGGGCATGCCTCACGCACCCTCCGAATGCATGCAAGAATGAACTCCAACGCTCCATGGGAGTCGTGGACATTCCCCGAACGCATCAGAACATCGAAGACCTGTCCGGTTTGCGCTATAGTGCAAAACAATGGATAGTAGCTCCTCTGCCCCTTCTTCTTTTTGTTGAATCCCACAGCAGTTCCCTCGGCCAGCCTTCCCGTCGTCAGCACCGATCCGTCAAAATCCATCGTCACTCGGGCAAGTCGAAGGGCTTGAAGTCGGGTCAGCAACATTTCCCGGCACAGATGCCGAAGTTTCTCTATCCCTTCGATAGTCATTCCGGCCAGAGCTCGGCATACGGTGGATACGTCAGGCATCTTCCTCAATCCCAAAAGGCGAAGCACCATCAGGTCGTCCCTGTAGTAGTCGATGTCCCGCAAGCGACGATACCCCAACATCAAATGAACAATCAGTACCATCACGATGCTGTGATATCCAAAGACCGTCTTGGGCAGATGCTCGAAACAGGTTCGGAGACGTCCCTTCAGGTCCAGTTTATCAAAGAGTTGCTGGATGATCACAAGCCCCGCAAAAGAAGTCAGACGCTGGTCGTCAAAACGAAGGTCAGGAATTTTGTGGACACGGGAGAAAATTTGTGCTTTACTAGATTTCATTATCAGTGGCCTCCTGCTTTGGTTAATTTTGCTTGTCGCGATGTCAATTTTAACCAATCAGGAGGCCATTTTGCGAGGGGTTTTTCCTATCCTTATTAACAAAAGTTATGCAACTGGAAGGTTTTTTTGTCAGCGGCTCCCCCACAAGGGAACGGTCAACCGCAATGCCTGACCTCTCAGGATAGCAATAACCGTATTCATCCATCAGGTCCTTGAGATATGCGCTCAGGTTTTTCCCGGTAACCGCCATCATCTCTATAGCGAGGAGGAAACCGAAGAGGGCATCTTTTTCGAGGGTGTGGTGAAAGCCGGATATGCCGTCAGACTCTTCAAAAGCGACGACGGCCCTTTCCAGCGCCGCCCTCAGCAAATACGGCCTGAAGTGCTTGAACCCGACCTTAGTCTCTCTCACAGGGACTCCGAGTCTTGCTGCTATTGCGTTGACGAAATTGCTTGTTCCTACCGATTTTGCCACAATCCCTGAAAAACCTTTGTGAACATGGAGGAAATGGAATGCCATTGCACCGAAATAATTCATGGGTATCTGCATGTTTCCGTCAGAGTATCGTATGCGGTCACCGTCGGGATCCATTACAGCGCCGAGTTTAAATCTGGCATTGCTTCCCCTCAGAACTCTTTCGACTCCAACCATATTTTTCTCAGAAGGCTCGGGAGCAACACCCCCAAAGAGAAAATCACTTTCTGTTCTGAGGTGAACCACTTTCTCGCCGCCGCCGCCGATAATGCGCTCTATGCGGCCCCTTGTAGCACCATGCACATTGTCGACACAAATGACACAATCTTCCCGATTGATAAAATCACTGACCCTCTGGATGTCAAGGGTTTTTCTGTCTTTTATATATTTCAGATAGAGCTCGGTGAGATCGATCTTTTCGCTGAGCCCAGGCATCTCCGTTGCGACCAGGGGGGCGCCGCCCATCTTCCTGTTGGCTATCGTTTCAATCTCTGTCGTAATCTCAGATCCCGCGGGGCCGCCGTCCGAAGGATTGAACTTAAACCCCGCGTAGTTCGCTGGATTGTGGGAAGGGGTGAGATTGATGGAACACGCAGCCTGTGTCATTTCGATGCCCGTTGAGAATTCGGGAGTGGCTGCCTCGCCTGCATACCATGTTTTTATCTTTTCTTTCCGCAAGAGCCCGATAACCTCCCTGGCAAATTCAGGGCCGAGAAACCGGTTATCATGACCGACAATGATTCCCCTTTTCCGTATCTCCTCGAGACCAGAAACCCCCATTGCCTGCATGACGGCGGGGTTAGCTTCCCTGAACATTTCGATGATGGCCGAGGTCACGACCCTCACATTGTTGAAGGTGAAGTCACTCCCGATTTCTCCGCGCCATCCCGACGTACCGAATTCTATTTTGGCCGGGGCAGTATTTTCCCGCGCAAACTTTTCGATAACGGACAGCAGCGCCTTATTGCGGGAAACGTCCGACAGCATAGCCTTCCAACAAGAAGATGCGTCTTTAAATCTCTGACCCATGATCCATCGCCGTCTTACAGCCTCCACTACTGAGTTCACGAGTAAACATTTTTATCCTCCACTATCCTGGAATTGATAGGTTGAACGTACCCTATCACCCTGCGTTTCCCGGTATCCCCTTTTCTTTTGCATTGGCGATGATCCGCTCCACATCGGCTTTATCAAGGACCTCTTCTTTGACGAGGGCCTCTGCGAGATTATCAAGTATATGTCTGTTCTGAGTCAATATCCCTTCAGCAGTCGATGCCGCCTCATTGAGAAGCCGCTGGATCTCCTGATCCATAATCCACGCCATCTGTTCGCTATAGCGCTTTGGCAGCGACAGTTCTCTTCCCAGGAAGGGATGCTCTTCGCCCCTCCCGAGATTCACGGGTCCCACCTTGTCACTCATTCCCCATTGCGCCACCATCTTCTCAGCGAGGGACGTGGCCTCTTTGAGGTCGCTCTGAGCTCCGCTGCTCACATCACTGAAGATTATCTTCTCAGCGCTTCTTCCCGCAAGCGCCACACTCAACTTGTTCATGAGATAGGCCTGCGGATAATAATGTCTGTCCTCTTCGGGCAAAAGCTGGGTGACGCCCATGGCCATGCCCCGGGGGATTATGCTCACTTTATAGATGGGGTCTGTGCCCGGGAGCTTCCAGGCAACCAGGGCATGTCCGGCCTCATGGTACGCCGTAATCCGCTTTTCCATCTCGCTGATCGTCTCATCACGCACCGCTCCCATGAGGATAATATCCCTTGCCTCTTCGAAATCACTCATCTCTATCTTCTCCTTATTTTTCCTCAGAGCAACAAGGGCAGCCTCATTCGCGAGATTTTCGAGGTCTGCACCGGTCATGCCCGGCGTTCCCCTTGCTACGGTCTCCAGCTCCACATCCTCTCCTATGGTCTTCCCTCTTATATGAACCTCCAGGATTGCCTTGCGCTCCTTCCAGCCCGGCCTGTCGATCACAATATGCCTGTCGAACCTGCCGGGTCTGAGAAGTGCCGGGTCAAGGACATCAGGCCTATTTGTCGCAGCCATGACGATTACTTCCTCATGGGGGTCAAAGCCGTCCATCTCACTCAAGAGCTGGTTCAGCGTCTGCTCCCTCTCATCGTGTCCCCCTCCGAGCCCTGCGCCCCTCGTGCGACCGACGGAGTCGATTTCATCGATGAAGATGATGCTCGGATGGGATGCTTTTGCCTTTTTGAACATATCCCTCACCCGTGATGCCCCGACACCAACAAACATCTCAATAAACTCAGACGCACTGATGCTATAAAAAGGAACCCCTGCCTCGCCGGCCGTTGCGCGGGCAAGCAGCGTTTTCCCCGTACCGGGCGGACCGATGAGCAGGACGCCTTTGGGGACCTTTGCGCCGAGTTTTGTATAGCGCGCAGGGTTCTTCAGATATTCAATCGTCTCTCTGAGTTCCTGTTTCACATTCTCCATCCCTGCCACGTCCTGAAAGGTCATGCTCGGCTTCTTCACATCATAGAGTTTTGCCTTGCTCGCTCCAAAGGTGAAAAGTCCGCCGGCCCCCCCCTGCACCTGCTGGGTACGCCTCATAATCAATATCCAGACAACAATGATGATCAGCCACGGCAGAGCACCAAAGACAATCTGCCAAAAAATGGATTCCTGCTCGGGGGATTCAATAGTTATAACGACATTCTTTTCTCTCAACTTCGCAAGAAGCCCCTCGCCCTGGAAAGTGGGGAGAAAAGTTTCAAAGTTCTTTATGGGTACGGCTTTTTTCTCTTCCGGCAGAAGGAGGTTGGTTTCTTTTGAGAACTCTCCGTCCACCCGTAATTTTTTTATCGATACGGCTTTGATATTGCCAGCGTCCAACTGTTCCATGAACTGGGTATAGGTGATGGTATGCTGCTCGGCCCGGCTTCCGGAAAGGAACTGTCCCCAGAGATAGAAAACGGCGACAATGACAAAGACGGCGAATAAGATCCCCCACTGCTGGTTCTTATTCGCCGTGATATTTTTTGGGTCGGCCATGTTTCATTGTATCACTTACCGCAAAAATTACAACCGCTGGCATGAGGCTCTGTTATAATACCGGATGAATCCCTATTGCCGCTTGATTCCGAGGCTTAACGGAACCGAGATAGAGGAGAATTTCGACCATTATCTCGGTCTCGTAAAAAGAGGGGTCGCGGGTTTCATCCTCTTTGGCGGAGGGATCGAGACGGTGAGGACAAAAATCGCGGAACTGAGGGACAGAGCGAAGCGGCCGCTAATCATTGCTTCTGACCTTGAACAGGGAGTGGGTCAGCAGTTAGAGGGCGGCACCCTTTTCCCCCCAGCACTGGCTGTAGCTGCAGCCATGAGAACCTTGGGAAAGCGCAGCGTCCGTCCCCTCCTCAGGAAACTTTACAGCGCCGTGGCTCTTGAGGCTCGGTATTCCGGAATTAACACGATATTCGCGCCTGTCCTCGATATCAATTCCAACCCAAAGAATCCCATTATTGCAACAAGGGCATTCGGTGCGGATTCTGAGACCGTATCGTTTCTTGGATGCGAGATGATAAAGACACTCCAGCGAAACGGCATCACGGCGTGTGGCAAACACTTCCCCGGACACGGCGACACCGATGTCGATTCACATATCAGTCTGCCGGTCATTCACAAAAGTCTCCAGGACATCGAAAAACACGAGCTCGTTCCTTTTCGAAAGGCGATCGATGTCGGTGTCGGCATGATCATGCTCGGTCACCTCTGTGTTCCGGCCATTGAGCCTTTGGGAATACCGGCATCGCTTTCCGGGAAAATGATCTCCTATTTGCGAGGAACACTGGGATTCCAGGGTATGACGATCACCGATGCGATGAATATGGGAGCGATTGATGGCTATCGCGAAGACGAGTCATCACGAAGGGCCCTTGAAGCGGGGGTCGATCTGATCCTCCATCCGACGGATCCTGACAAGCTGGCGTCATATTTCCGCGAGAAGCGATGTGCTTTCCAACCGTTAAACCATCTTGCATGCATGGCGAGGCTCGATAACTCCTCATTCGCTTTTAAAGAGCATCGGAGTCTTTCCAGAGAACTTACCGAGATGTCTGTCACTGTGGTCGGGGAAAAAGAGTCGAGGATAAGAAAACCCTTTTTAATCCTGCTGAATGAAGACAGGGGAGAAAAGAAAATACCCTTTCTAGAGGTATTGAGAAAATTCTATCCGGGCATCTGCTTCCGCACGCTTTTACCTGAAGAAGAGATACCCTGGGAGCAGATTCCGAAGGACAGTGAACTCATTATTGCCGTATTTTCTGCAGTGAGGGCATGGAAGGGCGGAGCGACCCGGTGGCTGCAGAAGAGCATTCATGCCCTTAGCGATAGAGCAAAGGTGTTCGTATCCTTCGGGAACCCTTTTACGCTCAGAGATGTGCGCGAGGATGTCGTCAAGATATTTGCCTACTGGGATTCTGAGATGGCACAGGAGGCTGCGGCGGAAAAACTTTTGCGGTAATGTACCGCAGGTCGTCGTGAAAATACAGCGCAACGGAAGGCGGCATTTTTTGCGCTTTCCGTTGCCGCGCGTTCGAAAGCCTCCTCAGGAAAGGGTCCCGGACAAGCCAGAATGCCATGTAGCCTGCGTTGCCCGGTGACCGTTCGGTTCGATTTTACGCGGAGCAATACGTTAAATTGACCATCACCAGAAAAATCGGTTATAGTATATGAAAGAAGAAGTGTGGAGGTTTTTGACTATGCCTATATACGAATACGAATGTTTAAAGTGCGGGAAAGGGCATGAGATTATGCAAAGGCATAACGAGCTGCCGCTCACAAAGTGTCCTGACTGCGGCGGAGAGGTCAAGAAACTCATATCAAACTCATCCTTTGTTCTGAAAGGCACAGGCTGGTATAAGACCGATTACCCATCTCCCCAAAGCGATAAGCCTGCGAAAGCGGATACCAGTAGCGAATCACCTGCTAAATCGGAGAAGAAGCCAGAAACTAAACCAGAGACTGCTGCCAAGACATAGTGAATAAGATTCACGTCCACATCCCCTACTCCAAGGTAAAGGATTATCTCGAGCTCATAAAACAGGAACGGTTGAATCTTGAGATCTACTTTCCTTCCTCTTCCCTGGATACCTTGAAGACTGAAGACATCGAGCGGTTGAGGGACAGCTTAGATTATGGTCCCGCTCTCTCCATACACGCCCCTTTCATGGATCTCTCTCCTGGCGCGCTGGATTCTAAGGTCAAGGCTCTTACCGTTGAGCGTTTCACGCATATCGTTGATGTAGCACAGGTCCTCTCCCCTGAGGTCGTCGTTTTTCATTCAGGATATGAGAAGTGGAGGTACGCGCATAGGGTTGATATATGGCTCGAGGCGAGTCTCGGCACCTGGAGACCCCTCATCGAAAGGGCAGCTCTTTTCGGTACCAAGATCGCGATTGAAAACATATTCGAAGATGAACCCTCTAACCTGTATCTGCTCATGAAAGAGCTCCATTCAGAGAGCATCGGAATATGTTTTGATACAGGGCATTATAATATTTTTTCTAAAGTCTTACTTGAGGAATGGCTAGGGGTTCTCGGCCCCTACATAATCGAACTTCATCTCCATGACAATGACAAGAGCTTTGACTCGCATCTGCCTATCGGAGATGGGACCTTTGACTTTAAAGCTTTGTTTTCCGTACTCAAGGGGAAACAATGCGTTTACACCATAGAAGCACATACGCCGGAAATGGTTTTGAAGAGTATGGGGAGATTGAAAGGCCTTTTGGGGTCAAATGACCCTTGCTGAATGGTTGTTCTGAGGCTTTCCCTTTTCACAATCCTTCTGGATGAAACGTTATCAAAGGAGGGACTATGAAAAAAAGCTGAAGGAACCTATAACTTCTCCACCTGATTCCTGAGATCAAACCCTCTCAGCTCCGGCTCGCCCTTCCCTTTGTATTGGATCATAACCTTATGCGACTCCCCCATGCCCTGCGGTAAGATTAATCCCTTGATCTTTGCGATATCGAATGGATCAGGCTCACTCCCATAACGCTCCGTGATGACCTCGTCGAGGCCAAGGGAAACGAGATATGTCCCCTGAGAACAAAAACCGATTGTCTCAAGACCAACCTCCTCACCCCATCTTCTTAAGGAGGAGAAATTTATATGTGCTGTTATATCCTGTTCACCGACATGCTCGAAGGGCTCCTCGTTCATCTGATGCTGATGATAGCAGAGGAGCGTCCCGCGGCATCTGTCATTGCTGTAATAATCCCACGCAGGATAGCCATAATCTACGGTCAGGACAAAACCATCCATGAGTTTATCGCTCACCTTCCCGATCCAGTCCCTAATCCTCAAATTCACCTCTGTCCGGTAACCCTTAGGAAAGACGAGGGCAAAGTCTTTCACATATTCAAAAGCCTCGCCACCACAGGGCACTTTCACCTCAACGAGATCATTCCCATCAAGAGAAACATAAATCTCCATCAACTCATCATCCATCTCAACCCTCCTCACAGGAAAGGCGTCCAAAAGTTCGTTCGACAGGAAACAACCGGAAAAAGGCTTAAGGGCGTTTATATCCGGACACCACGTTATCGCATCACACAAGTCTCCGAGCAACGCCTGTTGATCTGCTCTTCTTAAAGGGTTCGGTTCAACAATCGTATAGACGAGACGCCTGAAGATATCCCTCTTGTTGTCTGTCCCGAGCGTTTTGCCTTCAGCCCATTTCAGATATTCCAGCATATCCTTTGCAAGATGCCCTGCCCCGGCCCCCATCTCGACAACCTGGAATACGTCAGGGTGTCCCATAAGACCCCACATCTCCTCCATCTGTCTTCCCAGCATCGCCGCAAAAATCTCGTGAAGATGCGGGCTTGTATAGAAATCACCGGCCCTGCCGATTCTCGCTGCATCCGTCATATAGTACCCATGGACAGGTGAATAAAGGGCCATCTCCATGAACATTTCGAAACTGATTGGACCTTCGGAGTGGATTCTCTCTATGATTTCTCGTTTGGGGGAGTTCATCGGTGTTGCACGACCAAGTCAGTCAGAGCTTGCAAGACGGCACCGCGCGGCAAACGCACTATGGTCTGGCGACAGTGACGATCACAGAATTCTTGAGCCGCGCTACATCAAAGGTAACTTTTTCAGGAGTAAGTTCTATGTACACATTCACCGCACCCTCAGCAACGTCATCCTCGATGACAATATCACCGATAAACCCTGACTTGAACTTAACCGTTTTTTCCATCTTTCTGATGACCGGCTTCAACCGTAATTTTAGCCATTCTTTTCCCTGTCTTGACTCAATGCCTTCTTTATACTCAAAATTTCCATCAAGAGGGTTAAGCGTAAGGACGACCATCGCCTTTTCTTTTGCCTCAATAAGAGAGATATTGCTGAGATTGGAAGGTTTTCCTTCTCTCTTCAGTTCCTTTTTCGGAACTTCTGCTTTTGCCTCTATCTGAGGTGCGATTCTAGCTTCCTCTCCCTTAACCTCTTTCTTTGCCTCCTGCTTCACTTCCTTTTTAGCGGCTTCCTTCTTCGCTTCCTCTATCTGCTTCTCTTTCTTTGCCGCCTCTGCTTTTTTAGCGGCTTCCTTCTTTGCCTCTTCTATCTGCTTCTCTTTCTTTGCCGCCTCTGCTTTTTTAGCGGCTTCCTTCTTTGCCTCTTCTATCTGTTTCTCTTTCTTTGCTGCCTCTGCTTTTTGCGCGGCTTCCTTCTTTGCCTCTTCTATCTGCTTCTCTTTCTTTGCTGCCTCTGCTTTTTGCGCGGCTTCCTTCTTTGCTTCCTCTATCTGTTTCTCTTTCTTTGCCGCCTCTTCTTTTTGCGCGGCTTCCTTCTTTGCCTCTTCTATCTGCTTCTCTTTCTTTGCTGCCTCTGCCTTTTTCGCCGCTTCTATCTTCTTCCTTGCTTCTTCTACCTTCTTCTTTTTCTCCTCAGCCGCTCTTGCCTCTTTGGCCTTCTTCTCTGCTGCCTTTTCCCTAGCTTGCTCCTTTTCCTCCACCTTCTGGACAACAGGAGGCGCGGTAACGACAGGTTGCTTTTCCCCAACCTTCTCAGCAACTGCAGGGGCTTTCTCCTCCATCGGTCTCGGCTCTTTTGCTGTCCTCGTAACGCCCTTTTCAGACTGCATCGCAGCAGAAATAGCAAATGACTCCGCCTTATCGTAACTGACCTCGACCAAGGCCGAGCCATCAACGAATTCTGTGGGCGAGATAATGGACGGCGACAGAACTCCTGTCCCCGTTGTCTTCAGGAAAACATTATTGCCGGTCAGGTTATAATTCCTCACCCGGTTATCAAACCTATCGTACGCCTCAATCCTTATCTTAAAGGGCTGACCGGATTGGGCGTCTTCAGGGGTTATGACGACAAAGTGATCAGCCTGAGCAGCGATAACCCTGATCGGTTGACTCTTCCCGGTCTGGTTTTTGTCCAGTTCCTTTGCAATGATACTCATCTCCTCAGCTTTCTCGTAGACGACCTTCACGACAGCTTCGTTGCCCTTGAATGCAGAAGGTTTAATGAACGAAGGCTGGATTTTCGAACTGCCGCTGGTCTGGAGTGTCACCCCGTTTCCGGCCGAGCCATAATCATTGACCGGGTTTCCATAGAGATCATGTGCCGCCACGGTAAGTTCAAAAGGTTCTCCTGCCACCACCTCGGCGGGAACAAGAAGCCTGAAACTGCCGATGGCGGCAGGGTTAACAGTGACGTCCTGGCTGAGCCCCCTGCTTCCGGTCAGCACCTCCTGAACCTCAACCGCGACCGTACCAATTTTCTCCGCAACGAGATTAATAGAGGCGGTCCCGCTTCTGAAATCGGGCACCACTGTGCCCAGGATCTTAAAAGACGTTGTACCTCTCGACGCGACTCGAATGTTCTTACCCGCCGTCTCTGAATCGCTTACCGTATTGTCAAAGACGTCTTTCGCGATAATCTTTGCTTCAAACGTATCCCCGGCCACAGCCTGACCAGGAGTAATGACTACGAAATGGTCCAGCTTATTCGGCACAATATTGAGTTCCCTCGAGATAAGCGGTACGGTTCCGTCCGCCTGATAAATAGAAAAAACGATTTTCTCAGCCTGTTTGTCAGTAACCGAAATCTGCGCGGTTCCTCCGCGAAACAATACCTGGCTGAGATGTGACGGCACTAAGGTCGCTGAACCGGTGACCGCCACTTTGAAGTCTTTTCCTGATTCTGAAAAATTCGTTATGAGGTTATTCTGTAAATCGTACACGAGTGCCTTGATAAAAAAACCTTCACCGGCAACCGTTCTTTCGGGCACCTCCAAGGTGAAGTGATCGAATTTCCCCGGTTTTACGATGATCGTCCCCGCCTCAGCGACAGTCATCGCGGACAGCGCATAGAGAACGAGCACCGAAAAAATCATTCTCATTTTCATCTCTGTCCCCTGTAATAGACCCAATTTGACGGTCCGTTCATATCATTCCAAGGTTCCATGCGTGCTATATGAATATCATATTTTCCCGTCTCATGTCAAAGAAAAACGATACCAGCTAAAATTTTATGAGCTTCACCTGATCATCCATTACAGAACTGAAAAGATCGACATCAATATCCGAGTCCGTAAAAAAGAACAGCTCCTTCCTCGATCTGACCAGGAAACCGGGCATAAAGAGCCGGTATTTCACCTTTTTGGGTGTTATATACGCCGTGGTCATTTCCGGGTTTTCGATGTAATCCAGGGCAAGAAACCCCATGATCTTTTTGAGTACCACGCCCTTTTCCTCGTCCGGGGATATGCTCAGCACATCAAAACCGCGACTCTTCGCATACTTGACAGCTGCAGGAGGAACCTCTGCAAACTGAATGGCTTTGACCGCATGATGGGCGGTCACGGTTACGTCCGTCTTCATGGTAAATTCGTACTCGTTCATCCCGGAGAGCCGCAATGTTTCTCCGCGCTTCACTGGATACCCCAAGAGAGCCAAAAAATTGTCCGAAAGTGTCTCAAGATCCTTATCAGGCAGGGATTGCGCCTCAGCGTTCTTGTGAAACAAGGGCGGCTCTCTTAAAAATAGCTCCACAATCCTGACCCCGCCTTTCTGAGCCCGCTCCTTGAGCGCATCAGGAATCATGTATTCATTCGGCCTTACGATACTGACAGCGATGATCTCCCCGTTGAAGATATCGTCGGCCATCTTCATGACTACAAAATCAGGGTTTAATTCTATCTTCGCCTTCCCTCCAAAAACAAGCCTGCTATCGCCGAAGGATGAGTAACCGATTGCGTTGAGGAGCTGCCCGATCGAACCCTTGAGATCCTGTATGCCGTGACTGCTGACGACCCGGTATTCGGGCCATGACACCTCGATGATGTCCTTTAACTCTTCAGGGAGGATGCCCCGGTAATCGAGTATGATCACCGTTTTATCAGAAAGCTCTACGAGGGGAAAGGCCGTGGTATTCAGCGAGATCTCATTCTTCTCGCCAAGAGAGAAAACCTTGATCCCGCTGGACCTAACTGACGAAACGTCCGTCAAGGCGTAAAGAAGGGTGCCTAAATTCCTTAACACGATCTCATCAGTCTGATCCCGCTCGAGAGACCGCTCTTTTCCCCCCTCCCTTTGCACGGTTCTCCTCTTCTTCACGGCCGTCTTGGGACTTTTTCCCGCAAGCCACTTCAGGGGTAATTTGACCACCGTGCCTTTTGGGATCATGCTCAGACTTTTCATATCCCTGTTCATCTGCATAAAGTCTCTCAAGAATGCCTGAAGGTTTCTGTCTTCGAGGGAATACCCCAGGGATTGGATCAGATCCGCAATGGAGGTGTTCTGAGCGGCTTTCACCGTTAAAGCCCTTTGAGCAGACGGACTATCGGCGGATATTAGGGCAGCAAGGAAGAGCACGCTGCATACACTACCGAGTATGATACAGCGATGCAGCCCCCCCATACGGGGATTCCTTCTGTATTGCTTTCCTGACGCTTGCATCGTAACGCTTTCTCGCTGTTACCTCTTCCTGGGGTGAGCCTACTCTTTGCCCTTCGAAGTATACCGGGCCACAGTATTTTTTTCAAACACTAATTTCATCCCTTCGATCATTACCCTCTCGGGCGACATCTCCTTTGGGTATGCGATGTAAAAGTGCGCATAGACAATGTCTGATTCCTTCCCGCAGGCATACGGCTGGTAGATCACCTTCTTGAGCCTCTCCAGTGCCCCGATCTCCTTCGGTGCAACGAGGTTGCCCTTCCTATCGATGATGGCCACCCGCCGGCCAGAAGATTTTATGAGGTCCTCGGAAACACACGCTTTCCCTGCCGTTGCCGTTACCATGAGAAAGCCGTTATCGGACATCTCCTTCTCAGTGAGTCTTGCCGAGAGCGCCATCTGCCTGAGAAGATCACCCGTGACACGCATCACCTCAATTTTATAGGGCCCACTCTGAACGGCCTTCGCATTTTCGACGGGGCGGTCTTCACCTCCGGAGGGGGCTGATTTCTTGACTATCTGCGGACCCTCACCTCTTCTCTTTTCCTTATGTGAGACGTAAACAAAGACACCCAAGAGAATACATAAAAAACATGCCACAACCGCGGTTACGATGAAGGGTCTTTTCCGTGCCGCAACGGGAATGTCCGTTTCTTCCATAACTCTATCCTCGCCCCATGTCTCTTCTTCTTTCAGCACCTCACCCGTCGGCCCGAGGCTTTCGTCTGCCGCAAGTATCTCCTCAAAATCGATTTTCCCCCTGCTAAAGAAAAGTTCAGCAGCCTTATTGTCAGGGTCCAAATCTAATATTGTCCTGAATAGCTCCGTTTCTTTCTGGCCATCGCCCCTGCTTTGATGAATCTGCGCCAGTAAGAGGAGATACTTTACCTCTTCTGCGGTAAGCCCTTCCTGAGAAAAGATATCTATAAGGGCTTCGTACGCTTTTGTCTCGCCGGGCACGAGCCTCACTATCTTCTTATAGATCGCGACAGCCTTGTCCCTATGAGAGTTCTTTGCCGCAAAGTGAAAATACTCCGCTGCTGCTTTCTTATCACCCTTTTTCAGGTAAAGGTCGCCCAGCAGGTTGGAGGTATCGGGAGTAATCTGTCTCCGTTTTAGCTCGTTTATCTTTACGTCAATATCAATCGATCGCTGCAAATCACTCTTCATCGTCACCTTTCCGATCCTGTTTACCTATGCGAGTTCGAGCATCCTATCCAATGCCTTTTTTGCAGAGACCCTCACCTCTTCAGGAACTGTTACGCGGTGCCCCAGTTCCCTGAGCGCCCTCAAAACACTCTGTAGTGTCGTCTTCTTCATGTTGGGGCATACCATATCCTTTCTTAACGGATAGAAGACCTTTCCCGGATTCTCCTTTTTCAATCGGTGCATCAGTCCTATCTCAGTGCCGACAATGAATTCTCCCGCAGCGGATGCCCGGACATAACGGAGCATCCCCGATGTGCTCGTCACATGATCTGCAAGCTCAAGGACCTCAAGCCTGCATTCGGGGTGTGCCATCAGAAGGGCGCGCGGGTGTTCCCTCCTCACTGCCAAAACATCCGCCCTGGTCACCCTATCGTGAACGTGGCAGAAACCGTCCCATGCGATCACCTCTTTCCCCGTATTCTTCCGTGCCCAAAGGGAGAGGTTCCTGTCAGGTATGCAGATGACCTTTTCCGCAGGGAGGGATTCTATGACCCTGACGACATTCGCCGAAGTGCAACAGATGTCGCTCTCTGCCTTTACGTCCGCCGTCGTATTCACATAGGCAACAACCGGAGCACCCGGATGCCGCGCCTTGATATCCCTCAGGGTGAATTCATGGGGGAAAACAAAAGTGGGTTGAGTCGCGTATCCCGGGAATGTCCTCCAGACTTTTCTCGGGGAGCTGACCTGTATCATCTCGGCCATGGGACATCCTGCATCGGGTTCAGGCAGCAGCACCACCTTAAGGGGAGAGAGTATCGAAGCACTCTCTGCCATAAAATGGACGCCGCAAAAAACGATAACTTTGCAATCTATGGTGGATGCAGTCCTTGAAAGCTCAAGGGAATCGCCGACAAAATCAGCGATGTCCTGTACCTCGTCTCGCTGGTAATTATGGGAGAGGATAATGGCATGCCTTTCCTCTTTTAACCTCAGAATCTCTTCCCGGAGGCTCAGTGTCCCGGACATCTAAAACCGCGGATATTTCTTATTGAGGGGTAAGTTGGTGAATAAAACAGTTCCTTCATCAGTCAAGAGCCTATATATCGACTCGGGCCGTTCCTTAACGGATAGAGGAGGTGAATCGGATGCGACCGGATAGAACGTTTTCCCCCCATAAAGAGCAAGCACCTTCTTGACATATTGCCTCGTTTCAGAGATCGGGGGAACCGAGCCGGACTTCTCAACGGTCTTCGGCCCGGCATTGTAAGCAGCAAGAGCAAGGGACAGGTCGCCATTAAATTTCTCGATGAGATATTTCAGATACCTCGTCCCCCCGTCGATATTCTCTTCGGGGTCAAAGGGGTTTTGCACTTGAAGGTCCCTCGCCGTCGTCGGCATTAACTGCATAAGACCCTTTGCGCCCTTTCTCGAGATGGCATAGGGATTTCCATTAGATTCGGCCTTGATAACCGCATGAACAAGGGAGGGATCTACCGCATACTTAGCTGATTTTTCTTTTACGATACCGTGAAACGCTCTGCTTTTTGTTCCCGCTTCCACCACACCCGTGCCGTCAGTGGTCGCCGTTTCAGTCCTTATTATCCTCTGTGCGCCTTTTTTCAGGGGAAAATCAGTGTAGCATATGACACCATCTTCATCAACGGACTTATAAATATCAGCTTCGGACGCATACACATTCAGCAGCATCACCATAAATGCGCTCAGAATAAGCCTCATGTAACGAATATTATCAAATTTCATCCAAAAAGTCCACTCATTTCCGTTTTTCGAGCACTCCTTCCTCCCTATATATTATATATCGGCCCTCAAAAGAAAAACCTTTAGCGTTCTTGAGGCGAACGGGACCGATCATGTCAGGAGAAAACGGGAGAGAAAGTTCACGGCACTGCTAGTTTGATTACGCCGCGCAGGGCCAACGATAGATTGCATAAGGAAGATCGTGAATAACGATGAGAATCCGCAGTGTTCGACGGATTCTCTGCTTGCTGATAACCAAGCAGACTCAGCGCTTACTTAAGCCGCCGATTTCCCTGAGATCCCACCGGATGGTCGATGGCACGGAATTCTCCACTCCACCCTGGCCTTTGTCCACAACGGGTGCTTTATGCTGTGTTGTTCAAAGCAGGAGCAGAACTGTCGTCGCTTTTACCAGGGCGTCTCCCCCTTTAGGAAACTGTGAATGTCAGCCGCCGCCCGTTTGCCCGCACCCATTGCGCTGATGACCGTTGCAGCTCCGGTTACAACGTCACCCCCTGCCCAGACACGCGCCTTTTTTGTCTTCCCGGTAACTTGGTCAGCAACGGCAGTACCGTGCTTTGTCCTCTCAAGTCCCTCTGCTTCAACGAACACAAGGGGGTTGGGGTTGGTGCCAAGGGCCATGACAACGCTATCCACTTCCATCTCGAATTCAGAGCCCTCGATAGGAATGGGCTGCCGACGCCCGGATTGATCAGGCTCGCCAAGCTTCATTCGGATACAGCGCATTCCTCGAACATTACCCTCTTTATCACCTAATACCTCAAGGGGATTCGTGAGGAAGTCAAAAATAACGCCTTCTTCCTCCGCGTGGTGAAACTCTTCTTCTCTTGCAGGCACCTCTTCGCGGGACCGGCGGTATACCATATGAACTTCACCCGGTTCTCCACCAGTCTGCTGTGACCGCAGGGTTTGCAACCTGAGACTGCATCGGACAGAATCCATCGCCACATTCCCGGCGCCGATCACAGCCACCTTTTTCCCCACCTTGGCCGGGGTGTCGAATTCAGGGAATTGGTAAGCCTTCATGAGATTAACCCGAGTGAGAAATTCATTCGCAGACATAACGCCGTTGTAATTGATCCCCGGGATTCTCATGAAAGAAGGCAAACCCGCTCCGGTTCCCAGAAATACCGCATCATAGTCAGCCAGGAGTTCATTCAAGGTGAAGGTGCGTCCGATGATATAGTCAGTACGAATTTCTATTCCAAGGCACTCAACTGCGTAATTGATCTCGCCATGCACCACCCTCTTGGGGAGGCGGAATTCCGGTATGCCGTAAACCAAGACCCCTCCTGGTCCGTGGAGGGACTCGAAGATCGTCACCTGATGACCCTCTCTTCCCAGATCCACCGCGCAGGTGATACCAGCCGGGCCTGAGCCGACTACAGCCACCCGCTTCCCTGTCTTCGCGGCACCTACCAACGGACAGGTGCGGTGGGACAGCTCGTAATCCCCTACAAATCGCTCGAGTCTGCCGATAGCAACGGGCTCACCCTTTTTCCCCAAAATGCAACGCCCCTCACACTGAACCTCTTGCGGACATACTCTCCCGCAGATGGCGGGAAGATTGTTCTTCACTTTCATCCGTTCCACTGCCTTGATCATATCCCCTTCCCTGAGCGCCTTGATAAACTGTGGAATCAGAACTCCAACCGGACATCCTTCGACACACTGGGGTTTTTTGCATTGGATGCAGCGTTCTGCCTCTTCACGAGCAGCTGCCTCAGTGTAACCCAGGGCAACCTCCTCATAGTTTCCCCTGCGAACCATCTGATCTTGGTTAGGCATGTCGTGCCGTTTTATCTTCATACGTTCTTGTTGAGTCAGTTCAGTCATTCTTTCTCTCCTTTAGCCAGTGCAGCATCCAGCTTGCACTTATGTTCGAAGTGTTCCACTGCCAGGCGTTCTTCCTTCCGATAAAATTGCAAACGGGATAAGAGATTGTCCCAGGCAACCTTATGACCATCGAATTCCGGACCGTCAACGCACACAAACTGGGCCCCCTCTTCAAGAAGCACCCGACAACCTCCGCACATGCCGGTGCCATCGATCATGATCGTGTTAAGGCTGACGACGGTCGGCACATTATACGGCTTTGTCGCCAGCGAGATGAATTTCATCATTATAGCCGGGCCGATGGCCCAGATACGGGCAACCTTCTGATCCTTTCTTTCAAGCAACTCCTTAAGGGGCTCTGTAACAACCGACTTGCGCCCATGAGATCCGTCATCCGTGCAGACAATGAGTTCATCGGACACGGCTTTCATCTTATCCTGCCAGAACAGGAGGCTCTTGTTACGGGCACCCATGATGGATATGACTCTGTTTCCAGCCTCTTTGAGTGCTCTAGCGATGGGATAAATAGGGGCGATGCCAACACCGCCGCCGACACAGACCACAGTGCCGTAGTTTTCGATCTCGGTAGGGTGACCGAGAGGGCCGGCAAAGCTGGATAGTTCTTCGCCGGGACTCATCCTTCCGAGCTGCATCGTCGATTTTCCCACTTCCTGGAAGATAATCGTAATGGTACCGGCATCGCGGTTGTAGTCGGCTATCGTCAAGGGAATCCTCTCGCCGTGCTCATCAATGCGCACGATGATGAACTGTCCCGCCCTTGCCTTTCGAGCAACATGGGCAGCGTGCACCTCCATAAGTTGTGTGACGTCACTCAGGGTTTCTTTCCTCAGAATTTTGTACACCGCCTACCTCCTCCCAAACAAAATTTCCCAACGGGTTCACCGACTGCCAGACGACTCAGCATGTGAAATGTATGTCTTAGACTGCACCAGACACGATCGTTCACATGAAAGAGTCAATCCGTGAATTAAAATAGCATAAGTCCCGGCTTCTAGTCTATGTTCGCCCTATAAATGAAATAAATAAATCGATAAACATCATTCCCCGAGCCAGACAACAACCGAGGCGGAAAACCCCCTCGAATCCTCGAAACCCTTACCCCACTTTAACCCGACAAAAAAACTTGACAAACACTATAAAAGGGTATAAGGTCTGAATAGTAGGGAGCGATTGTCCAGGTGGTACTCATGCTCCATCTTACCCGGAGTCGTAGCCGCAAGGTTGCAGGACTTAAGGCTGCAAGAGTAAAGTCGTGAGACGATTAGTCTCAAAGATTTTCCGGGTTAGGGGAAAACAGGTACCACCTTTCTTTTTTCTGCGGCAATCGACTCTTTTTTTTGCTCTTTTCGAAATTTGTTCCGAAGCCTCCTAAAGGTAGTTTGTCGGCTTTTGACAAAAAACCTTCATCTGCATGCATCATGGTACGAATTTTCGAGGAGTTCATGCAGTTCTATGGGGCGCAACGATCTTCTTTGCGTGCGCTGACGATGTCATGTAAATACTCCATGGTAGGTTCCTATCTATCAGAATAGACTCTTTGAAGTTTACAGATACGTCCCTATTTCTGTTGCCACACGATCAATTCATTTATAATAAGGCATGTCAGCTGGAGAAGCAAAGGCGTGGGAATCACTGGCCAAGCTTAATCACGATGATGTATGCGGCAGAACAGATGCCGTCTTTGACACTTCATCCGGCCTGTATTCAATAAGATCATTCGGAAAGGATATTTTTGTCTCGCCCCGTGAGAGGAGGATATTCGGCAATTCACCGATGAACGATATACTGTTGAAGAGGTTGGGATACTTTTTCAATTTTTCTGCCCTCTGCTATCTGACCATGGCGAAGGATACATCGATAACAGGGCGCCTCATAAAACCCATTAACATGAAAAGCGGTCAGCTTTTTTTCAGGGGCTCTCACGTACTGCCCCTCGATAACATTGCTCAAAACTTCGGTCATGACCTAGACGGTTTTTTGAAAAGAGGCGAGGATTTCTGCGGAGAAAGCCTTAACTACGGCGATGCCTCCCTGAAGCTTCTTCCCCTGCCGAAAGTTCCTGTTGTACTGATCCTCTGGAGGGAAGATGAGGAATTTCCCCCGCGAGCTGACCTGCTCTTCGATTCCTCGGTTGAAATTCAATTACCCATAGATGTCATCTGGTCAATCGCGATGTTAAGTCTGCTCGTGATGCTATGATCTGTTCCGGAGAAGATTGTTATTTCACCTGACAGGTCTGATTCACTGGCCAAATTGAACGTGACGACCGAGATGAACAAAAAACGGAAACCCGGGAACATGTATCACTTAGAAACACACAAAGCGCGTCTTACCATAAGAAATGTCATAAAATCAACATACCTTTTTGGGCACATAACTTGCTAATTTATTTTTGAGGCATTTGACGTCCGGATAAAGCTAAACCCTCCGTGAGGACGGGACGGAAAGCGCCGGGTCTTTTAAGGGAAGAAGACGGCCGAGCTACCGAAGGACTGCGTTCCCCGGTGTGCTCGGCTTTCTTTTTTTTTGATGAAATGACATCAATGCCCAGGGAGGACTTTATGGGAAATGAAAGGCTATTGCAGTACATCGATTCACTGTCGGAAGAGGAGAGAGCAAAATATAGGGACCTCATAGAAGAGACCCAACAAAGAGACAGAGTACTGGAGGAGACATTTGGGAAGACAAAAATATACATTGAAACCTTTGCAGAGAACCTCAGACGCATTCTGGAAGGGTCTCTTCATCTACAGAATAGTCTCTCGTTGCTAAACGAAGAGCTCCTAACAGTCAAGGAAACCTCGCAGATGATTTCAAAGGTTATCAGCGGAGGGCCCGTGTGGAACTGATTGGGGCACGTGCTGAGTTATAATGCCTGTCAGAAGATTCCTTTTTCTTGGTCGCCTCATAATTTCCTATTGAAGACGCAGAAACAAGAAGCCTTGTAGCCTTCATCTCTGGGACTTGATATAATGGTAACAAGCGGACTGGTTGACCGGTTGCCGCAGATGGAGAGCGACAATTGAAAATGGTGAGGAATAGCGACGTGATAGCTAAAGCGACGAGCATTATCATTATTTTGTTTTTTTCGTTTTGCCCTACTTTAAGCTGTCAAACTCAGAGAATAGGCTTATGGGAGAGGCATTGCGAGGCCTGCCATGATGGCAAGACGATTCTCAACGGAAAGGTTGTTATTGACAAGGAACAAATGAAGGCGCAATACAAGACGTTAGACGAATTGGGAAACGCGTGCGCAGGCGCCCCAACATGCATGAACATAGTTAAGCACAAAGAAAAGTTATTAAGAGAAGTCGGAGCGGAAATAGGGATAACAAATAGTGCTCGGCAATAGATGCGCCTCCTGATCTGACATATGGGCCAGGATGTCCCTTCCGTAAGGCGGGCGATGCAGATGCATTGGAGGCAAATTCAGTATTTCAGTGAACTGGTTTATAAAAGGCTAATGCGTTAACCACACAGCTTGCTCAGTGTCAATCCAAGTTACGACTGACCAGAACTATCAGCATACATTGGCAAAAGTCCTAAGAATGGACATCCAGCCACGAAGTTCTCTGATCGGCAAGGCTGAGTGCACATGCATATATTCGCTCTACTTCGAAGATAATCGATCGAAGACTCACGCGAAATGAATAGAAAGTATCAAATCTTGAAGAACAACTATCAGAATAGTACGAATTTCATAGAAAAACAGAGAAAGCGCCTATGAAAACCCTTTGAGCTGTGCCGGGTATCCCCTGAAATAAGGATTGGCCGGTAGTAAGCTCTCAGCCTTACTATAGAGGCGTGGAATTCGCTCCGCATGTGAGAGAAAACGTTCTGTCAGAATACGGAGGACGGTCTCTCTGCTTTTGTAAACGTCGATGACCCCTGAAGAACTTCTTCCGAGGTGATTGCGAGCTGCGTGTGGCGGGTCTTCTCCTCCAGAGAGCTTCTTTTCACCAGGTCCACGAAATCGTTCTGTCGGTTGGAGAGAAAGGACGCCAGGATGCCCACAACCTGATACTGGCACGTCTGCTTGTAACGCTCCGA
>JBEKCV010000008.1:0-86438 GCA_050014695.1 Thermodesulfovibrionales bacterium
TACACCGTACTGCGGATCCACTTCAACCAATAGATGCACGTGGTCCGGCATAACCTCCATCTCAATGATCTCGGCATGTCTCTCCTGCGCTACGCAATGGATAATACGCTTTAGGTCGGTTTCAACCTTCCCAGTGAGCACCGGACGACGGTATTTGGGGCACCACACCACATGGTACTTGCAAGAGTAGACAACATTGTTGTTGCTTTTATACTCCATCCTTTCCTTATATAACTTACAGATGTCTAATTACAACAACAGTTACAGCACTATCCCCATGGCTGAAGCGAGGGGCTTGCGTGCTGCAAAGCTTTCGGTCATAAATCCTCCCGAGTTCCTTGAATATTGTCTTGCGCCATTTTTAAAGGGAAAAAATCCCTCACCTATCCCCTTTGACCGGCAGAACATGAATCGCCTTGATAATAAGCTGAACCTTATCTCCCGGCTTCAGGTCAAGATCCTCCGCCGACTCTGTCGTGAGGACCGAAGCCATCTCGGAAGGCAGCGAGACATCGTATTTTACAAGTGACATGATATCTCCCTTTTTCACTGACTTTACTGTCGCCATAATATTGTTCCTTGCTCCATACTTCATAACAGGACCTCCTTACGGTATTTGGTATAGACGAAATACATCCTTACTTATCGCTCGGGGGATGAATTCACGTTATTTTCGACATATTCAATACATTCTGAAACACTATCACAAATATCTCCATCTGTAAAGATCTTGGCGACATCGCACATTACCGCTTTAACTACGGGATACCCGGAAATAGGGTCCCTCACGTGTGAAGGGATGACTGAATTCACATGGGCCTGTCGCCAAAGACCGTGATGCCTGCGACTACCCCCTCCAAAAGGAGCGTGGACTGCTCCCTGACAGATTCCAGTCGTAACGCGGGCTTCGAGAACTATCTCGCCAAGATCGGTCCGTAGGGATACAAGGTCCCCATTCTTTATGCCCCTTATCTCCGCGTCAATAGAGTTGATTTCGAGCGCTGGCTCCCGGTTTATAGCCAATTCACGACGGTCGAGGTATTGCGAATTGAATCTTTTTCTGGTGCGCGCTCCGGTAGTGAGCATGAGCATGGAGTTATCATCTGTGGTGGATGCTCTGGGATCAATGTATACAGGCAGGGCGTCGTACCCGTAGCGATCGAGAAGGGCGGATGTAAACTCGAATTTACCAGAGGGGGTCGGAAACCCAGGCTTGCCGTCGGAACGCAGATGCCCCGAATCGTATTTGCGGGTCCTGCGCTCGCCAAAGGGCAGCGGGGCAACCCCAGGATCGTCTCGCAGAATGCGAAGCAGTTCACGATTGTTTGAAAAGGCGCGATCCACGATCTCTTCCTCCGATCCGGGGAATGAACTGCCGTAGCCGAGACGCTCGGCGATGGCAGAGAGGATCATCGAATCATTCCTGGCTTCGCCTACCGGTTCTATGACTCTGCGCCGCATTCTGCCATGGTCGCGGTAGAGGTGGTAAGACTCTATTTCATAGTAGGTGGCAGCGGGAAGGATTACGTCGGCCCATGCTGCCTCCTCGGGCATGAAGCGGTCAACGACCGCTATGAAATCCAGTCGGTCATATACCTGCTTCCATCTCGCGGAGTCGGGATAAGAAAGGTATGGTGAGCCCCCTACCAGGAGAAGGCCGCGAACGGGATAAGGATCATCGTGGAGGACTGCGTCAGGCAGCCCGGAGATGTGTGCCCTGCCCGCAAGGGCGTAGAAAAGTGGAAATTCCCGTGCTCCGAGCGGAGGAATCGCGGGGTTACACTCATACTCCTGAAAAAGCGCATGGGGATAAGCATGAATATAGAGACCGCCGTCTACGTCAAGATTTCCGCTCAATGCGGCGAGCGAATATAATGCCCTTGTGTTCTGTACGCCGCTTGGCGCATATTCAAGGCCGCTGTAGAAGTCCATTGCAGATCTCGAACCGAGGGCAAACGCCTCAGCGAGACGCAGAATGACCACGGGATCCAGCCCGCAGATCTTTCCCGTTCTTTCAGGCGTAAATTCACACGCGTAGGATGCCAGTTCATCGAACCCGAGCGTCCACTGCTCGACGAAGCCCTGGTCAAACCATTTTCTTTGAATGATAATATTAATGAGCGCAAGGGCAAGCGCGCCGTCGGTGCCGGGCAGGAGGGGAACCCATAGATCGGCCTTGCGGGCTAAACTGGTTCGGCGCGGATCAACCACGATAAGAGACGCTCCCTTATGCTCGCCCTCCCTTATGCGTTTCATCTTGTCCGGTATTCCATCCTTCAGCGGGTTTGTTCCCCACAGGATGATCGAGCTGGCATTCTCAAAGTCGGGCGTAACGGCATCGCCTTCTATGCCAAGGGTGGTCAACGGTGCAAGTATACGGGATGAGACATAGCAGACAGACCCGCAGTCGATGTCGTTCGGTGAACCGAACGGCTCGAGCATTTTTTTGAAGAAAGCAGACAACCCGTCCTCAAGCGTTCCCGCTCCCATATAGCTCACAAGTGCGCGCGCCCCATACCTGTTACGGATATCCATGAACTGTTCAGCGATCTTGGAGAGGGCCTCGTCCCATGTCGCCTGCCTGAATTGAATTTTACCTTTTGGGCCGGACCTGACCAGCGGGGTCCTTATGCGGTCAGGCGAGTAAATAATCTTGGGCGCAAGGCGACCCCTCTCACAGAGATTGCCGAAGCACGGATCAGGGTCGGCCGCAACGGCAACGAGTTCTCCTCCGTTCACATATGCCCTCACCCAGCATCCGTGAGGGCATACGCCGCATATGGCCGAAATTCCTTTCACGTTTTCACCCTTAAGATCCCGGGCGGGTCATTCGAAAAAACGAGTGAAATCATACCGACGAAAGTTTTTTCAGAAATCATTAAATCATTATGAAGAGTTTCGTAGGAGTATACTTTCTGGCCGTTCGCCGGCTCAGAATACCCCATGAGCAAACCTGGGGGAAGGCAAATATTCCCATTTTTCGCCCTTCCTATATTTTGCCTCAATGTCGAGACATTTAAGGGCATATTCAAAGGCATAGGGAATCCCCGGACCTCCCGGCGCAAAACCCGCCAGTATCATGCCGACAGAGGCGGCCTCAAATATCTCTCCAGTCGTTGCTCCGGCATTGATCGCAGGGATCACATGAATGATGCATCGCGGCGAGCAATAGGCAACCCCGCCGGACATGAACATCAGCTCCTTAACCTTTCTGGACAGCGCTCCGTCGCCAAAGATCGTCGCATAGAAATCCGCAAAGGTCCTCCCCGGCTCGGGTGTTACCGTATTGATTATCTGGAACATCCTCGGCACAAAACCGCATTTCTGCTTCATGTACTCATTAACTTCTTCCAAAGTCATCTTCTTCTCTTCTGCCATCTTCTTGTCCTCCTTTAAGGTAGATTTAAATATCCTGAGACATGAAATTCTAGATGGAGAGGGGCAGTGGGAATCGAACCCACTATAGCCTTCGTATCGGCCATACCTCTGGTTTTGCAGACCAGGAGGGGCACCAACCCCTTGCCCCCCATTCAGGTATAGCCTTTGCGTCCACTGAACTCAGGCAGCGGTCCCCGAGTTCGCGACGGTCGTTTATCCATCATCTGCCGGCTGCCAGAAAGCTCAAAAAAGTTCCCCTCCCTTTAGGGGAAGAGAGGGGCAGGAGAGAGCATGGCATTCCATTACCCCTAATGCCGAAGAATCGCACGGAGGAGATCCAATCCTCTGTACGAAATCTTTTATGATTCCTATTCCTTTTCCAGAGATTTGTATCCACTGAAAATTGAACTTATGAGGCCGCTCCTCTCCATCACGTCGTTATGCCAGGCGATGTACATATGGGTGATGAAGAAGGCGACGATAATCCACATGATGCAGTGGTGGATGAGTCTCACCGCGCCTTCGTTCAGTATCACGAAAACCCAGCCGCCCAGGACGGTCCACAGGGATCCGACATGGCTTTGTGAGTAAAGCGCAAAACCGGTGAATATCTCGATGAGGAAGAGGATGATCATGAAAAAGTAGGATAATCCCGCGATGCCCGTATGGCCGATGGCCTGGGGACAATGCTCTCTCAGGAAGCAGTAGAACTCTGCCGTGCCGTAAAGATTCTTTCGTCTTTCACTGCTTACGGGGAGAAATTGATCCCAATGGGAGTAGCGGTTACCCATAAACCACCAGTAGATCCTCACGATAACGCTCGCCGCAAAGACATAGGCAGCGAGAAAGTGGATGAACCGGAATTTCGCCATAATAAACTGTTTCTCGCGAATGGCCTGGATAAAGGGAGCGCCGATGTAATATCCGGTGAACGCCAGTGTCAGTATAGCCAGGAAATTCAACCAGTGAGTCAATCTTACAGGAAACTCCCAGACATATATCTTTTTTAACATGGTTGCCTCCTATGTCACCTTGACTTTCAATATCTCGTCCCGGTTCGCGTCAACCACATGGATGGCGCAGGCCATACACGGGTCAAAGGAGTGGATTGTCCTCAGGATCTCCAGCGGCCTGTTCGGGTCTGCTACAGGGGTTCCGATCAAGGCCTCTTCATACGGTCCCCTCACGTTTTTTGCATCGCGCGGGCCGGCATTCCAGGTAGAGGGGACAACCGCTTGATAATTGTCGATTTTCCCGTCCTTGATAACAACGAAATGTGCGAGGGTGCCCCGGGGTGCGTCATGAAAGCCGAATCCTTTTGCCTCTTTCGGCCATGTGGACGGGTCCCACTTGTCTCCGCTGTGTATCCTCAGGTCTCCCTTCTTCATATTCGCGGCGAGCTCATTAATCCAGGTGGGCAGCATCTCCGCCACGACCAGGGTTTCGATGCCTCTAGCGGCGGTACGGCCGAGGGTCGAGAAGAGCGCGGCGGGACCGACGCCCAGCCTCTGAAGCACCATATTCACAACCTCTTTTATTCGCTTGTGACCCGAGGCATAGGCAGTGAGCATTCTCGCAAGGGGCCCGACCTCCATGGGCGCGTCTTCATAGCGGGGAGATTTGCACCAGCTGTATTTGCCGTTGGTGTCAAGAAATTCATAGGGAGGTTTGGGACCGGTATAATTCGGTTTTGTTTCCCCTTCCCAGGGATGTAATCCTTTCGCATCGCCGTCACTATATCCATACCATGCGTGGGACACATATTCGGTGATCTTCTGGTGGTCGACGGGATAGACCTTCGATAAGTCTTTTCCCTTGATGATGCCCGCAGGGAGGAAGAGATTGCCGTTTGCATCGGGGTACTCTCCGCATGCAAAGAAATTACCGAAACTTCCGTGGCCCGCCCAGTCCTTATAAAAAGACGCCACGGCCAGGAGATCCGGGATATAGACCTTCTCCACAAAATCCAGCGATTTCCTGGTGAGCTCCTCCATAAGGGCAATACTGCTGGCATTGAGAGCGTTCTGACTGCTGGGATCAACGGGAATGGACATTCCTCCCACAAGGAATGTCTGCGGATGAGGGTTCTTTGCCCCGAGAAGCGCCTGCATCCTGATAATATCCCTCTGCCAGTCCAGAGCCTCGAGGTAATGGGCAACCGCCATGAGATTTGCTTCAGGGGGAAGTTGATAGGCCTTGTGGCCCCAGTATCCGCTCGCAAAAATGCCGAGTTGACCACTTTCCACCAGCGCCTTCACCTTGTTCTGTACCGCTTTGAAGTGAGTCGGAGATGAATTAGGCCAATCCGATAGTGACTGGGCGAGAGCGGCCGTCTTCACCGGGTCTGCCTTGAGGGCGCTGACCACGTCTACCCAGTCAAGGGCATGGAGGTGATAAAAATGGATCACGTGGTCCTGGACCACCTGGTTGCCCATGATAAGATTTCTTATGATCCGAGCATTGTCGGGGATGGTGATCCCCAGGGCGTTTTCCACAGCCCTTATCGATGCAATCGCATGCACCGTCACACACACCCCGCAAAAGCGTGAGACGATTGCCCATGCTTCTCTGGGGTCCCTCCCTTTCAGGATAATCTCGATGCCTCGAAACATCGGACCTGATGACCAGGCATCCACTACCTTGCCGCCTTCCACCTGCGCCTCAATCCTCAGGTGCCCTTCAATCCTCGTGACCGGATCAATCGCAATCTTGGCCATGACCAGCCTCCTTTCAGATTTATGTTTTCGACCCAACTGCTCACACTTTCCCAATAATAGATAGAGATTATCATTAAGTCAAATAGATTTTGACGATAGTAAGGGTCATTGGGATAGGTTTTTGCCGTCCTGACGCGCCGCATCGAGAACGCTTTATCCGAAGGTCACGGTAATGAGGAGGGCAGTCGCGAGGACTTCTTTCAGGTTCTCAACTGCTCGGATGAGTGTGAAACAGCTTAATGCCTTTTTGCTTCCCGCATGATGCGTTCAAAAAACATATGCTATGCAAGGGTGAACTGAATTTATCGGGAACCCTGAAGGAGTTGTTTACACGTTGCGCGTTAAGCCCTTCTGGATGAGAACATGGAATGACCTAATCGGGTAGTTACAACGCCCCCGTCAGCCAAAACGCCAGCTTCCTGCTCTCCCCTCATTTAGCACCCTTCGTTTCGTTGATGTCATCGCGCAGGCGTCAACGAACGCTGATGTTGAGACAATCAGGTTTCTCTATATCCTGAACTCTCCGACAAGCGTTCTTAGGGATGCAGCGAGTCTATCCAAATCTTCAGCCGCTTGAGCGCTCTGAGCCATGGCCGCCGAGAATTCGATATTCGTTTCCGAGATGCTATTGACGTTGGAGCTTATCATGTCCACCGCGGTTGACTGCTCGTTGGAAGCAGCCGCTATATGATTGATCATGTCCGTGATTTGTTCGATCCCTCCAGATATGTCAGCGAGCGCCTCCCGTCCCTTGTTGGATAAGGCCACGCCATTGTTTACGGAACCCATCCCCCTGTCCATGGATTGCACGGCCTTTCCGGCTTCGGACTGGATCGATTGTATCATGCCTGTTATTTCCAAGGTTGCGCCTGAAGTCTTTTCAGCGAGCTTTCTTACTTCGTCCGCCACCACCGCAAAACCCCTGCCCTGATCTCCAGCTCGCGCCGCCTCTATAGCCGCATTGAGTGCAAGGAGGTTGGTCTGTTCGGCGATATCGCGTATTACGGACACTATCTTCCCGATCTTTTCGGAACTGGCCGAGAGTCCCTTCATGGTCAAGGTAATTTCTTCCATGGATGAAGCGACCTCACTGATCCCGTCGATGGTTTGCATTACCACTTCGCCGCCATTTTCGGCGATGGTCTTTAGTTCCCTCGCGAAATCGGACGTTCCCCGGGCGTTTTTAGCTACATCCAAGACGGTACTCGACATCTCCTCGGCGGCGGTGGCTATGCCGGTGGTTTCCGTTGCTTGTGTTCTGGCCCTTCCGGCCATGACGGTCGAGGTGGCCGACAATTCGGCGGAGGACGACGCAAGGGTGTTGGTAAACCCCGATATGCTCTCTATTGTTTCGCGCAGCTTCGCGGCAAACCGGTTATAACCGGCGCACATATCGCCAATCTCATCTTTGTTGGCAATGTCGAGACAAATAGTGAGATTGTTTGAGGCCTCGGCGGACTCAAGCGCGTCCTTCGCCTTCTTTACCGGCTTGACAATTACGCGGTACAGCGCCATGCCCATGAAAAAGGCCAGCAGTGCGACCACGGAACCTACCACAACGTTGATTATGATGCTCAGCCTCACTAGCCGGGTTACGGCCCCGGCAGCGTTCTCCTGTTCCTCGTGGGCTGTGAGCACCGCCTTTCTGCCTTCCTCCGCATACCCGGCGACCACTTTGCGCATGTGCTCGGTGGCGAGCGCTGCTTTCTCGTTCATCAGAACATGTACGCGCACTTTGGCGATGACTCCGTCATTGGTGAAGACCAATTCCCTGACCGATCCGAGCGCTGCGACGGCGCTCCTCAGTAACTTTATTTCATCTTGCGCATCAAGACGTGCGAGCCCCTGCTCGAGGTTTTTTTGAAACAAGGCGATCCTGTCGAAAGCCCCCTTGAGGTCGACGGCGATCCGGTCGATCTCAGAAGCCGAGCGAGCGTTAAAAAGCCTGGCGGACAGGCCCTCTATTGAAAGCCCGGCGGCCAGCAGCGCCGCGTTATTCGAAAGGGCATAAGAAGCGCTGCCTGATTGCTGAAAAGCCGAGTCTTGCCTTCTATTCAGCGAGGCGGTTTCTATCACGATCACATCGATATTTTGGTTGAGATTCACAACGGCCTGCCCTAAGACGTTGTCCTTCAGGTCTGTGACAACGGCCTCCAGTTTCTGACGCATGTCGTCATCCTGTTGTTTCAAAAAAATGGCGTGGGCCTCGAATATCTCCGGGACTTTTTGCTTGACGGCCATGACCGAGGCCATAGTTTCCCTTGATTCCTTGAGAAAGGAGTTTTCGATCATTGAGTCGACTAGTCCGCTCATCTTGCTTTTGAGTATCGTGGTCTGCTTTCGCTCCTTGGTGTGAAGCAGCGTCAAGAGCATCGTTTGCACCTGTTCCATCAAGGATTTGAGGGTCTCGATGTTTCTAAGACGGGAGGACGACGTCCTGGAGCTTTCAAAAGCAGTCGAAAGGATTCTCGATGAGGACGCCTGAAGAGCCGTCACCTTTGCCTCAAGCTCCGACAGTCGTGACGACATCTCCCTCATGCGCTGCGTGATGAGCTTATTGGCCTGCAAGACATCACTCTCAGAGCCAATCCTTTTTTCGGTCACTTCATATACTTCGGGACCAATGCGCATCAGTTGATCGTAAATCCTCTTGCTCTGGCCGGTGAGCCTGTCAAGGGCAGCTTCAGCTTCTTTAACCTCGCTCATAGACTTCTCGAAGCCCTCTCGGTTCCGCTTGTATTCCGCATTACCCGATGAAACGCTTATTTCCGTCAGATCCGAAACGGCACTCTGCAAACATCGCTGAAGATCAGTCGTTCGCACCTGAAAGGGAGTGCTCGATGTCAGGAGATATGAAAGCCTCGACTGTATAAATGTGAGACTTGCGATGCCGAGTCCGGCAAGCAAGAAAACTATGCCGACCACCAGCGCTGCGTTGAGCGTGAGCTTGGCTCTGATTGTCATGCTATTGTTCTCCGACGGCTATTTATAGTATTTCGGACCTTCGGTCTTTATGAAATCCAGCAGCTTTTTAGTAGCCGGCGAAGGCGCTCCCTTTGTGACAAAGATCAAGGGCCGGCCTATCGCCGGGGTCTCCACAGTTTTGACGGTTTCATCGACAAAGGAATCACTGACCGCGCCGATTGCCTCTTTCATGGTGCTCACTTCTTTGACCTCAGCCATTGTCGTAGCAGCCTCGATGGCGTCGGCGACATAAGGCGTTCCGTCCATTACCTGCTTCTCGAAAGTACTGCGCGTGCCCGATCCCTTTACTGATGTCACGACTATGATATCGGCGTCCATCCCGCCGACTTCCTTCCAGTTCTTGATTTTGCCCGTATTAAGGCCCTTGAGTTGGTCCTTGCTCAATTTCGCGATGGGATTTTGTTTGTTCACAATTACCGCTATAGTGTCATTTGCAAGCAAATGTTCCTGTAAGTTTGGGATGTTATTCAGCTCCGGGACAGCTTTTTTCAGGTCGGTAAGGCTCTCAGATGCCATGCTTGCATCGCATTTGCCTTCAAGAAGGTCTTTTGCTCCTGCGCCGGAACCGTTGGCCAAAAGAGACAGCTCTATGCCGGTGGCCTTTTCAAACGGCTCCTTGATCTTCGAGATAATTTTTCCCATGGTGGTCGAGGAACCGTGAATGGTGACCGTCTCCGCAGTTGCAGTCCCTGAGACAGCAAAAAAAGCTGCTAAGATAATGATGGCCTGTTTGAACATAACCACCTCCTATAACACAATAATGTAGGCATGGCTGAAGGCCGCCCCATGATGATACCGGAACACCGTACGACGTGTCTGTCTTATCGGCACATGCAGAGAATACTTTAATCTTTCTGCGGCCTATCGAAACGTTATTACAAAAAATAACAACTAACGATGGGAGCCGTATGAACTTAGGTAAAAAGTTAGCAGGATTCGTCTACTTGCTTTTTGTTTTTTGAGAATTACAATAGAATCATGAACAGGTTCGCAAATAGATACGAGCAAACTCTCTGAAATAGTTCGCTCTAAACAGGCAAAAAGGAGTCAATAATGGAAAAACGTAAATTAGGGAAAAGCAGTCTGGAAGTGTCAGCGCTCGGCTTGGGATGCATGGGAATGAGTTACCATCGCGGCCCCGCCCCCGACAGAAATGCAATGATAGCGCTGATCCGCAAAGCAGTGGAGCTTGGCGTTACCTTATTCGATACCGCGGAAGTCTACGGCCCGTTCATCAACGAAGAACTTGTGGGCGAAGCCCTTTTTCCTTTCCGCAAGGAAGTCGTCATTGCCACGAAATTCGGGTTCAACTTTGAGAACGGAAAGTCAACGGGTCTGAACAGCCGACCGGAGCGTATCCGCCAAGTTGCCGAAGAATCCCTCAAACGGCTCAAATCCCGAAGCATCGACCTCTTCTACCAGCATCGCTTTGACCCCAATGTGCCAATCGAGGACGTAGCGGGAACCGTGAAGGATTTAATCCGGGAAGGTAAGGTAAAACATTTCGGTCTCTGTGAAGTGGGCGCACAAACTGTCCGCCGCGCCCATTCAGTTCAGCCCCTTACAGCTGTTCAAAGCGAATATTCTCTTATGTGGAAGCAACCTGAAAAGGAAGTCCTGCCGATACTCGAAGAACTCGGCATCGGTTTTGTTCCTTACAGCCCGCTTGGCAGAGCTTATCTCGGTGGCAGTTTGGATGAACACGCGAAATTCGACAGCAGTAACGACAACCGCGCCACTTTGCCCCGCTTCACAGCGGATGCTATGAAAGCTAACAGGGTCTTAGTGGATCTGCTCAGTGAATTCGGTCAACAAAAGGGAGCGACATCTGCCCAGGTCGCGATAGCCTGGCTGCTTGCTCAAAAACCTTGGATCGTTCCCATTCCGGGCACAACCAAGCTGGAGCATCTGGTAGAGAATCTGAGATCGGCAGACCTGAAATTTACTCCTGACGAATTGCGCGATCTTAATCACGCCGTCTCGAAGATCAAGTTACAGGGGGATCGATATCCCGCAGATCAGGAGCAACAGGTCGGACACTGAAAAACGTTACTCTCAGTAGACGGCGGATACACCAAACGCTAAAGGAAGGGAGCAACCTATGGCACTCCAGTTGGAATAGCAGAGAACCATGGAAATCAAAAGAAGTGGATCACAGCCTTCAATCAAAGGACCGGCCGATTGGTTTACCGGCAATGTGCGTATTGACCCGCTGTTTCCTGCAAATGATACTGCACATTTTTCAGGTGCCTATGTCACCTTCGAGCCAGGGGCCAGATCCCATTGGCACACTCACCCGACAGGGCAGCACCTGATCGTTACCGCCGGCGTTGGCCGGACACAGGAAGCGGGAGGTTCGGTAGAGGAAATCAAAGCGGGCGACGTGATCTGGTGCTCGCCAACGATAAAACATTGGCACGGAGCTGCACCTACAACCGCAATGACGCATATGGCCATCACGGGAACACTCAACGGGAAAAATGTTGAGTGGATGGAAGAAGTCACCGACGAGCAATACAACGGGAAATAGGGCGGTGATGAAGAAAAAGACCAAAGCGTTTGTGACTATCCTATTCGCCTTCCCGACCCCAGGTACCGACCGGAGGCCGAGAGGGTCGAGGGGGTTGAGAGGATCGGGAGGGGGGGACCGATAGCATATGGCTATGGGAACTGCATCCAGGATGCGCTCGTTTACGCTCAAGTCAGAACGTACTCTCGAGTCAGGACACATTGCAACGGATGATGAGTTCTACGTCCCGAACTATGCAACGTTGGGCAATATCCAGAGTCTGCCTTGCGTTAAATATCATTCGAAACATGCATTGACTACGGACGTGACGGGAGCAGCAGACACCCCTTTTCGGCGTTTCAGGCGATTTTCACTTCAAGTCTTTTCCCAAGAGCATTGGCGACCTTCTCCAGGGTGGACAGCTTGATATCCTCTGCGTGGTTCTCGATCCGTGATATAGCGGTCTTCTTTGTCTTCAGTCGCTGGGCAAGTTCTTCCTGGGTTAGACCTGCTTTCTCCCGGGCCTGCTTGAGCACCACGCCGATCTTGAACTGTTCGTACCCCTCGTCATAGCCTTTGGCGAATGCCTTGTCTCTCTTCTTTCTCTCACGGACATATTTCTTCAGATCACTCATCTCTTTGTCCTCCTCTGCAAGTAGTCTCTTCTGTAAGCCTCAGCCCGTTCAATCTCCCGCCGAGGGGTCTTTTGCGTCTTCTTGATCAATCCGTGGGTTAGCACAACAACGGAATTGCCGTTGAAGAAGCAGAATATCCGGTACGCATTTGAGCCAAGTTGTATTCTGCACTCCCATATTTCCTCGGTGTTGACGAGTTTTTTGAAATATGTCGACGGCACAACATCGAGGTCCTCAACCAGGCTCAACACCCAGGCAACCTTCTGCGCTACCTTACCGGACAGCGAATCGAAAAAATCCTCCACCGGGCATCTGCCATCAGCCGTTCTGTAAAATATAACTGTCTTACCCACTATGACATGTTAACCTGCACGTTAACCTTTGTCAAGGGGTAGGTCAAACAGGAGTTGCCCCATTCTTCTCAGGAGTGAGACCCAAAATAGGGTCAGCGCCTATTTTTCAGTTACGACCGGAAATCTGCTATGTAGAGATAAGGCCTTGAGTGAGGTTATCAGGTGCTATATGCAGAATGAGTTACTCACAGTATGAAAGGGAGCCCTCGCCAATAGTCACTCTCACTTTCGCCCCGTACTCGGTGGTCGGATCTCGATAACCCTTTCTGTGCGCAACAAGGTTCGGTTTTAGAAATCTGTTTTATCCTGGTCGTAACAAATACATTTTGGAAGCGACAACGGTTAACACCTTCTCCCTATAATTGTTAGTGAATCTCGTCGCCAAAAAGTGTTTCTTTCTGAAGTAGTCAACACCGCGGGCATCTCACCCAAAATGTCAATTATGGAAAGTAACTATCAAAATCCGTTTCTTTATTTTTCTGACTAATCTTGATTTTTTGAGACGGTATTTTTTATCCTCTTGAAATCAGAATCATTAGATGCAAGGATCACAATGCCGAGTTCTTCCATGATTCTGATAATAAGGGCATCATTTGAAAGTAAACCATATGTTGACTTAAGACTCTGGCTTGTCTCAATTTGCTTGGATGTGATCTGGACTATCTCAACATTAAGCTCGGATATTTTGATGGGAACTATCAGATGCTGATCCAGTTGTTTAGTTGTTTCCGGATGTTGTTTTAGATATTTGGGCAGATTTTTGTTTCAACGTCAAGCACAGCAGAAGCTTCAACCATCATAAGACGGTGTGTGGCTTCCAAGACTACGCCAACCGAGGCGATCCCATGAATTTCTGCGGTTTCGACTCTATAAAGAAAATCAGTGCAGGATTTATTGAATGTGGAGCCTTTGGAAAAGTGATGATATTTGCGTCAATGAATACCCTAGCGCCGGATTGTATTTCGTGAAGATACAAGATCTAAGTCTCTTCAAACATAAATTCAGGCGCAATAGCAATTTCATCAACGGTCTGAGCGTTTCTATCGGGGATAATCCCACTTGTAGAAAGAGCAACACTTTTTGTGTCTTCTATTGTAAGACTCACCCATAAATGTTCTTGTATGTCCACGGGGGGGATAGGCTTGAAAACGCCGTTTTCATAAATAGCTTTGATGGTCTTAGACATAAATCACCTCCATGTTTTAACCATAGCACAGGGAGGATAGACGAATCAATACACGAGTTACAATCACGAGACCGCTCATCTCTCGATTGCGAAATGAGACATATAGACCTAAAACTATTTATTACCCATCTACTCTGGGTTATCGTTAAAGGCCGACTGGCTAGTGCCAAAATGGGTGAAGATTGCATGCCGGTTAAAAATTAGTATGTTGAAAATCTGTACAGCAGGTTTATAATAAATCATGAGGTTTGAATGGGACCCGGTTAAAAGCGCTGCGAACAGGATAAAGCATGGTATCAACTTCACGAGGGCAAAAGATTTATGGCGCGACGAGAACCGGATTGAGATCCATGTCCCCCATCCTGTGGAGAACCGGAGAATTATAATCGGCAAACTGGACAATAAACATTGAACAGCAGTGTACACCATGAGAGGTGGCGCCATCCGTATTATTTCGGCGAGGCGTTCGAGGGAAAAGGAGACGGCTTTATATGACAAAGCAAAAACTGGCTAAAAGTACACGAGACTTTGACAAACGTTTTGATAACGGCGAGGACATTCACGAGCTTGTTGACATGTCCAAAGCAACAGTTATTCACCATGGCAAAAAAGTCCGGATCACTCTCGATATAGCGGAATCTCTTGTCAACGAGATCGACGATATACGCAAGGAGATAGGCGTCGACAGAGGCGCGTTAATAAAGATTTGGCTTCATGAACGAGTGAAAAAAGAAAAGACGGCTGCTTCTTAATTTTTTATTTCGGGGGGTTGCGGTTTACTGTACGACACTACCGCAGAGAAAGGTGGCGGCATGAACCAGAGTAGCTTACCACTTAAAAACTGCTTCAGGTTGTCCAAACAAACCCGGCCACTTCTTTGGATAACTATGAAGACCAAAACATGGCAGATAATATTGATAATTGTTAGACCCCGTGGTCTTGCGTGCTCAATAGAACACGACAGCAGTAATGGCGATGATCAAACAAGATTCTGGAAAACACAAGATAATGGTCCGGATGATCGTCGATAATATAACAAAAGAGGCAGTGCATCTCAGCCCCGATGAGTTTGCCCTTGTCTCTGAGTTGCTCAACAAACATATGGAAGTGGAGGCGAAATCTATTGCTCTCGCAAACGATGCCCTCAAAAAGAGCGCGCTGCATCCTTTCCGCTTTCCTTGACGATGTGACAAAGCAGCAGAGCAAAATTTACACATTGGAAGAAGAACTGAAGAAGTCGACAATTTTTATAACGTGATAAAGGAGGAGCAACTTATGGGTTATACAAACGTGGCACTGAAGGACAAGATAATGGAAATGTATCCTGAAATCAACAAACACGGGATCTCTGTTGGTCTCGATTTCAGTCAGGGGAAAAATGCGTATATTGTGACATTCAAGAAGGATAACCATGAACTAACCACGCACCTTGAGAAGAAAGATGCTGATGAGTGCATGGATGGCATTAAGTGTGTTTACCTCGGTGTTCAGGTCAGCCAATTTATAAAAAATTTTGAGCTGATCGAAAAACAGGAATAAGGACGTAGCAGTTTCGTTTCGGAATCCTGTACCCCAAGCGTAGTTACAGGCACTGCGAGGTGTGAAGAAGCGAGGACCCCGAAGTTCACCTGAGAATGATCCCGCACTGCGGGCATCTCTCCGGGGATGTTTATTGCCATTGGAAACATTGTCAGTTCTCGGTGATTCGAATCGGGATAGGTCACCGCAGTCAACAACGTCATAAAGTGAACCGGTATGAGAACTATATTGCCTTCAGCGGAACATTGTTGATTCCCGTAATCCATCCCATGTAAAGTATGAAGGTCCTCAATAGACTGGGATTTAAACTTTAAGGTCGCACTTTGCGACCTCACTTTTGGGGAAAATATCGCACGTTTCGATAGATATGAGGGGCTATTGAGATCCCTGATTGGAATATCAACTCTTGAAGTCAGAAATTGTGATTTCAAGTTGGCGGGATGATGAAAGACTTATTTTCGTTGAGATGATCGAAAGAAAGATTTATCTGATTCGAGGCCATAAGGTAATGCTCGATAGTGACCTTGGGGAACTTTACGGAGTGCCTACGAGACGATTGAATGAGCAATTCTGTCGTAACATTTCAAGATTCCCGTCCGATTTCATGTTTCAGTTATCACCCCAGGAAGCTGAAAACTTGAGATCGCGCTTTGCGACCTCAAGTTCAAGGCATGGTGGCAGAAGATACCTTCCTTACGTCTTTACAGGGCAGGGTGTTGCTATGCTATCAAGTGTTCTTAATAGCGAACGCGCCATTCAGGTAAACATCGCGATTCATGCGGGCCTTCGTGAAGCTGCGTGAAATGATCGGATCACATAAAGAACTCGCCGAGAAACTTGATGACCTTGAAAAGAAATACGATGCCCGGTTTCAAGTCGTCTTCGATGCAAGTGATGACTTCGCCGGAGATCAAGAAAAGGAAGATAGGGTTCAACAGGGAAGTCCAGTAAATCTCGATTTTCATTTCGTTATCAAAAACGAACTGATTGCAGGACTAAGCATTCAGTAAACATGTTGATGGGAGTTGAAATGTCAAAGATCAGATGTAAATGGGCCGAGTCTCACGAATTATTTATTCCCTACCACGATAAGGAATGGGGCGTGCCCGCACATGATGATCGTTTTCTTTTTGAAATGCTGAATCTCGAAGGCTCGCAAGCAGGCTTGAGTTGGTTGACCATTCTTCAGAAGAGGAAAAACTATCATCACGCCTTTGAAAATTTCAATGCCAAAAAAATCGCAAAATATTCCCGCCTTGAAAAGGCAAGGCTTCTCAAAGATGAAGGCATCGTAAGAAATCGTCTCAAGATCAATGCCGTTATTGGAAATGCCAAGGCATTTCTCACCGTTCAGAATGAGTTCGGAAGTTTCAACGAATATATCTGGCAATTTGTAGATGGGAAACCGCTGCGTGGAGCAAGAAAGAAAAAAGCCGTGGAGATCAGCAAACTAATGAGCAAGGACCTAAAAAAACGCGGCTTCAGGTTTGTTGGCCCGACAATCTGCTATGCGTTCATGCAAGCTGTTGGCATGGTGAATGATCACTCTGCCAAGTGTTTTAGATCAAAGATATGATGCAAGCGAAGCCTTTTCGGCAGGAAGGAGCTCTGGATTGAAGAGGGAACTCATCTTCATCATGGGATTTTACGAAAAAGGAAACTAAGGATGACAGCAGAAGAGATAAGAGACAGAGTTATTCCTTTACTGAAGCGATCCGGTCTCAGACAGGCCGCTGTCCTCAGCTCGCTTATTCGGGGTGAAGACAGCATTTTTGAGGCATCCGTGAAGGGCCTGTTATTTTACCGGAATATGCTGCTCTTGGTGCAAGACCTCGGGTTTGACGATGAGCTTCAGTACCTGTTTTGCCCGTTTGATCCGTCGCTGAAGGTTATCAATAAGGTCAGGCTGACGCTCTTTGATCGAGGATATCTTACCGTCAAGTCATGTGCGGACCGCTTTGAATTGCCTTGTTAGAATACCGACGTGCAGCTGGAAATCCCTCCTGAGAGCATTCAGGTCCCCGCCTGCCTGAACCCGGTCAAACAGTGTTCTCTCAACCCGGCCGTAAAGACACGCATAGGTATGGAGGCAGGGGTGCTTGGTCTAATCGGCAACAGATGATTTTGCTATAATGTGCGCATCATAATTTGGGATCGTGAGAAAGTATGCAGCCCGCAGTGCGTGGGTTGACTGGGCGGAGCCAAGCAATTGACGGACTTAAAAGAGCCTCAAGACAGGGTGATCAAGTTTCAAGACAGGCTTATTCCCGTGGACGAGGATGGTCATCTTCTCAATGTTGAGGATTGGTCTGAAGACCTCGCAGTTTATCTCGCCAAGATCGATGGTGTAACGCTGACGGACCAGCACTGGGAAGTGATTCGATTCATCAAAGATTACTACGTGCGATTTGCGACCGGTCCCATGCCAAAGATAATCATCAAGAATCTAAACAGGAAACACGGGAGCGAAATATACACCATCAAGAAACTCTACGCTCTTTTCACCGATACCCCTATGCGGCGTGCATGCCAATATGCAGGCATTCCTCAGACCGCCGGCTGTACCTGATACTGTTCTTAACCGGGCCGGCGGTTCGGATAAGAAAAAAAAGTGTCGTGCTTTCTCGGAAAACAGTCAACTGCAACGGACCTTGTCGGTGGCCTGCAGAACGCTGAGACTGCGGACGATGTCCTTCGCCTTGCCTCATAAGGAGTTTTCATTCATTCCATGAGCCATCCCCAGTTCATGCTCGCCGCCGCCATGCACCGTCCACGCTGCCTTACGTAGCGAAGGGTCTCCTCAATCGCCCATCTCCCGAGGTAGCCCCGCACCAACCGCGACAACACGTTCCTGCTTCTTCTCAGCGGCTCGGTCGTTAACAGCATCAGCGGCTCAACGTTCCCCCCATTTTTCCCCAAAAAAACCCGACTGTTCAGATAAAGCTTTTTTTGCAGTTACCTCGTCTAGTTACATCTTTCAAACAGCTAATTCTGGGCGAGGTTCGCAACGAATAAATCTTGACATTTTTAGACTTTTTTTAGTAAAGTATATGCAAATTCGTATACATATTTAATGACGCCTGTTCATCGGGGACAAGCGCTAAGGTTTTTTGCTGAACTCGTTTCAGGCGAGTTGGGGGGATTGTAGGTGTTGTTGGGGGATAGCTTTCTGAGGCGCGTCATCTCATTTCGTAAAGCGAAGTCTCTCTCTTTTGAACTGATCGCAGTTGACGACAAAAAAAAGTCGGCTGCGGTTCCTGGTGCATTTCTCGATCCATTCTCTTCCTTGTTACCCCCTTTCTTTTCTCTGTCATGAGATTTTCATGTGCAGCACGGGACAGGAGCAGTTGGCCTGTCTGAAGGCTCTCCTTGCCCCGATGTTAAACATGAAATCAGATTTTGTTGATGACTAGATAAATTTTCTGGAGAGGTCCGGCTCCCGGCTTTTCGTTCCATCTTCTTCCCACTTATGATCATGTAAGTGAGAAGGCGGAGCATTGCCGAATAGGATAGATGACCTTTGATGCGATTTCACTGGCTCATTGAAGATAAGGTCATGACATTTTGATTTTTAAGTGGAAAATAATTTCAATAATTGAAAATAATTCAAAACTGTAACCTATTGATACAGTTTTGAATCGATGAGAAACAAGAGTTCATAAATACTCGCCCTGAACTTTCATCAAATGTTCATAAAACTGTCACACGTGCGTAACAAACTCAAGTCATACTAAAAAGCCGAAATGTGATCTCCCAACGGGGCAAGGTTCCTTCAAAATTGCAAATACGATCAATGTCAAGGGAATGCTTAAATGTTGTTTTTGTTCAACGGGCAAAGTTTTTTGCAAAACGTACGGAAAGAAGACCGCTGTCCTCCGATCATCAGGGAAGTCTTAAGAACGAGCTAAGAAATTCTTGCCTCCATAAAACTTAGGGGCTCATGCTGAAAAGGGAAGAACGCGCACAAAGGAAATGGAATGAATCTTGCTGTTGACAATATCCGTTGATATGAGTTGCAAATTTCCGGGAAAAGGGGAAGCGAAGCTGTAACCTCTGTCTGATGGTCTCGAGCCTTCTGAAGACTCGAGGTGAAAGCCTGCCTAGAGAGAAGCAGTTAAAGCTGTCCGAGCGCAGGTGTCTTCTGAACAGTTGAGAGACTGTGCCAGAAGCCGGAAAGCCGGCCATTTGGCCGGTGAGTGGTTCATTTCTACATCCTGTTCGCTTATTCTTCTGTAAGTGAGAAAGCGGAGCAGTGCCATCGTGATTTTACCTTGAGATCAAGGACAATATGGCGTTCAGCATAAGGGTTGCGTGATTTTACGCAAGAATCCTAAAGGACTATGCGGGAAAGCGCATAGAGTATGCAAAAAGTAGTTGGTCGCCTATGGATCGAAACGCCTCGGCACATTCGATGCAGATATTACGAAGTCAAGCTAATCTTCGATTTGTGAGAGCTTGGGTGCTCTTTCAACGGTCTCCGGAATATAGAAAATAGATGGCATGCGATATTTTTTTTGGCTCCTGAGACCGTAGGACTTGTACCGACACCAAAAGGGGAAGGATTCCTACAAGTTTGTCTATTGATCTAAGTGAGAAGGCGGAGCGGTGCTCGAATCCTGCCACAGGTTTGATTAGTGAGCATGAGCGAGATGAAAAGGCAGCTTGAGTATGATAGTTCTGAAGAGTTGCGATCAAGAAGTCAAGGGATTGTGGTTGCTCTAGCGACAAAAGAGTAGTTATAATGACCAAAGGAGGAGAACTATAACAAAATGAAGCCGGCAATATATTTTCTCTGTTTCTTGTTGTTGAGCATTGTCTTTAACCCATCGAATAGTTTTGCTGAACAAGGCTATGTCATTGGTGATGAGGATGTGCTTCAGATATCAGTCTGGGGATACCCGGAATTAACGGTTCAGGTGCCTGTCAGGCCGGATGGTATGATCTCTGTACCTATGGTCGGGGATATTAAAGCATCGGGAATGGAGCCATTGGGACTCAAGACTTCGCTCGAAAAAGAATATGCGAACTTCGTTAAGAAACCGACGGTGAGTGTGATAGTAAAAGAAATCAATAGCTTCAAGGTGTATATTTCTGGAGAGGGAATAAAAGGTTTTGCAACCGGTGGAACAACATCAGCTGCTGAGACATCAGCCCTGGCTGGTCGGGCGTCAGCATCAGGAGTTATGACATTGAGGAGGAAAACGACCCTCAGGCAGCTGCTTGCGCAGCTGGGCTCGTTTAAAGGGGCCGATCTGAATAATGCCTATCTCTTTAGAGACGGCAAGAGGCTTAAGAATGATTTTTACAAACTCGTTGAGAAGGGAGATATTACCCAGGATATACAGCTTCAGCCCGATGATCTCATCTATATTCCTGATAATTTTGACGAGCGGATCAAGGTGTTCGGCGCTGTTAAAACACCGGTTATCATACCCTACCGTGAAGGATTAACTGCCATCGATGCTATTTTGAATGCAGGGGGGTTTACCGAGTATGCGAAACAGAATGACGTAATTATTGTAAGAAAAGAAGGCGGCGAGATGAAGAACATTGAGGCAAGGTTGAAAGATGTCGTAAATAATGGAGATGCAAGCAAGGACGTACTCTTAAAACCGGGGGACCTCGTTATCGTCAAGACCGGGATATTTTAGGAGGATTTATGCAGGACGAAGATAATATACAAGGTTTAAATATAAATATAAAATATTATCTGGCGATCATAATCAAGAGAAGATATTTAGCGCTTTCGGTCGCAATCGCGGTACTTTCGATCTTTACGTGGGGGAGTTTTTTTTGGCCAAAAGAGTATCAGGCGAGTTCAACGGTACGCGTTGAAAAGAGCTCATTTATTGATCCTCTCATGAAGGATGTGGGCGTTCCACGGGGTACAGAAGATATTGCTGGCAGCCTCAGGGATAGCATGATGAGCAGAAATGTATTGGAAAAAGTTGTAAAAAAACTTGACCTTGCTTTAGCCTCTCAAAATTCGTCCCAGCATGAGGGCTTGATAAATGATATGAGAAGGCATCTCGACATATCACAGGGAGCGCCTGGTGATCCAAAAGGAAATGGCGTCTTTATGGTGACATACAAGGGAAAGGACCCCAGGATGGTGAGGGACACGGTAAATGTCCTGATCAGTGAGTTCGTTGAAGAAAATATGGGTTACAGAAGGAGTGATGCTTACGACGCATACGAGTTTATCAAGGGTCAACTTTTGGAGTACAAGAACAAGCTTGAGGAATCTGATAAAGCCACCAGGGAATTCAGGGAGAGAAACCCTCAAATTATACCGCAAAATGAAACAACAATAACCAAAGACATAGAACAATTGCAGTCCGGGCGGATGGAGGCGGAGATAAAGCTGAAAGAACTGACGAGGAAGAAAGAAAACCTTCAGAAACAACTATCCGGTGAAAAAGAACTCACGGTTGCCTTTGTGTCGAGCGAAAGCTCACCTGAGGGGAGGTTGAGTTACCTGAACAATCAGCTTATGCTTTTAATGGGCAAGTTTACAGAAAACCATCCCGAGATCATAAAGATAGAGGGTGAAATAGAAGAGCTGAAGAAAGAAATAGCAGAAGCGCAGACTGCGAACACCCATGGCGGTGGTTCTGGGATGTCAACAATGAATCCGATTTACCAGCGCCTCAGAGAGGAACTGGCTAGCACAGATGCGGACCTTGAGTCTTTGAAGGCCAGGATTCAAGAGTTATCGAGACAACAGCAGGCAGGACAAGTCCTTCTCGGTCGAATGCCAAAAGAGCAGGAGGAATGGACAAAGCTCGAGCGGGACAGAACTGTTTATCAAAAGATCTATGATGAACTGTTGCAAAAGCTTGAGAGTGCAAGGGTGTCAACAAATCTTGAAACTTCGGACAAAACCGGTGCAATCAAAGTGTTGGATCCTGCCACACTTCCCGTTCTGCCGGTTAAACCCAATAGGGTCACAATTATATTTTTAGGAGTTGTCCTTGGAATTGCCTCCGGCATGGGATCGGTCATAGGACTCGAGCATCGTAACCGGTCTTTCAAAGATGAGGCAGATATTGAGTCCCGGCTTAAGCTGTCCGTGCTCGGCACTATTCCAAGTGTTGCCACCGAGGAAGACAAATCCGTTGAGAGAAATCGAGACAGGCGTGTCTTTATGGTGGCGGCTGCTTATCTGGGTCTCATAGGTCTCGTATTGGTAAATGAGTTTCTCTACCGATATATGGGAATTAAAACCATTATTTTTTAGGCGGAGGTTTTTTGATGAGTAGGATTCGGGAGGCGTTAGAAGAAGCGGTGCAGATGAGGGAGGCACAAAAAAAAGAGACAAAAGAAGATGTCGCTGAAGAAACAGTCCTATCAGAAAAACATTTTGATCTTCCTGATCATGCTGCCCCGCCTAGATTCGTGGTCGGCGATGCGGTTATAGATCCTGCCGGGGTAGATAGACATCTGGTTTCCATTACTGATCCCCGTTCCGCTGCAACAGAACAATATAAAAAGTTACGGGCACGGATTCTGAAGGCAACGCGGAAGGATTTTCATAACACCATTATGATTACAAGTTCAAATATGGGTGAAGGAAAGTCAATAACTGCAGCGAATCTCGCTGTTGTTCTTTCGCAGGAAATGGACCATACGGTGCTCCTCGTGGATGCCGATTTAAGAAGCCCTTCTCTCCATCGATATTTTGGCATTGAACCGAGGTACGGACTCAGTGATTATCTTCACGGTGAAATTAATCTCTCCAGTCTGCTTATTAAAACAGGTTTCGGAAAGCTTGTCATCCTGCCGGGAGGGAACCCTTCTGCTCATCCGGCAGAACTTCTCTCTTCGGATAAGATGAAGGCACTTGTGCATGAAATAAAGCTCAGGTACAAGGACAGGTATGTGATCTTCGACTCATCGCCGCTTCTTGTAACAGCTGACGCTCTTTCCCTCGGGAACTATATGGATGGAGTACTCTTTGTGGTACAGGGAGGCAGAACATCCGAAAAAGCGGCCATGCAGGCACTTTCCGTGATGAAAGGATGGAATGTCCTCGGGGTAGTATATAATGACGTGTCACCATATCTAACAAGAACTAGTTCTCCTCGTTATTATGCCTATACTAAATCGACATTCAATGAAAATGCTAGCAATGATATCGGCGGTGCGATTGAAAAATAATAAACATGCCATAAAAGAAAGCTTTTTGGTGCCATGGCAATTTATTATAAGGTTGGCATTTTGAGGTAAAACATGTATACGACTTTTTTTGGCCTCAAATGCAAACCATTTCAGCTTTCGCCCGATCCTGAGTTTCTTTTTCTGAGCGGGATACATAAACGGGCCTTGACCTATCTGCGTTATGGCATCGAAGAGCAGTTCGGCTTTATTCTTATCACTGGTGAGATAGGTACCGGGAAGACTACGATTATCAGGAGTATGATCAAGCAACTTCCCCAGGAGATAAGGCACGCGTGGCTCTACAATACTAAGGTCTCCTCTCATCAACTCATTTCAATGATCAATAAGGATTTTGGGCTTGACACAAAAAATAAGGATAAAACGGAGCTTATGAGCGAGTTAACGGATTTTCTCATAAAGCAGTATTCGCAAGGGGGAAGGGCTGTCATTATCGTAGACGAGGCGCAGAATCTTTCCGAAGACCTGCTCGAAGAGATACGGCTCCTGTCAAACCTCGAGACGGACAACGCAAAACTGCTCCAGATCATCCTTATAGGCCAGCCCGAATTGAATGAAAAACTGAGCAGACCCGGACTCGAGCAGTTACGGCAAAGGATAAGTGTCAGCACACATATAAGCCCTCTCGAGAGGGAAGATATTGAGGCATATATAAAGCATAGGCTGAAGATTGCGGGCAATGAGAATTGTGTGACATTTGAAAAAAACGTCATGGATCAAGTCTATGAATTTAGTGGAGGCACTCCAAGGCTTATCAATATGCTCTGTGAATTTGCTTTTTTGGCGGCCTTTATAGATAGAAGGAAAAGTATTGATATCGATTTTATCAAAGAAATCATCAATGACCTCAAGAATGAAAGGCCTTTTACGATAGTTGCGCAAGGAAAAAACGGAGATTCCTCTAAGGATGTTTCCTCTATGAAGATTAGAAAAGCATTCTCGAGCTTCCACATAAGGCTGGTGAATCTGGAAGCAGGAATGGAACAAATTCTCACAGGAAATACTGCCATTGAAAATAAAAAACCGCGTAACATAAAGGAGATTGACGAATTACATAAGAAAAAAGAGGAAGGACTCCTCAAGAAAGAATCTGAACTCCTTGAGAAAGAGGAAGAACTGCTTAAGAAAGAATCTGAACTGCTTGAGAAAGAGGAATTACTCGGGAAGAGAGAAGCACATATCAGAAATCTCTTTGAACAGACAATGAGTGGGTCTCTTTTAAGAAAGACGCCCGACTGATTATCGAACGATACCGCATCAATTAAGACAGAAGAATAAACGATGTCAAGAAATATATTCATAGAAGGAAGTCTTTCCGGATATAGTCTTGGGAACCCGCTCTTTCGGTATCCACTGATTAAAAGTGAAGTTTCATAACGCCAGATCAGTTGTGCAGCCAAATCATAATGTGAAGGCGAGAAGACTTGTATTAACTGACCGGAATGTTGGTTACCGGACCCGTTCACAGGTCAGTATCTTATAAACGTCAATCCTTGATTCTCGATTGTCCACACCTGAAGTTAGATAAAAGATTTCTTTCCCGAGTTTACGGTATAGAGAAAGACCTTTTGGCTATGCCAAAGAACAGCAGATGCTCTTATACTTGGGCCCAAAAGTATTTACACACCAGAGTTATTCCTGATCTCATGTATAAGCCTCAATCACTCCTCTAAGTAGTAAAAAGCTGACAAATTATATTTGCAATAGGCGCGATGCGAGCATTGGAGCGCGTCCTTGCGGAGCTTATGTATATGTAAATGATGTCTTTCCTTGATGACCCCTTTTGTGGCTAGAAAGCTTTTTCCATGGAAGTTTGACACTTAAATTCCTACGATTTCAAGAAAAGGAAACAATTATAAATATACCGAATATCCTGTCAAAATCAGGAAGAAATGCGAGGGAAAATATGCTACAGCCCAACAGGAAAGTGAAAATGGTATCAGAAGAAAAGATTGTGTCATTGGAAAATGCAAAAACTGTAGTGAGACGTGACAAATATGCCTACTGTGTTATCAATTACCTTATCGATAACGACAGCGGTCTTTATGTAGAGAACTATTTTAATGAGGTACTCTCTCTGGAGAGAAAAAGGACTGAACGTTCCAGAAATCCTTTTTTACTGATGACCTTAAGCATCGAAAAGGTCCTTCACAATGGTAAAAAAGACGAATTTATCAAGAGGGTCTCCAAGGCATTATTTTCTTGCACAAGGGAAATAGATATAAAGGGGTGGTATCGATATGACGCTCTGATCGGCGTTATTTTCACAGAGATGGACAACGACAAGAGTGATAAAGACATCATGAAAGAAAAAGTATATAGTAGGCTCCATCATCTTTTGAGCGAGAAGGAACTCGATGATATTGAAATATCCTTTTATATTTTTCCCGGGGAACCTGAGAAGGCAGGGTCTAGCAGTTCAACGAATATGAACTTTTATCCAGATGTGTTAAAAAAACGTGCGTCTAGGAAGAGTTTCCTCCTCATAAAAAGATCCATCGATATCATAGGGAGCATCATGGCATTGATCATCTTTTCGCCATTTTTTCTCATTTTTCCTCTTTTCATTAAGTTTTCTTCAAAGGGCCCGGTGCTTTTTAAGCAGGAAAGGCTAGGGTTGCATGGGAAAAACTTTACGTTCCTGAAATTCAGATCGATGTATGTCAATAACAACCACGATATTCATAAGGAGTACGTCAAGAAGTTGATCATTGGAAAGCCTGAGAACGATAGTGGAGGCGATAGTATCCAGCAAAGCTGCTGTTATAAACTCAGGAATGATCCAAGGATCACCCCGATAGGAAGAATACTAAGAAAAACAAGCCTCGATGAACTCCCCCAATTTCTTAATGTCCTAAGGGGGGATATGTCCCTTGTCGGACCAAGACCGCCCATCCCTTATGAATTAGAAAATTATGACATCTGGCACAGACGGAGGGTATTGGAAGTGAAGCCGGGCATAACGGGGCTGTGGCAGGTTCATGGTAGAAGTTCTACCACCTTTGATGAGATGGTGCGACTTGATCTCACATATGTGCGAAACAGGTCAATATGGCTGGATATCAAGATTCTGTTACAAACACCCACTGCGGTTCTTTTCGGTAAGGGAGCCTATTAAAAAGGCGCTTTCCATTTGTCGAAAAGAAGGAACGAAAATCAAGCGAAATAAAACAATGCCCATAAAAAATATCACGGCGGAATCGGATAATGCTATTTTTTTACACCTGACGGGATGTGGACGTGATTAATATTGGCGTCATCGGATATGGCTACTGGGGACCTAACATCGTTCGGAATTTCAACAGCATTGAAGGGACAAAGGTCTTTTCCATATGCGACAGCAACCAGGAAGCCATGAAGCGGGCATGCAAGACCTATCCTCATGTCGAGCTTACGCATGACTGCAACGATATCATCACTTCGCCAGAGATCGATGCTGTAGCAGTGATAACTCCTGTCTCGACACATTATGAATTGGCTAAGCGGTCACTGCAACATGGCAAACATGTTTTTGTGGAAAAACCTTTTACAGCGACAGTGACTCAGGGTGAGGAACTGGTAGAATTAGCAGAAAAGAAAAACCTCAAAATCATGGTAGACCATACGTTCATATTTACCGGAGCAGTGAGAAAGATTAAACACTGTATTGATGATGAACTCTTGGGGGACCTTTATTATTATGATTCGACAAGGGTAAACTTGGGACTTTTCCAGCATGATGTGAATGTCATCTGGGATCTTGCACCCCATGATTTTTCCATAATGGATTATCTCATCAAAGAAAAACCTGATTCACTAAGTGCATGCGGGAAAGCACATGTAAGCAGTATGGAAGATACCGCATATATAACAGTGTATTTTTCGGATAATATGATTGCCCATTTTAATGTCAATTGGCTTTCACCGGTTAAGCTGAGAACTACCCTCATCGGCGGTGAGAAGAAAATGCTTTACTGGAACGATCTCGATCCAGACGAAAAGATTAAGGTATATGACAAGGGGATTGATGTGACGAATCAAGAAGGGGTTTACAACTTGCTCGTCAGTTACCGCTCAGGTGATATGTGGGCACCTAAGGTGGAACAAATTGAAGCACTAAAGACCGAAAGTGAGTATTTTGTTGACTGTATCATGAATGATAAGACCCCGGTGAATGACGGATACGCGGGGTTGCGGATCGTGAGGCTGCTAAAAGCTTGTGATGAATCACTAAGAAATAATGGGCATGTGGTGAAATTGTGAAATATTTGTCTGTAGCGGACGATGTCACCTTAGGGGAAAATGTAAAACTTGCGAACTTTATTAATCTTTATGGATGCTCCATTGACGATAACAGCAGGATCGGGGCTTTTGTCGAGATTCAAAAGAACGCAAAGATCGGAAAGAGCTGCAAAATCCAGAGCCATACCTTTATCTGTGAAGGGGTGACGATAGAAGACAATGTATTTGTCGGGCATGGGGTAACCTTTATAAACGACAAGTATCCTCATGCAACAAATGCCACTGGGATGCTGCAATCAGAAGAGGACTGGAAGGTAATACCAACCCTCGTTAAGAAGGGGGCGACGATTGGTTCAGGGGCTACGATCCTCTGTAATGTTACGATTGGCGAAGGAGCTATTGTTGGCGCAGGAAGCGTTGTTACAAGGGACGTTCCGCCTAACGCAATAGTGGCTGGCAATCCCGCAAAGCTGATCAGGAATAATAATGAATAAGAACATACCTTTTCTCGATCTGGTTTCTCCTCATCTTCAGCTCGAGGATGAACTAATCTCAGTGTTCAGAGATGCTTTAAGGGCGGGAAAGTTCATTGGCGGCCCCGCAGTGGAGGGCTTTGAGAAGGATTTTGCGCTGTTCTGTGATGCCAAGTATTGCATTGGCGTAGGAAGCGGCACGGACGCGCTCCGGTTCGCTCTCATGGCAAGCGGTGTCAAACCGGGCCAGATTGTTGTCACGGTTCCGAATACCTTCATCGCGACGACTGAGGCCATCTCACAGGCGGGCGCCTCTATCGGCTTCGTGGATATAGACGAAAAAACGTACAACATGGATCCGGCGAAGCTCAGGGAATATATCGAGACTCAGTGCAAAGCGGGCAGTGACGGAAGGCCTATCCATAATAAGACCGGGCAAACAGTGTCCGCTGTAGTTCCCGTTCATCTCTACGGGCAAGTGGCGGACATGGATGCCATCGTGGCAATGGCGAGAACCTACAATCTCAAAATCATTGAAGACGCCTGCCAGGCCCACGGTGCCCAATATTTTTCAAAAAAAGAGAATCGCTGGAGAATGGCCGGATCCATAGGCCATGCCGCGGCCTTTAGCTTCTATCCCGGCAAGAACTTGGGAGCCTGCGGCGAGGCCGGAGCCGTCACAACCAATGACGAAGCCATGGCGAAGACGACCAAGATGATCCGAGACCACGGCCAGGCGCAGAAGTACTACCATGATATCGAAGGATACAACGGCCGACTCGACGCAATCCAGGCCGGGATTCTTTCGGTGAAATTAAAACATCTTCCAGCTTGGACAGAGACACGGAGGGTAGCAGCAAAGAAATACAATGAAATGTTGCAGAGGGCCGATGGAATCGGTACTCCTTTCGAAGGGGAGGGGTCGAAGTCCGTTTATCATCTCTACGTTATCCGTACGAAGAGAAGAGAGGAGCTTCAGAGTTACCTTGTAGAAAATAATATCAATACAGGACTTCATTACCCGGTCCCCCTTCACCTTCAGAAGGCATATGAATGCCTGGGTTATAAGAAAGGTGATTTTCCGGTCTCGGAAGAGGTCGCAGAAGAACTTATTTCCTTGCCTATGTTCCCTGGCCTTGCCGATCATCAGCAGAAGTATATAGTTGAAAAGATACAGGAATGGCAGTTCAAATTATAGATCCTATATCCTATGCCGGCTGGGATGATATGCTGTTGAAAACACCTGGTGCTTCCTTTTTTCACTCATCACACTGGACGCGAGTGCTCAACCAATCTTATGGGTACAAGCCGTTATATTTCTCAGAAATCAAAGGAAATAGATTGATAACTCTGATACCCGTTATGGAGGTGAGAAGCGTTCTGACAGGCAGAAGGGGAGTCTCTCTTCCCTTCACGGATTATTGTGACCTCATAATAAACGGAGACGGTAGCTTTCAAGAGGCGATGGATCAAGTCATCGAACATGGTAAGAAAGCGAGATGGAAATCAATCGAAATGAGATGTGGTGATGCCTTGTCTCAAGATATTTCCTTGTCGTCATTTTACTATGGGCATATTCTAGATCTTTCTGAAAGTGAGGAAGGACTTTTCCGTAAATTTCGCAAAGGCACTAAATCAAGTGCAAATAGAGCAATCAGAGAAGGCGTGAAGGCCACTGTCTGCTGTTCCTGGAAAGCAATGGAGGAATTCTATCGGTTACAATGCATTACAAGGAAAGAACACGGCCTCCCGCCACAGCCCTTCTCTTTTTTCAAGAACATATATGAGAACATTATCTCCCAACATCGTGGAATAGTTGTGCTCGCTTCATATAACGAGACTATTATTGCTGGGGCCGTTTATTTCCATTTTAATGGTAGTGCAATTTATAAATATGCAGCTTCAAACAAAGCATATCAAAAAGTTAGTGCCAACAACCTCATTATGTGGGAAGCAATAAAGTGGTACTCGCGGAGTGAATATAAAAGCCTCTATTTTGGCAGGACAGAGCCTGAAAACAAGGGGCTTTTGCAATTTAAGAGCGGCTGGGGAGCCAAAGAGTACAAAATATCCTATTTCAAATATGATCTGAAACGAAACTCCTATGTCAAAGATAGATCAAACCTTCGGGGATTGCACAACAAGGTGTTTGAAAAGATGCCGATTCCCTTCCTTCGACTTACGGGGTCGCTCCTATATAAGCATGTGGGATAATAAAAGTGCTCAGAAATAGGCTTTATTACAGTCTAAAACCCTTTATCCCAAGACGAATACAGATTGCCTTGCGTAGGCAATATGTTCTTCGAAAGGGATTGGCATGCAAGGATTTCTGGCCTATTGATGAAAGAGCGGGTATGCCTCCGGCTGGCTGGTCTGGCTGGCCGGGCGGCAAGAAGTTTGCCCTCGTTCTGACTCACGATGTTGATACAGAAAAAGGCCAGGACAAATGCCGTTTACTCATGCAGCTTGAACAAGATTTGGGGTTCCGGTCTTCTTTTAATTTTGTGCCCAAACGGTATGATGTGTCCCACGAGTTGATATCACATATTGACAGTGAAGGGTTTGAAGTAGGTGTTCATGGCCTTTATCATGACGGCAAGTATTATGAGTCGCGAGAAGGTTTTCGTGCGAGAGCTGCTCAAATCAATAAGTATATGAAAGCTTGGGGAGCTATCGGCTATCGCGCTCCCAGCATGATAAGCGACCTCGCGTGGTTCCACGATCTGGATATCAAATACGATTCATCAACGTTTGATACCGATCCCTTTGAACCGCAAGCTGTGGGAGTCAAGACAATTTACCCCTTTACCGTGAATGGACATTCCTCTCAAGGGGAATATGTGGAATTGCCGTATACCCTGCCACAGGACTTCACGCTGTTCGTTCTGCAGAAGGAAAGAACAATAGCCATCTGGAAGAGAAAACTGGATTGGATAGCGGAAAGAGGCGGAATGGCATTACTGATTACTCACCCAGACTATATGAATTTTAATGCTCAAAAACAGTGTTATGAAGAATATCCCTCTGAATACTATAAAGAATTCCTTGAATACGTCAGTGCTAAGTATCAGGGTCAATATTGGCACGCATTACCTAAGGACGTAGCGCATTTTTGGGCCGGAGCACATTTAGAAAAAGAACTTCAATCGGAGGGCTCCTTAGTACGATCAGTTGAAACCGCAGTCAGAAAACATGTTTGCATGATCGTCTACTCAAAATATAAGAACGATGCCCGCGTGAGGCGTGAAGCGGAAACCCTCGCTGCACTCCCGGGATACCGTGTTTCAGTATTGACGCTAAAAGAAGCCAGATTGCCGACAACATATGTTATGAACGGGGTGAAAGTGTATGAGCTCGACATTGGGAAATACAGAGGTAAAAGCAACATCAAATACATGTTGTCATATTTCAGATTCACCGTGCTTTCTTTGTTGGCTTGTAGCCGATTGATGATGAAGGACTCGATGGACATAGTTCATGTGCATAATATGCCTAATTTTATCATATTCTCAGCCATAATCCCTCGTTTGGCCGGGAAAAGGATAATCCTAGATATCCATGATATAATGCCTGAGACATATCTGAGCAAGTTTAAACATCCTTCCCATCTTGCTCTGTCACGTATTCTACGTATGGAAGAGTCTCTCTCGTGCGCCTTCGCGCATAAGATCATCTGCACAAACCACTCTCAACTGGCAATGTTATTAAAAAGAGGTATTCCGGCAAGCAAAATTACCATCTCAATGAATGTACCCGACCCCGCATTATTCAATGAGAAGATATTGCATCAAGAACGCGCAAATCTCAGAGAAAACTTTAAATTAGTTTATCACGGGACACTGGCAAAGAGACTGGGGATAGATGTGGCTCTTCGCGCGGTGGCATCTTTAGTCGAGAAAATTCATGGCATTGAATTCACTATTATAGGTGACGGCGATGACAGGCAGGAGTTCATGGATCTCAGTAGGGAATTAGGACTCCAGAACTGCGTCCATTTTAGAAAGACTATCCCTCTCGAAGATCTTGCATCAAGTTTACAGGAAATGAGCCTTGGCATCGTGTCAAACAGAAGAGATTGTGCCACGGAACTGATGTTGCCTGTGAAAATGCTCGAGTATATAGCACTTGGGATTCCTGTTGTTGTGCCCAGATTAAAAGCTATAGAACAGTATTTTTCAGAGGATATGGTTTTTTATTTTGAGCCAAATAATGTTGATTCGTTAGCTGATTCTATTCTAACAGCTTTTAACGATGAAACCTTGAGAAGCGAGAAGGTTGAGAGGGCAAAATATTTTTTGGAAAAATACGGTTGGCAGAAGCACAAATTCAGTCTCATCGAGCTTTACAAAGATATCGCTTCAGGTCCCAGTTTATATGATCATCGTCTGATAACGCATGCAAACGATAAGCTGTGTCAATCAGGACGAGGTGATCTTATGAGGGCCTGCATACTTGCCTATACGTTTTATGAAAGTGACAACCGAGTGAGGAGATACGCAGAGAGCCTTGTTAGACAGGGGTATAAGGTGGATGCCATTACTTTGAGAAAAGATGGTCAACCTCGCTATGGAAGTCTGAACGGCGTAAGAATATGCAGAATACAAAAGAGACGTGTGAACGAGAAGAGCAAACTCTCATACTTATATAGATTGGTGAAGTTTCTTGTCAATTCAGCCTTTTTTCTTTCAAGACAGCACCGACATAATAACTACAGTCTCATACATGTTCATTCGGTTCCTGATTTCGAGGTCTTTGCGACATTTTTAGCTAAGATGACTGGTGCAAGAATAATTCTTGACATCCATGATCTTGTCCCGGAATTTTATGCCAGTAAATTCAATGTTAGCAAGGAGTCTACTATGTTTAATATACTCAAAAGGATTGAAAAGGCTTCTATTGGATTCGCCGATCATGTGATCATTGCGAATCACATCTGGGAGAGAACCCTCGTCTCACGTTCCGTGCGAGAAGAGAAGTGTACGACAATTTTAAATTATCCTGATCTTTCCATTTTTTATAAAAGACCTCGGACAAGAAAGGATGACAAATTTGTCATCATCTATCCCGGAACGCTCAACTGGCATCAGGGTTTGGATATTGCAGTAAAGGCGTTTTCGCATATAAAAGACAAAGTTCCTGAAGCAGAATTGCACATTTACGGAGAGGGTCCAAGTAAGTCTTCCATAGCAGACCTTGTTAGCGAACTGTGCTTGCAAAATAGGGTGTTCTTAAAGGGCACCGTTCCCGCAGAACAGATTGCTTTCGTTATGGCAAACGCAGATCTTGGCATCGTTCCAAAGAGAAACGATTCTTTTGGGGGGGAAGCCTTCAGTACGAAAATCTTTGAATTCATGGCCCTCGGCATTCCCGTCATTGTATCCGGAACGAAAATTGATAAGTATTATTTCAACAATTCAGTGGTTCACTTTTTTGAACCGGAAGATGAGAGCGATTTGGCTAAGCGGCTACTTCTAATAATGAACGATAAAGAATTGAGAGAGCGAATTTCCACAAATGCTTCGCAATTTATTAATCAATATACTTGGGATAAGAGAGAGCGGGAATATCTATCACTTGTCGATTCACTCTTAGAGAAAAAGCGCCTGTCTTATTAGAGCTCAAAAATAACTCTTAACATGTCTGTTCGTGTAGATCGCCTATCGTCTCTGTACTTATTTTCTCCTCTGCAAAGACTTAGCTGCTGCAGAACTACACGTATACCTATCCTGATGTACCATAGCATTACGAAAAACAGTGAGAGTAATATCCATCCCTATTATCGAACGACGACCTCTCTTGACGTTTTTGCACAGCATATGCAATTTCTTTATGACAACAATTATAAGGTAATAAGCCTAAGCGATGCAGTGGCAAAACTAACGCTGAATAGTCACAATTTGATTGCTGCTGACCTCCATTCTTTTAAGTATACTGTCTTAACTTTTGATGACGGCTTTCGTGATTTTTATACGGAGGCCTTTCCCATTCTTAAAAGACATGGTTTTACTGCAACAGTTTTTTTGCCGACAGATTATATAAGTGGCACGAGATCTACATTCAAGGACAAAGAATGCTTAAACTGGCAAGAAGTCAGGGAATTGCATAGAGATGGAATTACCGTCGGCTCCCATGCCGTATCGCATAATCATCTCAATGAAATAGCTCGGGCTGAGGTCGAACAAGAACTTCGGCAGTCAAAGGAAACAATCGAGGACATAACCGGCAGCCCTGTACGAGCGTTTTCCTATCCCTATGCCTTCCCAGAGCATGACAGAGACTTTGTCCTTTTTTTACGTAACGCCTTGCAAACCTACGGTTATTCCTGTGCAGTCACGACGAGGATCGGCACGGCTAAGGGGGGAGATGATGTGTTCACTCTAAAACGAATACCGGTCAACAGTGACGACGACCCTAAGTTGCTCAGGGCCAAAATAATGGGCGGCTACGATTGGATTCATGCAGCGCAATATATAGTCAAGTCAGTTTCGCATATGTTCGGACTTCGCAGAAGAAGGGGAGTTTAGCAGAATGGACCTCCCCATAATTGTCGTTAATGCCAGTTCAAGAATAGAGAGGTTAGAGACAACTAAGAGGAGTTCTGGCACCGAGGATTCTACAGTTAAATATGTCGTCGTCAGCCCTGTAAGGGATGAGGAAGAATATATAGGCAAAACGATCGACTCCATGGTTTCCCAGACGATCCTGCCCGAAGCATGGATTATCATCAATGATGGGTCTATTGACAACACGGGTAACATGATCGATTACTATGCGGAAAAATATTCGTGGATTCATTCGATGCACAGAGAAAACAGAGGGTTTCGAAAATCAGGGGCAGGGGTCATTGAAGCATTTTATGATGCCTATGAATCAATTCAATTAACAGACTGGAAATATATCGTTAAACTGGACGGTGATCTGTCATTTGATGCTGATTATTTTGAAAAGTGTTTCTCATATTTTGAAAGGCTTCCAAAGCTGGGTCTTGGCGGCGGAGTCATATTTAATTTCGTAAATGGTAACTTAAAGTTGGAGCCTAATCCTCTTTTTCACGTACGGGGAGCGACTAAAATTTATAGAAAAGAGTGCTGGGATGCTATCGAAGGACTAATTAAAGCGCCAGGCTGGGATACGGTCGATGAGGTCAAGGCGAACATGCTGGGCTGGACAACACAAAGCTTTCTAGATCTTAAAGTTATTCATCACCGATATACGGGAACTGCTGACGGAACATGGAAAGGTTGGGTGAAAAATGGTTTAGCAAATTACATATGCGGCTACCATCCACTTTTCATGATCTTAAAGTGCTTAAAAAGAACATTTCAAAAGCCTTCATATTTTATCGGCGCCTTAGGTCTTCTTTATGGATTTATGGGCGGTTATGTTAAACGAATACCTCAAGTCAGAGATAGAGCACTCATCGCTTATCTTAGAAGGCAGCAAGTTAATAGAATTCTGATGAAGGAGAGTATCTGGAAGTAGATATGGATTTATCCATAATAATAGTAAATTGGAATTCTGCACAATGTCTCAAGGAGTCCCTATCAAGCATTTATTGTCGGATAGATCAGCTTGAATATGAAGTAATTGTTGTTGATAATGCTTCATTTGACGGATGCCAAGACATAATTGCAAACGACTTCCCACAGACTCGCTTCATACAAAGTGACTACAATATAGGCTTTGCCAGAGCAAATAATTTGGGTTTTACTGTTGCTTGTGGCAGGCATCTGCTTTTTCTGAACCCCGACACTAAAGTTATTGGGGCGGCAATTGAAACAATGAACAATTGGCTTGATCGAATTCCAAAAGCTGGAGCAGTTGGGTGCAGGCTTCTGAATAAGGATTTGACAGTTCAGATCAACTGTATACAATCTTACCCAAGAATTATTGATCTGCTGCTAAATTTTGAAGCATTAAAGATACGATTTCCAAAGCTTAACATCGGGGGTGTTAAACCGCTTTTTCTCTACGAAGCCTCTCCATCAGAAGTTGAAGTTATATCTGGAGCTTGTTTGATGGTTACACGTGAAGCATTTCAAAGGGCTGGCCATTTCAGCACTGAGTATTTCATGTATACAGAAGATATTGACCTTTGCTATAAAATTGACAAAGTGGGTTTTAAAAAGTACTACGTGGGCGATGCTGAGATCATCCATTACGGCGGCGGCTCCACAAAAGTAACCAGCGATGTTTCAGCCCTCAAGATGAGGCAGTCAGCCCTCATTTTTTTAAAGAAGACGAGGGGCAAACTATATTGCGCTTTATATCGTATCATTACTGTTATAATGGCTATAGTGCGAGTAACGCTGCTAAGTGCCGGTGCACTTTTTTGTGCCATCACAAGTAAGAAAAACAAATACCTTCTGTCAGTAAGAAAATGGAGGAACATTCTCTCCTGGGCGTTAGGAATTAGTAAGCCGACAGAAAGGTAATCGTATCCATAACATTATGCCATTTCGAGATGATCTATCACGTTTCATTCTGGTACCAGTCGGAAAAACCTATAGCGGTCGACAATACTTTAGCGCAAAAAGGTATCAAGAAGTTCTGGAAAATACAGAGATCCGACCACTTCAAGAATTGCAGCAACGGCAGGATGATCTTCTCAGAAGCATGGTTGAGCATGCATATAAAAATGTACCCTATTATCATGCTCTCTTCAAATCACATGGGATTTCTCCATCTGACGTTAGAGATAAAAATGATCTGATACACGTGCCTTTCTTGACAAAAGAGAAGCTTGTTCGAAACCTCGATAGTCTCGTTGCCGAGAGGGTAAGTACAAACGCGCTTCGTCTTGTATCGACTGGTGGAACAACCGGAACTCCGATAAGTTTCTACCGGGACAAACGGAGCGAGTATCTGGTTGATGGCAATAACTGGCGATTTTTTGGATACTGCGGATACAGAGTTGGTCAACGCATAGCAAAATTATGGGGCAATGAGAATGACTTGCTCAGATCTTTGAATATGCGTGGCAAGTTAAAAGCATTTATGGACAACGAGTCGAATCTTAATTTTTATGATTTATGCGATGATAGGCTCATTGAATATGTCCAACTTATCAGGAGAAAGAAACCACGCTTCTGGAAGGGCTTTTCCTCCGCACTTTACCATTTCGTTCGATATTTGAAAAGAAATGGAATGGATGTACCTCTACCCGAGGCTGTTATAATAACCTCAGACACGATCGAGAAGCATCAGAAAAAAGAATTGGATCACTTTTTTGGTCAGCATGTATTCAACGAATATGGTTGCAGGGAATTTAGTATTCTAGGGTTTGAGTGTAATGCGCATGCAGGAATCCACGTGGGAATGGAGAATTATGTGGTTGAAATTATCCGAGATAACGAAAAAGAAGCGTACGGTGAGGTAGTTGTCACCTCACTGACAAATTGGGGTATGCCCTTTATTCGTTACAAGTTGGGTGACCTGAGTAAGTTCGTTGATGGCCGATGCAGTTGCGGTAGATCCCTACCTCGACTTGAGACGATCAAAGGACGTGTTGCTGATTTTGTCGTCACTAAAAGCGGCAAACTAATCTATGGTGATTTTTTTGCACACCTTTTTTACGGGAGTAAAGGGATAGAGCACTACCAGGTAATGCAAACAGAAATTGGAAGAGTAACTATCTATTTGCAGAAGAATGAGTTCTTTAGTGATGGGGAGATACGCTCTTTTATGGTGACATTGAAGCACATGACTGGAGACGATCTCTTGGCTGAGATGGAATTAGTACCTATAATAGAGCGGCACCCATCGGGTAAGAGACGCTCCGTAATTTCGGAAATCTCCAAGGACTATTTTGGTGAATCTCCTTATTGAGTAGAGAGGTAAAAAGAACAAGATGTATGATGCAAAAGCGTATAATTCGATCTCATTTTCGGTGAAAAACCAGTGGCAAAAATAGGTCTGCATCTGGATAGGACGATAAAAGGGTACCCGAAAACGCCACCTTTTCATCCACATAAAAAATATCCTGAGTATCTATTTAATGAAGAGTTATCGAAGCATAATTCTGTCTATGATGCTGTGCGCAACTGTTTTCGCCTTTTAGAGCTTGATGGACAACGCTACGGGACAGCTGACTGGAATCCCTTTGGGGCATTTGTGGCACCGGGAAGCACGGTTGTTATCAAGCCAAACTTTGTGTTTCATTCAAAAGAACCACAGGATCAGCGGCGAGTTGACTGCACAATAACGAATGGCTCAGTTCTTCGTGCTGTGCTTGACTTCACAATCATAGCACTAAAAGACAGTGGTGAGATCATCATCGCCGATTCGCCGATAGAGGCAGCAGATTTTGATGCCATCAAGAGCTATACAGGGCTTGAGGTAATAACTGATTTCCTCAAGCACCGGTCGAATGTTCGAATTAGTTTTCTCGATTTGCGTATCAGAAGAGCCCTCAAAGACAAGGGTGGGAAAGTGATCGGACACACTAATCTTTCCGGTGGGCCCCAAGGTACCATTGATATAGATATGCAGAATAGTAGCTATTTGGCAGAGCTTGACGAATCATGTCCAAACTACCTCACTGTGGCGGACTGGCGTGTCAATCATGAGGATCCACGGGACATTACTAAAGGCCTAACTAATGTCTATCATAATGCGAGGTGTCACCGCTATAAAGTAAGTAAAGTTTTTTTGCAAGCTGATACTGTCATCTCCATTAGCAAGTTAAAAACCCATAAAAAGGCGGGCGTCACACTCTCACTGAAGAACTTCGTCGGCATCTGTTCTGACAAAGAATATATGCCTCATCACAGAGGGGGGCCCCCTCCGACAGGTGATTCTTTTCCGCGGTATCCCAAAAAAATAGAACTTGGCATCAATAGCTTCTTAAATAAACTGAAATACATCTCCCCTGTCCGTAGATTTATAAGTAAATATCTGAAGCCCCTTGTATATACATTTGCTAGCCCAGAAACATTGCTCCCTATACAAAATGGAAGTTGGTCAGGCAATGATACGCTCTGGAGAACAATTCTTGACCTTAATACAATAGTGAGGCGTGCAGACAGTGAGGGGCGGATACTTGGCGTAGTAAAAAGAAAGTTTTTTTTTATCGTAGACGGTATCATAGCGGGAGAAGGAGACGGCCCATTGCAGAATATAGCAAAGCCGCTTGGACTTGTCGCTGCGTCCGAATCGTCAGCGGCTCTCGATTGGCATTTAGCCAGACTTATGGGTTTCGATCCAGAGAGAATTCCGCATGTCAGAGAAGCCGTTAAAGCGGAAAACAAGCTTCTCGATACTGGTCAAGATCAACAGGCGGAGATTCTTTCAAATGTTCAGGAGTGCCAAAGCATCAATTTTAAATTCAGACCTGCTACAGGCTGGAAGGATACCATGCGATAATGGACGACTTAAAGCCCTGATTAATAATTATTGCGTAGAGCAACACCCATGGAAGAGCAAGCAAGTAATCTAAACTTCTTAGGCCTAATATTTACAGTAGGGATGGGATTTCTTTTGCTATTTCTACCAAGAAAGTATGCGATGATTCCAATTCTTATGAGCGCATGTTATATGACCATGGGACAGATGGTTGTTGTTGGGAGCCTTCATTTTTCGGTCATTAGAATACTTATATTGTTCGGCTGGATACGGATAATTGGCAAAAAAGAACTCCTCACAGTGAAGCTGAATACTATCGACAAGATGTTGATATTATATGTGATTGTTAGCTTTCTTACGTATGTGATACTCTGGAAAACACCAGAAGCTGTCATGTATCGTCTCGGAGCTAAGTACAATACTATAGGTTTGTACTTTCTCTTTAGGTCTCTAATACGAGATTTAAATGATATAACCATGACAATAAAATTGATCGGTATATTTATGATTCCCTTAGCTTTTCTTATGGCAGCGGAAAAATTAACTGGCCACAATGTGTTTTCGGGTTTCGGCGGTGTCCCTGAAATGACGGTGATTAGAGACGGGCATTTGCGGTGTCAGGGGCCATTCAGACATCCTATCCTTGCCGGAACTTTTGCAGCCACATCTACTCCTCTTCTAATCGGACTTTGGATACGGAACAGTCGATATCGTTCTTTAGCAGTATTAGGTCTGATATCAGCCTCAGTCATAACGATCGTGACTGCCTCAGGTGGTCCAATTATTACTTATCTATCCGTACTTGTGGCATTGACGATGTGGTTTTTCAGATATAACATGAGAACTGTACGATGGCTAATTATTTTTGCACTTGTAAGTCTACATTTGATCATGAAAGCTCCAGTATGGTTTTTGATCGCTAGGGTTGGTGAAATCACTGGAGGGACCGCATGGCATCGCGCTGCCCTAATTGATGCTGCAATTAGTCATATAAGTGAATGGTGGTTTGTTGGAACTTCATACACTGCTCATTGGATGCCTTATGCGCTTGCAATTGACCCAACAATGGCAGATATTACAAACCAGTATATAGCTGAAGGGGTAAACGGAGGTGTCGTGACTATGTTAATTTTTATATTCATAATTGTTCAGTCTTATAAAACGATTGGTAAGACTATACGCCTTTCAAATGAAATATCAAAAAAGGACAGAATTATTATTTGGTCATTGGGCTGTGCATTATTCGGACATGTAGTGTCTTTTTTCTCGGTTTCTTATTTTGATCAAATGGTTGTCTTTTGGTACGTGCTTCTTGCTATGATCGCGGCGCTCGTCCCTTTTATTCGGCGGGTTAGAGAGCCGGCGATAACTTGCCCTTCCACCATGAGTGACGTCACACAGATAGCCTTGCCTACGGCGTGAGAAAGCCAAAAAAAGATAGTATTACGCGAAGACCCGTAATATATATATTGCATTTATTGGCATATGAATCCTTTTTCTAATTGGACTAGCAATGCGGGGTTGGAGGGCAAATTTACGCTTGATCAGATGGTCAGTAATTGTCGAGTGAGTTTTCTTGATGTAATCATAACATGCTTAGAACAAAAGTTAAAACCCCTCTGGCGAAAGATGCTCTTTAAAAAGTCTTAGAGTTTGTTAATAACGGGATCAAAGAAATCTCAATCAAGCGTCTGTGTTTCAAACTTCAATACTTTGTAATACCTCCTATCCGTGTACAAATTAAACTATGAACTAGAGCTTCGTTGTCGTGCTGTATATAGGATGTAACCTTCAGTACTCGCGAGGGAATTCTGTTGACAGGTGGAAGTCACGAAAATTGAACCATTATAAAGGTTTAATGGAAGGACAACTCATTCAAGGATTTGAATTGATACCACTCAAAGCACATCGGAATTGTCTTACGAGTCTTCGAGGCTGAGGCGGGTTGGTGTTGTCGAAGGCCTAAACAACAGGGCAAAACTCATTATCAGAACAGCTTGTGGTTTTAGGTCGATGAAACACCTGCATGTAGCCTTGTATCAAACATTGGGCGATTTGCCCGAGCCAGAAAGCGACCGCAGATTCTGCTGATGAGGCCAAAAAAGAGGACAGTTTTGTACTTCATCAAAGTGCCTGTAAGAAAGATGGCAGGAAATATTTTATATAAGAAGAGTACCTAAAAGATCAGAATAGGATGACTCATTTTTTTTCGAATCTGAGAACAGAAAAGTTTCAAGTAATGAATCGGGATGATTTATCAGTAGGAGTGGTAAATAGTACCGCAGATATAGAACTACTTCGCACTGCTTGGGAATCGATGCAATGGCATCCAAATGCGGATATCGACTTCTTTATTACGATTAATCAATGCAGGGTAGAGATTTTAAGTCCACATATTCTTGTTTTGAGACAAGATGAGAATGTTAAAGCAATGCTAATTGGCAGGATTGAGGAAGTTACTCTCGAGTTTCATTTTGGTTATAAGACAATCTTTAAAGAAAAGTTACGCCAATTGAATCTTATTCATGGAGGTAATCTCGGCGATCTCAGTTCTGATAACGAACGACTTTTGTTTAACGAACTGATGAATGACTTGAAAACGGGCTATGTGGACGCAATTTTTTTTGATCATATTGATATTCGGTCAGAGTTGTACAACTTGGCCAGATCTGTTCCGGCATACTACCTACGTGATACACTGCCTCTTATAAATTCCCGATGTCAAATGGACCTGCCCTACTCCCTTGAAACATTTCTTAAGGGAATGGGCAGCAAACATAGATACTGGTTACGAAGACTCGAAAGAGTGCTTTTTCATGACTTTCCGCAGGAGGTTCGATATGGTTTTTATTCTCAGCTAAATGACGTTAGCAGACTTTGCTCAGATGTTGAAACCGTCGCTAAGAAGACTTATCAGAGGGCACTTGGGGCTGGATTTCAAGACAACATGGAAAATCGAGCGCGTATAGAACTTGAAGCAAAAAAAGGATGGCTGAGGGCCTATCTTATATATATAAATGAAATTCCGAGTGCGTTTTGGATTGGTTCACTTTATGGAGGCGTTTTTCATTTATGTTTCACAGGATATGATCCCTATTACAAAAAATATGAACTTGGTACTCTTTTAATGATGAAGATGATGGATAATTTATGCGATGATGGGATCGGACAACTTGATTTTGGATTTGGGGAGGCTTTCTATAAGCAGAGATTCGGAAAGAAGGTTTGTGATGAATGTTCGTTGTATATCTTTGCACCAACACTCAAAGGAGTGACACTCAATGCGAAGCGCACTGTTGTTTGTGGTGCTGCTTATTATATTAAGAAGATGATCCAAAGGACAGGCTTAGAACAAAAAGTAAAGGCACTTTGGCGAAGAAAGCTTCTTAAGAAAATATAGTTATTATGAAACGGATTCTGAGATGAATATATATGGGTGTATCTGACTTTCCCAAAGAGTGAATGGCTAATTTTCAAGGGTTTATCAACGTCCATATATCAAAAAAGCAATCCCCTGCTGAATTCGGAAGGATATTTTACATAAAGAGGATGGCAGCATGAGACTATTGTGTGCGCTCTTGGCATCACAGCTCACTGAGGGGAATTTTCGCCCGTGGAACGACAAAGTAGTAGATTAGACACTAGGTCACAGCTTTCACTTACTGGTGGAAAATTGCTATTACGTAATACACTTTGGAATGTGTTAGGCCAAGTCTTGCCATTGATATTTGCACTTATCTCGATTCCGCTTTTAATAAAGGCTCTTGGAACTGACCGATTTGGGATTCTGAGCTTAGCTTGGGCCGTTATCGGATACTTTAGTTTTTTTGACCTTGGTTTAGGCAGAGCACTAACTAAAATGGTTGCTGAACAGCTCGGATTAGGAGAGGAAGAACAAATCCCGCCTTTAATTTGGACCGCATTATTATTAATGTTACTTCTTGGTACAGTCGGCTCATTAATTCTTTTAACCCTGTCATCCTGGCTAACAAATGATGCGCTAAGAATTCCGGAGGCGCTGAGAATTGAAGCCATGCAGTCTTTTATGCTGCTGGCTATCTCAATCCCGATCGTAATCATAACCTCTGGGCTCAGTGGAATTCTCGCAGCGAAACAATGTTTTGGACTCATCAATACAGTTCGCATCCCTTTTGGCGCTCTCATGACCGCCGGTCCTTTGCTGATAGTTCCTTTTTCGCATCAATTGCAGCCTATTATTGTGATTCTGCTAATTATACGTGTAGTTAACTTGTTGATATTATTAAAACTTTGCTTCAGAATTTTTCCTAACTTAAGAAGGCATGTACATTTAAGTATAAATATGGTAAAAAAATTAATCAACTATGGTGGCTGGATGACTGTTTCTAATGTTGTTAGTCCCCTTATGGTCTACGCTGATCGGTTTTTAATCAGCGCACTCATTTCTATGGCCGCTGTTGCTTATTACACAACACCCTACGAGGTTATCACAAAGCTTTGGATTATCCCTTCAGCGCTTGTTGGAGTATTGTTTCCAGCATTTTCGACAAGCTTTGCTAATGATATAGATCGAACAATGTTGCTTTGTAAGAAGAGTCTGAAATATGTGTTTATAACACTGTTCCCTATCACTCTGATCATTGTGGCTTATTCTTATGAGGGGCTCGTGATATGGTTAGGGCCAAAGTTCGCCCAAAGTAGCTTTCACGTCTTGCGATGGTTATCTCTTGGTGTTTTTATCAACAGTTTTGGGCAGGTCGTATTCGTCCTTGTTCAGGGGGCAGGTCGTCCTGATATGACCGCCAAGGCTCACTTAATTGAAATACCTTTTTATGCAGTGATGGTGTGGTTATTTGTTAAAGCGTACGGAATTGAGGGGGCTGCTATTGCATGGGTATTGCGCATAGTCGTTGATACAGTGTTTCTTTTTTTTATGTCTCGACGACTTTTATCCGGTAGTTCTTTCAGACTGTTGCCCTATTTTGCTGGCCTTTCTTTTTCGTTAATTGCATTATGTCTTGTATGTTTAGTAACAAGCATTGTTATCAAAACTTTTATGACATTGATTATACTTACATCGTTTGCACTAATTATATGGTCTGTTTTTCTCACTAAAGATGAGAAATTATTATTCATGAGCTATTTAAAACCCGTTTTTCTAAAATGTTAAGACAAAAAGTTAAAGGCGCATCTTAGAGTTGCATTTAACAAGAAAGGGCATCATTACACTAGAATCAGCATGTTCGGATTTGTGAGCTTTGCGAAGCACGACGCTATATCGTGCGGGATCCTCCCTCTGTTCAGAGAGAAGAAGCGTGACCTTTGACCTCTTAAACTGCCACCGATAGGCTATTCTGAACAGAACTTGTTCGGACTCCTATGATTATAGATGCTTGTGAGAACTTTGCGTGAGCATGAAGGGTTGCAAGTGAAGGCATTCCCCGAATATATTGTCCATCATCACAAATCGTGTGCCTCTGCCAGTGGCCTGGTTAGTGAGAGTCTGCGTGAGGGAGCTATGGATAATGCAGTGGCAAGTCACTCTGGTTAGGTGCATTCAAAGTCAAGGAGAAGCCCTTCTTCGTTCGCTCTTTCTTGAGGATTTGTGGATATATACAGTTATGCTTAAAAGGACAGGAGTGAGTTGTTACTCCAGAGACGACGTCCTTTCTGAGGCGAGAGCACCTCGATAGGATTAGATCATATGCCCTCGGTGCCAGAGAAAATAGAATCTTAAAAGCCAATCGCTCATGCATTTTAAGTCGATCTATGATTAAGATCACGTTCTTTGAGCAATAAAATGTGTTCGAGATTAGTATGATTTTGAGGTAGATTTGACATGAAAAAGATTATCTTTGCTATTATCCTGACCTTTCTTTTCCGCGGCTGGGTTTACGCCGCAACATACTATATTGATTTCAGCGGTGGGGCAGATATGAATAACGGCATATCGCCGTCAACTCCTTGGACACATTGTCCAGGTGACTCCAATGCAAAAAACACCGCGGGATCAACAGCGCTCACGGGCGGCGATACCGTAATATTTAAGGGCGGTGTCGCCTATTTAGGGCAAATAAACGTATCTAGTGGTTCTGCTGGTAATATTGTTACCTACGATGGTAATTCATCGGGAGTATTTGGAACAGGCATGGCAATAATCGATGGTAACTATGCAGCTAATGCTCTTGGGTTCAATTCTACTTCAAAAAAATATTTCACCATACAGAATTTTGAATTAAGACACTTTGGGGACTATGCCGACATGAGAGCATTCTCATGTCGTGGTTGTGTAACATACCCCTGCTTATCTGGCACATCAAATCTTCCTAATAAGACCGGAACGGGCATTTATATAAGGCAATCAACTTATGCAACGATCCGGAATTGTTATTTTCATGAGATAGGGATTTGGCAAAATGTCCAACCGGTCATAGGAGATGCCGACATCAATGGCTATGGAATACGAGTTGACAGTGGAGATCATATCACTATCAGTAATAATGAATTTACAAAAATGTCTTATCCGGTCTATTTGAATGTTTACAACTCCAATCCAATGTCCCTCACAAACGTAACCGTAAGCAATAACAACTTCCATAATTATATCAGGTGGGAACTTAGTATTATTGTTAATGGTACTGGTTCGACAATGAATGGAGTAGACGTTTACGGCAATCAATTCCGTGATTTTACAGAATACGATGCGGGAACATTCAACGGATGTGGGCCAAATCCTCATACGGATGGGATCATATTTTTCATTGGTGGAGGAAATCCCCCATACACTAACAATTCTTTAGGTACTTCATCATCTCCTATAAGAATATATAGCAATACTTTTTATCAGTCCACTACATCAGGGAATGGTGGCACGGCCATGATATTTGTGAGCGGTTGGGGCGGGACAACATGGATATACAACAACACTTTTGTGAATGTCCGGCATCACGGAGAAGGGGCCATTTATGTTCAGGACGGCACAAGGGCCGTAGATAATAACCCCACTTTGGATTATCACATATACAATAATACGTTTTATGATGATCTGTACGCGGTTTTTTTGAGGTCGGGCACTTCTGGCTATGAATTAAACAGTAGGTCAGGAAATGTAATAAGTGTCAAAAATAATATCTTTTATCAAGTAAATCCTTACTCTACTTACTCAGTTGAGATATATGATGTAAATAGCAGGCCTACGGAACTTGATTATAATCTTTACTACTCATTAAAATCTGACCAAACAGTCATGGACTGGAGAAATCCAGGCCCTGGAATGAATGGAAAGACACTTTCAGGTGCTCAAAGTGCCTGGGAATTCGAGGCGCATGGCAAATACGGAGACCCACTTTTTAACAACATATCCTATGGATTAGGGCTTTATTCAAGTCTGAACGATTTGCATCTGCAACCCTTATCGCCTGCGAGGAATTCAGGAGTATCCTTATCTTCCTATTTCACTACGGATAAAGATGGGGTTGTACGAGAAGACTGGTCCATTGGTGCATATGAGAGCAAGAGCCCTCTGCCACCGTCAAATCTCAAGGTCAAATCATCTAATAAGGATTAGCCCTCCGCGCGAGCAGAAATAATGCGACTTAGATTCTAGACGTATTATCCATAAACATCTATCGCTTTTCTAAAAAGAAAGTTATCAATATCTTTCTGAAAATATCATTGGAGTTCGCCACGCTGGGGCTTTTGGACGTCCTGGAGGTGCTTTCATTGAGCCGAACTGGATCAGGATGGAACGGGTAAAGCTCAACGACCCAGAACTGGCGACGATTTTGAGAGGAGTGCACGTTGTTCAGATATCCGATATCCATCTCAAAGAACTATTATGAGAAGAATTATTTATTATTGTAGGATGTTATGGGAGATATGCAACGAACTTTTGCTTAATATTCGAACACGTTCGGAGCAACAATTAGTTAGTAAAGGTAAAGAAAATAATGCTAAGAGGCCTTGGTGGAGAGGTCCTCGCTATGATAAAGCTAAATATGACGATAATAACGTATATGCAACACCAGATTATTGGTACATTTATAAGATATTTAGAATACTCAATCCTGGGAACAGCGACATAATATATGATATTGGTTCAGGCAAGGGCAGATTCTTATGTGTTGCGGCAAGAAAGCGCATAAAAAAATGTGTCGGTATCGAATTGTTTGAATCTCTAAGTGAGATAGCAAAACAAAATGCTTGTAGACTACGTCGTCGAAAGGCTCCAATTGATATTTTTTGTATGGATGCTTCAGTTGCGGATTATTCAGATGGGACAATTTTTTTTATGTTTAATCCATTTGGCAAAGACACTCTTCGAGATACTCTAAAGAATATTGAGAGATCAATAATAAAAAATCATAGAAAAATTGTTATAGTTTATTACAACGATGTTCATAAAGATATACTTGAATCGTTAGGTTGGCTGTCAAATTATTATTCATTCAATACTTTTATTAGTGGACTGAATGTAAGCTTCTGGCGTAATTAGTGACTAGGTGTTTATCGCTTTTGCCAGCCCCCCCCAGCTTTTTATTACTTAGGATAAAGTCTGCCAGGAGCGTAACGGGGGCTGAATCTCCTCTGCTTGAACCGGATAACACCCTCTGTGTCAATGTGGACGTTGTCCAAGACAATCCGCTCAAATGCCTTGATATGAAGAAGAGGTTGCTTTGACCTCTTAACCACCGGTGATAGAAAGAAACCGCTGCAACTGGCCCATTGCTCCTTAATTTCTGTTGTTTTGAGTTGACCCTATTAATCGTGTCACATTTCTAAAGGGATCCATCAGTATCAATCAGCGTCCAAATGTTTTCTAAAACTGCTTAAAATGCCCGCGTCAGAAAAATTTTATATTGTCCTTAATGCCTTTCTCCTGTTCGCCACCCTCTGCATTGTCATAAACATCTATCGTTCTTCTAAAAAGAAATGCACGAACATCTTTCTGAAAATATCATTGGCTTTCACAGCGCTGGGGCTTTTGGACCTCTTGGACATGCTTTTCATCGAGCCAAACTGGATCGCGACGGAGTGGGTCAAGATCAATGACCCGGAACTTGCCCAGATTTTGAGAGGGATGACGGTTGTTCAGATATCCGATATCCATCTCAAAGAAATCGGTTTCAGGGAAAGAGAGCTTGTGAAGAAAGTGAATGAGCTTAAGCCTGACATTCTTTGTATAACCGGTGATTTTTTCAGCAATCCTAAAGACCCTGAAGCGATAAACCAGTTCAGGGAAATATTTGACCTCATTAGGAGCTTCAAAGCATCTGTCGGCATTTATGGGATTCTTGGGAACTACGATACGTATTTAGAGGGTCATCCGGAACGATTGAAAGAACTGAGTGAGGCTGGAATCTGTATCCTTTATAACGAAAGTCGAAAAATCATTATGCCGAACCAAGAAGCGTTTTGGCTAGCGGGGACATTTTATGATCCACCTGACAGGTATGCTGAAGCCCAATTTGAGAAGACTCTTGAGAACGTTCCTCCTCATGCGCCTACAATTTTGTTGAATCATTATCCTAATGTGTTCGGCAAAGCATTCAACGCAGGCATAAATCTTGTCCTCGCGGGCCATACCCATGGCGGTCAGATAGGACTGCCTTTTCTGATTCATATGTCCAACTCCGCCAACAAGTCACCTTATATGAGAGGACTGTTTGATTCTGGAAAGACAAAAATGTACGTTAACCGGGGGATCGGCACTACCAATATTCCGGTTCGTTTTCTCTGCAGGCCTGAAATAACCGTGTTTGAGTTTACGGGCTGAGGACACCTAATCCAATAGACGTGAGGTCCGGAACATGTGCGTATTCCGGACCCATTCGAACACTCATTCAGGCGGTGACTAGGCGATAGTTCTATCTTCGGTTACAGCTTCGGGTATTGAAAGAGTTCCTTGGATCTCTCTCTCTCCCTGCAGGTGCTTTTTGGAGCTTTTTGAGGATATAATAGCTCATGTCTGAGACGTTAGTTACCGGATCTGATACCTTTGGGATCCAAAGAGAACGTAAGAGCATCGGTAACAATCTCTATTCATGGCATGAATCGGTCCTTAGATTCTCTATGATAAACGTCTGGAAGGGATAAATGGCAAAGTGCCTTGCTGCTGCGGTCTTAGTTTTCTGCTTTTTCTTCCCTGCCAATAGGATATTTGCTTACGAATATGCGGCCAATATTGGCCTAGGGGTCACCGAACAGTATAACGACAATATTCTCCTCACGCAGTCGAACAAAGAAGGAGATTTTGTGACCTTTATAACACCTAGCATAGATTTGGGGATAAAGTCGCTTGGTTCATCACTCAGAGTGGGCTACTCTCCGAGCTTTAGCTTTTATTCTTCTCATGATGAGAACAATTCGACGTCACAACATTTGAATGCCGACGGCATTCTTGGAATATCTGAAAGAACAACATTTGCAGTGAATGAGACCTATATACGATCACAAGAGATAACAGATATTGTGAACATCTCCAATTTTGGCCCGATCTCGAAGCTTGTAGACCGGCAGTATAATAATGTGAGTGGAACTCTGACTCAAAACATTAGGAATGATCTTACTCTGACTGCTGGCGGATCCTATAATATCATTGACTATAAGGATCCCCAATTTAATAATTTGACGGCCTATTCAGGAGTTTTGGGTCTCGCTTACAAGCCGAGTGATAGAATGACTCTAGCGCTTAATGCCGTTTACACTGTATATGATTTTAGCCAAAATAGCGAATCCACTACACAACAATATACCTTAGGAATACAATACAAACTATTACCAACCTTAACAATGGGAATGACAGGTGGCGCGGTAATCACGGAAATAAAAGATTCGGGAGGAAGTGATATCGGTTTTGCCGGAGGCATAGACCTCACACAAACCTTTGAAAAGGGGAGCGCCACTGTCTATTTCAAGCAAAGTGTTGTTCCTGATACCGAAAACGGGGAACCGGTCACAGCCCAAACAGTGGGTGGCGGCATATCAAGGCCCTTTTCAGAAAAGTCGACATCGTTTGTTTCCGCGTCATATACCAAATATAAATCTGCTGTGAGCGGAGGAGGAGTCAATCAGGACAGCATCTACGTCAATGGAGGGCTCGATTATAAGGTCGCCAAGTGGGCAGATCTGTCGTTGGCATACAGCTACATTAAGTCAAATGACAAGGAGATAAATCCCCGGAACTATGTTAATAATATAATCGCCCTTACCTTAAAGGTTCATTATGGAAAGGAGCCTCAGTCATGGTCTCAAACAAAGGAAGCGTTGCGATAGGCCATTAAACAGAGTCAGCTATTATCGTCGCTGGAACAAGAATCGTTCGGTGTTGGTGCTAAGAAATATATAGGGGTGGCCAGAATTCCGACGAAACACTCCCCAACGTACCGTATCCTTTGATTATGGGGTTTGATTCCTCTTCTACATTGAGTCAGTATTTGCCAGGCTTGTTGATATGATTAAACTGGCAGGGCCCGATATGCCTCTAAGTCCTCGTTCACCAGAGAATGACCCGTATAAATCGGGCTAGTCTATTATTGGACTGAATATAGGGAGTTGAAGAACTACTACGCTGGCGGTAGACAAGTCTGTGGTGGTGGGAGCCTGCGCGGAATACCTCTGTTGTTGATGTAGACATCGATACCTTAGGCCGTTTGTTAACTCAGATTGAATGCACTTTGTGCCGTCGTGTTGTCGTTTTCGGTTTTCGGTTGTAGGCTGCACTGAGAGAAACTGGAAACGCAAATTGAATCACAACTACCCTTTAAAATACGTAATCGTCTTCTTCAGCCCTTTCTCCAACGACATCTTTGGTTCCCACCCGAGTGTTTTTTTTGTAAGACTTATATCAGGCATTCGCTGTTGGGGATCGTCCTGGGGCAACGGCTGAAAAACTATCTTTGACTTTGAGCCGGTCAGCTCTATGACTTTCTCGGCAAGTTCAAGGATGGTAACCCCTATAGGGTTGCCCAGGTTCAGAGGGCCTGTGACTTCGTCAGGGGTATTCATAAGCCTTATGAGGCCATCGATCAGTTCATCGACATAACAGAAGCATCTCGTCTGCCTTCCCTCGCCATAAACCGTGATATCTTCATTCCGAAGCGCCTGCATGATGAAGTTGCTCACCACTCGCCCGTCGTTAGGATGCATCCTCGGTCCATAGGTGTTAAAGATCCTCGCGACCTTGATCCTCAATTTGTGCTGACGGTGGTAATCGAAGAAAAGCGTTTCCGCGCATCTCTTTCCCTCGTCATAGCATGACCTTGGCCCGATAGGATTTACATTGCCCCAGTATGTCTCGGGCTGGGGGTGCACCACAGGATCTCCGTAAACTTCACTCGTTGATGCCTGCAGGATCTTGGCTTTGACGCGTTTGGCAAGTCCGAGCATGTTAATGCTTCCGTGGACCGAAACCTTCGTTGTCTGCACAGGATCGAACTGGTAATGAATGGGAGATGCAGGGCAGGCCAGGTTGTATATTTCATCTACTTCGACGTATAGGGGAAAACAGATATCATGGCGAAGGACTTCGAAATAGGGATTCGCCAAGAGATGGGCGATGTTTTCTTTGCAGCCCGTATAGAAATTATCCGCACAGAGGACTTCGCCACCCTCTTTTAAAAGCCTCTCGCAGAGATGGGAGCCCAGAAAGCCAGCTCCCCCAGTGACGAGGATTCTCTTGCAGCTTCTGCTCTTCACGCAAGCTATTATAGCAAAAAAGGTGAATACGGGTGAAAGACGGCCGAAAAATCGGACTTTTCACTTTTCACCGAGTGCCGCCTGGACATCGGGTCAGCACAAGCCTGCTGGATTATTGGCAATGGCTTAACCAGGGTTTCCTGCCTTAAATTTACCAGATACCCTGCATTTTAGCCCCTGTTTTTCCCCAGTACTCTCCCTTTTGTGCGATTTTCTCCACTTATTACAGGCTTAGTGACTTTTTTTGGGGGGTAAAATACAAAAATCGAGATTATAGCTGTAAAGGTTTTTAAAGTTTTTTGTAATTTCTTCCGATAAGAGATTGGAACCGGGAGGAACGCGGTTCGCATGTTGCTGAAGACAGGAGACCTTTATCATCAAAAGAGGATACGCACAGGAGAAAAACTAAACAAATTGCTTTGCGACAGCAGAGCCCACGAAGGAGGAATGATCCATGAAATTCTTGGGTAGGTTATTAATCTGTTTGTTTGTCTTTGCTCCGTTGATGGCTAACGGCGCCAGCACTACCACTACGTATTCAATGAAGGTGGCGGTCAGTATGCCTTCAGGCACTGCAGGTGCCTCTCTTGCCTCCACGGAACCAACAAATACAAAGTTGTCTCCCTGTGTTGCCGGCAAGGTTGACGCCGTTACCTTTAGTCTCACCTATAATGCGGATAACCCCGCAGATAAGGATGTATATGTTTTTTTGTTTAATCCGAATGCGAATGGCGGCAGTCCACAATTTTATATGCTGAAAAAAGGTTCTTTGACAAGCCCTATGTCGGTCACAGCCCGCATGACGGCGGCAGACATTGTGGCGGCAAGCGATATGTATCTTCCGGTAGCTGATAACCCGGGCGGCACTATTACGGAGACCCTTCTGGGCGGCTCGATTTTACTCATAGGAGCGCCAACCGGTACCTGGCAACTAGTTGGAATAGTTGCGGATAACACTGCCATTGATTTCAACGACCCGACTACATGGAATGCGTGGGATGCAGGTACTGTTATGATTGGGTTACCTTGGGTTGGCACAGGAAGTCTTTCCACCTGTCCATAGAGCAGAGGCAGGGAATTCACTATTTCTTTAACACGTAACCAGCCTTACCATTTCCGCCGGGAAGTCTCAGCTCCTGAGGGAGTGGACTTCTCGGCTATCCGGGATAATCCGCAGGGCTTTGACGTTTTCCCTTGAAGGACTAAAAGGGAAGGGAGACTGCAAAAAAAAAAGCGGCGGCGCAGCTTTTGTAATAAACCCGATGAATGCATGATTCCAAAGATCCTCTAGCCTGCCAAAATAAAGGTCACCTTGCTCCATAATAGTGTAATGACCTGGAGTCGATTTTGTAACTGGGATCCTGGATTTGAAAAAAAAGGGGAACTGAGAGAATGGTCGCGCAGCTCCCCCTTTTTTGTGGTCCCCATTAACAACCTTCAATGGCCTTATGTTTCTTTTCGATCACTTTTATATCGTTTACCGTTTTCTTTCCGTCCTTGGTTTCAACATTAATCTGTACTTTCATGTTCGTGTCGATATTCTTGAGATCAACGGACTTGCCCACGACTAAAGGCATTTCATTGGTAGTACCTTCGGGACAGAAAGTGATGGTCCCTTTCTGCTTGTCAATTCCACGGATAGTTCCCTTCATGGTGTCGGCTGCGATAGCCATGGTCATGAAGGATGCGATCAAAGCAACAACCGACAAGGCAACAAGTATTTTTTTCATTTCAAGAACCTCCTTTCAGTGTAACGGGGCGTCAATGCCCCTTCTTTATGTGTATCAGTCGTTTGAGAATACGCCTGAGATTACCCTTTTCCTTGACCTCATGAAGCGATGGATAAATGACAATCCTGCCTTCGCTGGTTACTTCATAGGTCTTTGATTTTCTTCCTACCATTAGATATATTATATCACCGAAAACTATTTTGCCTCACATTTTCAGATCAACAATCTTCTTTATCACGCCATTCACAATATCTTCACAGATAAACTGTTATCTTATAAGAGCAGGGCAACAACAGGGCTATAAATCTTTCCTGGTGCTGTCTGTCTTTCCCCTCCATGGATAGGCAGCACCCTCTTTTCCTCATTCTGACCCCGAACATATGGTATCAGAGGACTTATCAAGCGCCATCATTCTAGTAGAATAAAACCATCTGGGCATGCTTCTCACAGAAAGTCAGATGACTCTCATGAAAAAAACCGATTAGCCCTCACCAAGGGATCCCAATCCTTAAAGAAAGAACATAGATAAATATGCTGCCCTGACGGCATATATTACCGGCACGTTGTCCACCACCGCATCGGAGACCCATCGCTCTGCCTTCTTCCTGAGTGACTCGGTCCCGGTCCAGGTGTGCGGCCATCGGTCACATCCAGGGGACGATGGGAAAGCTTCCCGTGGGCACCTTCCCATCGTCCCCTGCCAGATCGATCTCCGCAAATCCCCGACTTTGCCCGCTCCAGTCAGCAAAGCTTCCTATCGGAGCATCGACGGCATTTGACCAGAACCCCTATGGCGTTGATACACTTTCCTGCCCGGCTTCCTCTTTCTCTCCAAGTCCGGGGATGGTTAGCCTATGAACCATTGGGGGGCGACTTCTGCACAAATCCCGTTTGTAAAAAATACCCCCCTCTGTGATTCGATACCTTTTTCATTCTTCAATGGATTAGCCATACCACCAGTTTATTGCGTCGTCCAATTTCGTTCTACTGCTTTCGATTTCTTTTCTTGTGTTCCTCCAGTCAAGAGGACACTCCTTCGCAAGCAGGGCGAGCTTCTTCTCGATATAATCCACAATGTCAAACAGATCAAAATATTCGCCCTTGCGCACTTCTTCTGCAGGAGTCGTCGAATCTACCTTGCAGACGATATCGAGGATTTTTCTCTTCATATCGCTCAGCTCTCCATATACGGTGTCGCAATACTTGCGGACATCTCCTTTATCTTTAACCGCCATGATGCGTTACCTCCTTTCTTCCGGCGAATAATCAATAAACCGAGCTGACCGAAGACGTCTCCAAAAGCCTTCGGCAGCTCGGCCATCTTCACATGGTGAAGATTCGCCGCTTCGCGCCGATTCCGGCTTGACCCGGAATCGGGATTCAGAGCCCCTCATAGAGTATCTATTGTCCGCTTCCTGGCAGCAAACAAGCTACAAGCGGCGATGGTATGGCTATCGCGTCAGCATAAAGCTGATTGTTCAGTTCGTGATAGCTCACGGTGACGTCCTGACCTACCTTGATATCCTCAATAGGCTTCTCCTGGTTGCACATTGTCACCTTTGTCATTTCACCCATAGAGAATGTAAAGTCACCCAGAGTTCCGCTAATAAGCGCGGGGGTTTTATAAATCGAATTCACAGTCAGCTTCTGCGCCAAGGAATCGAGAGATACCACCTGACCTTTGAGGGTAAACTCTGTATCGTTGGCAAAGGTTATACTCGAGAGGCACAACATGAAAACCACAGCGACACTTGCCGCTAGGACTTTTCTCAAACCAATCATACTTCCTCCTTCTTGCCCAAGGGGACAAGCAATCCGCAAATCAGCTCTTATGGGTTTCTTACTTATAATTACCTTGGATCATGCACGATTTGCAAACTCGAATCTCTTTCAAAGGTGTTGCAATTAACCTCTTTTTAAACGAAACGAGGGAAAATACCGATGTTTTGCATTCAGTAGGCGTAAGGGAGACGATCCAGGAAGATATTGGCTCATATTCCCTCCTGGGATATGAGATCCGGTGATTCTAACTCTTTCTTAATTGCAGGAGAAGCCCCTCAAGAAAATCCTGCTTCTGCTAAGAGCTGTCTCTAATTTCTCATCAAACAGGGTAGGGCGGAGATGACCTCTCCTGAAAAAGCGGACGCGAAGTAAGTCCCAGGACGAGTTTAAGATATCTCTGCGCAGGGATTTGCGAGACCCATCTGCCAAAATCTTTGGTGAGGCAGAACGGGTCAGGAGGAACGCGGGGTACAAGGGCTCGGTGACCATACCTGCCGCATTTTGCTGAAGCCCGAACATGCAGGTATAGGCAAGTCAAGGCACCTCGAAATTGTCCTCTTATTTACGGGCGGCAGGCTACAGGATCTTTGGAATCCTCCTTAGAGGGATGTTATCACAAAATCTTCGCCTCACCCGGTTTTCGGCGGACCCTTTATCAAGAACCTTTTTTTGCCGCTTGCCATTAATGCCATCGTCTCACCTCCGGTGGGCGAAGCGCATCGGACCTCACGGCACCCGCTCACTTTTTTACGGGGCAGGTACGGGTCGCGCGCCCGGCTGGATCCTGGCGGTAGTAGGCGCTGAGAACGCGGTAGAGATCAGGAGCGTGCTTCTGGAGGTCAAGGGGGCGATCGAAGAACTCCTCGGTAGCCACGGCGAAGAACTCGGCCTCGTCCTTCGCCCCGTAGACGTCGAGAAAGGTCTTCTGGCCCGCCTCGGCGAGGCGGCGTAGCCGCAGGAATTCGCCGGAGCATACGGCTATCCATTCGCCGAGCTGGTTGCGGTCGGCAAGGAGCGGGGTGCCATTAGCAGCTCCGTCGAGCATGTCGAGTTTGTGGGCGAACTCGTGGTAGACCACGTTATGACCCAGCTCGGGGTGGCGCGTCCCGTGAAGGACTGCGTCCCAGACGAGGATAACCGGACCTTGAGCGAAAGCCTGGCCCAGGATAGGGACTGGCGTCTCTATTGGACCGCTCACGCGTTCGAATACACCGGGGTGATGCTCGGGAGGCACTACAGTGGAGGGGTAGACGAGGATCGACTTCACGTTGCGATAGTAGTCATGGGGGAGTCCCAATTGCAGCAGACACGCCTGGGCCGCGATGGTGACGCGGATCTCGTCAGTGAGGTCGAGGCCACCGCATCCTTCCCAGTGCTTTTCCTCCAGGAAGACCTGGATCATGGCGCGCAGCTCAGCGCGCTCGGAGGCGTCGAGCAGGCAGTAGTGGGCTACGTTCGCGCGAACGAATGCGTCCCACTTGGACGGGAACGGGCGTTTTCTCGCCTTGGCACGGCGATGATCGCGGAGCCAGTGAAACATGGGCAACACCCTCCTTTGGGATAGTAACTAATATAATAACACACGCCTGCCGCAGTTCCCGTACGCGAATTGACTCATCAAAGATCATGTCGAACTGGTTTCTGTTGTTAGCCCTATGTTGATGGGAATGAATGCTGGGAGGATTTTTCACCCTTCATAATACCCATGCTCTTTGTCCGCATTCTTCCGGGCGGCTCGGCCCAATTTTGTTTTATCCGCAATGCCTCCCGTCACTACGGATAAAACACCGTTCATTCCATTCATCGTGCAAAGTTGCATGCTCTTTTTTATGTGATATACTTTTATCAGAACAACTCACCATAAGGAGGTGGATATGGCAACTGCAAAGAAAGCGATGTGCTGCGGGAAGACGAAGGAGGGGACAAAGTGTAAGAAACCCGCAGTGGGTAAATCAGCGTATTGCGCAACGCACAAGAAAAAGTAACTACAATTATTTGAAATGATCTGATAAGACTGCTGATCAAGGCAGTCTTTTTTTTATATTCGCCAGGGAGCAGGAAGCAGGAAAGTAACAGGACTCATTTCGGCCTCTGTCAATCGAAATGGATCACCCTTATTGCAAGAAGCGTTGCCATTGACGATGCGCATGGGCAATGAGACAGGTATCGATTTTCCGGGAGCAATCGTCAGCCTGGACGGATTCTACGGCTACCGAGCTAAGCGAAAAGCGATTTCAATGTGGGATGACACCCGCTATTCCGGTAAGGTCATATTTCATGCAATAAAGCGTTCGTTGGGCCGGAAAGAAAAACCAGAAGATCTGATTTTTCGCGGGTCGTCTGAAGCTTAGCTCCCACGGTTTTTTGCGGTCTCCCAGTTCCGTGAAATGCATGGCCTATATCACTGCTCGCCCATGGGCAATGAGTAATTGATTTATCCATGTAAAGCGAGATAAACCGAGATTGCAGGTATCACTGTGAAATCTTTGCCTCATTTCTCCCCAACAAGTGATTCCATCGCATAAGCCCGGCGTTTATCGTCTACCCGGTGAATTGTTATTTTGCTAAAAGGAGAGGATAATAAAATTAGGGAGTGTGAAGGCAGCTGTATAAGGCTGAATGCCGGGGTGTGAATGATGAAAGGAATCTCTATTATAGGGCTTTTCCTCGCATTTATGGTTTTGAGCCCCGCTCTGGTATATGCCGAGACTGTGCAGCCCTTGTCCTCCAGCCCCCCTATATCGCAACCGCTTGTCAGGGAAGGCACATTCGCTCTCCAGCTGGCGAAAGCGCTCGAGGTCAGCACCACCACCAATGAAGCGGAGGCGGAACGCCTTCTTACCGGAGCGGGTATAGCTCCCAGAAACGGCTGGATATCCGATTATCCCGTCACGCCGGACATCCTTGGCGAAGTTGCTGCTACCATAAGAAAAGCAGCTCAGTCGGGGTCTCTCGCAATGACCGGAAATGACGCCCAGAGGGCATTTCAGGTGGTCGCCGATCAGTATAGCCTGGGAGTGTCCCCTGCATCCAATAGCGCACCTGAAACCGGTTTAGGAACAGGATATTATGACAACTCGGTCTTAGACAACTATTACGCCACAGAAGGTCCTCCGGTCGTCACCTATTATCCGCCACCAGCCGATTATTCGTACCTATACTCTTGGGTACCATATCCTTTCTGGTGGGGGGACTGGTGGTTTGGAGGTTATTACGTGTTGGGGAGTTTTGCATTCCCGGGCGGGTATTATGGATACTGGCCGGGCGTCTGGTACGGATATCGCAGTTGGTTCGGCCCTGGCTACTGCTATCGGAACTGGAACGGAAAAGTTTATTGGGGCAACCGCGGGCCATGGAATGGTGGCAATCCAAACTGGCACGGCAACGGGACAATGATTTCGAACCATTTCCGTGATCCCGTCACCCACGCTATGGGAACCATCAACCCTGCAGCGAGAACAGCAGGCAACATTGCAACCAGTCGGGCCGGCTCCCGGTGGGCAACCCCTGCGGCACAGGCGGGGGCACGGGGAATACTGAACACGAGCAGAACAAGGACGGCTTCTACCTATAGCGGCGTCACAGGCAACAATAGAGGTGTCGCAGCGCCTTATAGGGGCTCGTATAACCCGATCAATACGTCAAACAGATATTATCGGTCGTATAGCCCTTACTACTCAGCCGGAAGATTATCCGGGCAACAGCATTCCATGTCAAATTTCACTGCTTCTCCTTCAGCCTCAAGATCCTTCAGTGCCCATGTGCAATCAGGATCTTTCACAAGTCATGGATTTAGTGGTTTCAGCGGAGGCGGTAGAGGATTTTCCGGCGGGGTGTCGCACGGAGGGCATCGTTAACGGCCACGGGGTGGTAGGGGAAAGGGGTATACTCGCAGTCGCGTAGCTCCCCGCAAGTTATCGGCTAGTAATCCTGTCATAAACGTTATAAATGGCTATTTTTCTTAGCGGTATTTTTATTGGCGTTTGCTAATCCTACCTGAACTTAGCGTGACATGAAGTTAGCGTACAGTTGACATCATGGCTGCATGTGATATGCTTCTTCCAGTGAATGTTTTTTTTCTGTGCCGGCGGCATCGCATAAAACACAGGCCGGAGAAGGTGCTTTTGCGGGTGAGACCATCGGCCTTATTCTGGACAGACAAGGCAAGTCCATATTAGGCCAAATGCTTCCCATGGACAACGATACACACGAAGCCCAGTGACTCAAACAAGTAAAAGGAGGAAAACGATGAAAGTCGCAGTCTTAGTGGGTAGCCTTAGAAGAGAATCATTCAGCCGGAAGGTAGCAAAGACATTGGTGGCACTTGCGCCGGAGTCGTTGACGTTGGAAATCATCGAAATCGGTGACCTGCCGATCTATAACCAAGATGGTGATGACGATGGGAAGCCACCAATTGCTTGGACGACATTCAGAAAGCGAATCAAAGAGTTTGACGGCGTCTTATTTGTAACGCCCGAGTACAATCGATCAGTGCCCGCGGTCCTGAAAAACGCACTCGATGTCGGGTCAAGACCGTATGGTCAAAGCGTGTGGGGCGGAAAACCTGGGGCGATAGTGAGTGTTTCCCCCGGTCCGATCGGCGGTTTCGGGGCAAATCACCATCTTCGACAATCTCTCGTATTCCTTGACGTGCCCGCCATGCAACAACCAGAAGCTTATATCGGAGGCGCGGCCAACCTTTTCGATGCTGAAGGTAAGCTTTCAAATGAGAGCACACGAGACTTCTTGCGCAAGTTTATGGAGTCTTTCTCGGTATGGCTGAGAACTATGACGGGCTGCATAAGCTGACCGGGACTTTGCCGATGGTGAGATGTTTGACCGCAAATGCCCAATGAACTGGATACATTCATAACACTCACCGCCCAAATTCTCCACGGTAAAATATACCAGAAATAACACAAAAGAAGGGGCTACAAGTGTTTGGGCATCCCCGTTGATGCTGGATATCGATCACGCATTCTACCTATCCTTACTGTCACGAAGTTTAAACTGTTGAAGAGTTCATCCCACTAAGCTAATGGAGCACTCCCCAGAATTCCCTCCCTGTTTCGTACAGGTATGCTTTAGTATAATGGTAATGATCTCAAACTATATACAGCACGCTATCATTAATTGAATCTGGCGATTCGCGATTTAGTAAAATAAAAAAAAAGAGCACAATGAAATTAAATAAGACCTGCTTTTTTTTGCTGTTTAAATAGTGGCAGGTTTAATGACAAAAGAGACTATGAATAGGCGGCACGTTCCATACTATCTTGCAGCTTTTGTTTCCCTCATGACGCTTGCAGTCTATCTCCCTGCCCTCCGGAATGATTTTGTTGTCTGGGACGACCGCGAGTATGTCATTAGTAATTATCACATTCGCTCGTTAAATTGGGCGTTCTTCAAGTGGGCATTTTCCGGCTTCTACGCAAGCAATTGGCATCCTCTTACCTGGGTATCCCATGCCCTTGATTATGCCGTCTGGGAATTGAACCCGCTGGGGCATCACCTGACAAATAATATCCTTCATGCAGTGAATACGTTTCTTGTAGTGCTATTGTGCATAAAGCTTTTAGAGATGTGGAAGGAGCGGTCGATGCCTGAAGAGGCATCCTCGTTTCTTGATGGGCGAGGGATAAGGATTGCAGCAGGGGTGACCGGTCTCTTATTCGGACTTCATCCGTTACATGTGGAGTCAGTGGCGTGGGTAGCGGAGCGAAAGGACCTTCTGTGCGGTCTGTTCTTTCTGCTCAGCATTTCTGCCTATGCAAACCATGTACGTGCCCTGGTCAACGAGCCTCTTGAGAAGAAAAAATCCTCATCACTATTTTTCAATCGGTCCTATCTGGTTTCTCTGGTCTTGTTCGTTCTCGCTTTGTTGAGCAAGCCGATGGCGGTGAGCCTCCCTGTGGTGCTGTTGATGCTGGATTGGTATCCCTTCCAGAGGATTCGCTCCCGGAAGTCATTCAGGGATTCATGTGTGGAGAAACTGCCCTTTATCGCATGCAGCCTTATTTCGTCGATTCTGACAATCATGGCACAAAGTGAAAGAGCGATGGCGATTACTGCATTTGTGCCTTTGAAGACCCGTATGCTCGTAGCGGTAAATGCATTTGTCATCTATCTCGGGAAGATAGCAGTGCCTGTGGACTTGAGTTCGTATTATCCCTATCCGAAGTGGCAGGAGGTAACACTGTTATCACCGCAATATCTTTTTTCGGTCGTTTTTGTGGTCGGGCTCACCGAGATCCTCTTTGCTGCCGCAAAGAAACAAAGGGTATGGCTGTCCGCGTGGGGGTATTATGTGGTGACGCTCATCCCCGTGATCGGCATTGTTCAGGTGGGGAGCCAATCCATAGCGGACAGATATATGTATCTGCCCAGCCTGGGGCCGTTCCTTCTCATCGGGTTAATCGCAGCATGGGTTTGGGCGAAGGCAGATTCATTGAAACAATGGCGCCGGACGGTCAAAGGATTCATTACCGCTATCGCAATCTCTCTTGTTCTTTCACTGTCATATGCAACGCTCATGCAGATCGCTGTCTGGAGAGATGCTTTAACCCTTTCAGCCGATATGGTGAGGAAGTCGCCAGATGCGGCATTGCCTCATAATAATCTTGGAATGGCATATTCGGATCGGCACCGCCTTGATGAGGCGGTACATGAATTCAACACTGCATTGAAGCTAAATCCTGACTATCCCGATGCCTATAATAATCTTGGAATCGCATATGGAAAACAGGGCCTCCTCGATAAGGCGGTACATGAATTTAACATTGCATTGAAGCTCAAACCTGATGATGCAGAGGCCCATTATAATCTTGGAGTAGTCTATATGGAACAGAGCCGCTTCGATGCGGCAGTAAATGAATTCAACATTGTGGTAGAACTCGAACCCGATAATTTCAGTGCGAGTAAGTTCATTGCATTCTGTTATGAGAGGCTAAAAATGATGAACCGATAGATGGCAGGCATGCTGATGCCTCTTTTGGTTTGCCGGACGGTCTCCATATTCCTTTTTTGCAAAACGACTTTCATAGTGCTATCAGCATATTTCTATTAAATATGATATCGGATTGCGACCTTCGGGATACACTGAGCAAATCCAGCTGCTTAAGAAATATCTTTTGGTATAACCAGAAATAGATGTTGACTTAACTCAAAAAACAACGATATACTTATTTAGGTATTATTAATATCACTTTGGGTATACGCATGTCAAGAACATTTTACAGGCTCTTAACCTGCCTATCCGGGGCTTCTAGAAATCCCGTGGTAAAATGCGGTAGCAAAAATTGATATATCAAAGGAGGTTTCTTCTATGGCATTTGGGAAGAATCTATCAAGGTTTAGGAAGGAAAAAGGCTTGACCCAAGGGGACCTTGTTAAAAGAAGCGGCGTGGCGATCTCTCAGATCAGGCGGTATGAAGCGGACAAGTCGTCCCCTACTCTCGATGTGATAACACGTCTGGCCAAGGCCCTGGGAGTTTCAATAGACGAGCTGGTCTTTGATAAGGCGACAGGGATTGCCGCAAGCAAGATCATGGACAGGGAGCTCCTGGAGCAGTTCGAGATGGTATCCGCCCTGGATGAGGATGAAAGAGAGGCGGTCAAAAAAATCCTTGAGGGGGTTATCGTGAAGCATCAGGTCAATAAGATGATGAGGCCGAAGAGCGAGAAGTCCTGGTCTCAGAGGTTCAGGGAGATCACGGACAGGCTCGCCAAGGGCACGAAGGATTACTCAGAGGAAGAAGTTAAGCATGTCATCGATGAGGCAGTAACAGCGGTCAGATCAAAGGCGCATGCCCACAGTTAAGGCAGTAATCGATACCAGCGTCATGCTGAGCGTGGCGTTTCCGCGCGGTGAGCTCGCCAAGGAACTAAGGAACATGATCGCTGACGAAGCTTTCACTCCGGTCACATCAAAAGAGATCATGGCGGAACTTTACCGGGTGATTCACTATCCCCGGATTCTCAAGCAATTCAAGCCCTCGAAAGACGACATCGATGATTTTGTCGGCATGGTCATGGAAAAGGCTTTGATCACGAGAGGCCGTTATAAGCTCGACAAGATCAAGGACGATCCGACGGACGATATGTTTTTAGCCTGCGCGATGGAGGCCAAGGCCGATTACATCGTCTCCCGTGACCCGCACCTCAGAAACCTCAAACACTTCCACGGCGTCAAGATCATCGATGTGAAGGCGTTTGTCGAGAGGGTGAGAAAAGGGTAAGCCCCTAAGTCCGCTACACCTCCCCGGGTTAAGTCTCCTGCAAATTCTTATAAGCTCCCAAGAAAGTTACTGATCCACACAAATTTAGGGAACAATAACAAACTCTTAAAGCACACATACACCACACACTACAATTGTCACAGCATTTTCCCATCGGGTCTCTGAGGTTCACCGGATTATTCCCAACATACGAATAGAAGTTTATTCCCCCCTTCAACCGTATTGGGTCTTCGCTGATGAAAAATAACTATTCTTATATATCAATACCTTACATTGGGTCTATGAAACAGTTTGTCCTTTTGTTCCTTTTGACCCTCCTGGGATTGATCTCAGGGCCTTGCCCAATAAGCCATGTCGTCATGTTAGCGAGCCTTTCGTCCGTGGCACCTTCCGCAGTTACCGGCTTCGTTTGCAGCAAATGCCTTCTTCGTACCGTGGCACTCACCGCATAGCTTGCCTGCATAGATCTCAGCCATGGTGATCTTCATAGAGAGCTCGCCCTTCTTCATCGGGAAGATCTTTATATGGCAGTCATTGCACTTGAGACCCCACTTAGCATGGACCCTGCCATCAAACACAACCTTACCCATAGCCCCATCCGGATATTCAACAGTCTCTCCGGGGCCTACTGCCAAGGCGCTGCCGATAAACATCATGGCAATTGCGATTATTAACAGAATCGTGAATATCCTCATCCTCATTTCACCTCCTTTCCTGAATAATTCGGTGTCCCGATGACACCCAACAAGCAAAACTTATACCGCTAGCTCAACCGGTAGTCGTGCAAACTGGGATCACGCCTGCATATTCCTTCTGCGGTCGGTTGCACGTGAATTCTCGTACTGCTTTAATCGTTCGACTGTAACACATATCCCGCCGGCCACTACGAATCTCCAGCCGTCTGCGGCCAAATACTGCGAAGACCCGTGAAGAACGAACCGTTTAAAGAGGTTCCAGCGAGTCGTTCTGTCCTTCGGTATCTCGGGGACCGCTTTTCTGAAGGTGGCCAGCAAGACGGATTGATCTTCATCAAGCCCGAGATGCCTCGCCCTGGCCCTCCACCGTGAGACGGCGTGACGCGAAAATACTGCCTCCTGCTTGTTTGCCATCACCGGTTCCCTTTCCTTCCATTGTGGATACGGTCATCTGCCATGGCGCCTCGCCTCCTTAAGGGAAGATGAAGAACCGTGGAACCTTGTCCCTGCGTTTGCGTAAGAGGACCTCCTTCGAGAATATACGCATTATCAATCCCCATTCTGCCTTTCATCTTTATCCCTACTTCAAGCATATTCATATCTTAATCCTGATTAGACTGTGCGCCTTTGCAGCGAGTAAGTCAATCCTACCAAGGTAGGGTTAAAGATAGGGGCGCCGCGGGGTTGTTATGAGAGCTTCTGAATGAGGGGGAATGGCTTGGCCAGCTTAGACGCTACCCTTGCTTCGGATTCCGTGAGCGGAGCAGAGATTGAATCTGTCCGCCTGAGAGAGTACAATGCTGGTATGGGAGCAGAACTGCGCAGAGAGGGCATGGTGGTCTGTCATTCCACAAGGGGCCGCCTTCGGATAAAGGTGACCTTCATACGTCTACATGTCGAGAAGGCCGACACTGTCATCCATTGGCTTGCCGGGCAGACTGGGGTAGTGGAGGCAGAGGCCCGCCCTCGAACAGGGAGCGTTATCATCTCCTATGACCCCGAGAAGACCGCTCCAGACGCCCTTATCGAACTGCTTCAGAAAGCCGTCACGGTCTCTAAGGAAAGCGGAAGAGATCATCCCGCTCAGAAAGCTGCCCGAGAGGTTCAACACAACCATTCCGTTTGCGGAAACCTGTTGCATCTCCTCGCCATAACAGGATATTCGGCATATGTCATGGTGAGAAGGCTCGTCTTGAGATCTGCCGTGTCTCAGGGCCCGTTCAGTCTCACGGGCGTCGTGGTCGCCATAGGTTCATTTCCCCTCATGCGCCACGCCTGGCAAGACCTGCGCGCACGAAAAGGTATCAGCCTCTTCCCGTTCCTGGCGGGCACCTGTCTCCTAGCCATCATCATGGGCGAGGCCTTTACCGCCCTAGAGGTAATATGGATCAGCAGCTTGAGCATGCTTCTTGAGGACTACGTAACCGACAGATCCCGGAGAGCCATCCGGGAGGTCCTGCAGGTTACCACAAGGAACGCCTTCGTCCTCGTCGAAGACAGAGAAAGAGAGATACCGGTAGAGGAAGTCCGATTAGGGGACACCGTGGTGGCTCATGCCAGCGAGAAGATCCCGGTGGACGGCATTGTACTCAGGGGAGAGGCTCTCGTGGATGAGGCATCCATAACGGGCCGTGCGGGACTCGAACTCCGAGCCATGAATCACTGGGTCTATGCCGGGACCACCGTCCACCAAGGGCTCATTTACGTCCGGGCTGAGAAGGTGGGCGAGGAGACCTATCTCAACCGCATACTGCAGCTGGTGCAGGACTCCCTGGCCAATCGGGCCCCCGCTGAAAAGGCTGCGGATGTTCTTGCCGCCCGGCTGGTGCGTCTCGGTGCCTTGGCCACCGTGGGCACAGCCGTCATCACAGGGAGTTTCATCAGGGCCTTTACTGTTTTGCTCGTTGTTTCCTGTCCCTGCGCATCGGCCCTTGCGGCATCTACAGCGGTATCCGCCGCTCTCGCCAATGCCGCCCGCAGGAGCATACTCATCAAAGGAGGTCTCTATCTCGAGAATGCGGGGAAAGCCGACTGTTTCTGCTTTGACAAGACAGGCACCCTGACCATCGGCCAGCCCCGGGTGATGGAGATTGTGCCTAGGACGGCGAGGCAGAACCCCGCCAGGATCCTTGCCCTCGCGGCTGCCGCGGAGGCGCATAATACACATCCTTTGGCTATGGCCATTATGCAGGAGGCGAAGATACGCGACATCACCGTCCCTACCCACGCCGTCTGCGAATTCGTCCTGGGCCGTGGAGTCAGGGCAACGATGCATGGAGAGACGATCCTCGTGGGGAACGCACAGTTCATGAAGGATTCGGACATGGACGTCACATACTTCACGAAGAAGGCGATGAGGCTTGCGGAGGCTGGTCATACGGTCGTCTATGTTGCACGGAACGGAGCTCTCCAGGGGATCATCGGGGTGGCAAATGCTGTCCGGCCCGGTACTGAAGGTGTACTCACCTGGCTTAAGAAGAATGGTGTGTCTTCCCTCATCCTCATTACTGGCGACACGGAGCCCGTGGCAAGAGCAATGGCTCGGGACTTGGGATTTGACGATTTTGGTGCCGCGCTTCTTCCGGAGGGAAAGGCCATGTTCGTGGAAGGACTGGCCAAAGCGGGCCGTCGGGTGGCCATGGTGGGGGATGGGGTGAATGACGCTTTGGCCATTTCAAAGGCAGGTATAGGTATCGCAATGGGAGCCGGAGGCGCTGAAGTGGCCATAGAGGCGGCAGACATTGCATTGATGGATAGCAACCTGGAGAGTTTAGTCATCCTGGTGCAGATGAGCAGACAGACACTCCGAGTCATAGAGCAGAACCACTGGCTGGCTGTGTCCACGAACGTGGCGGGTGTCGCTCTGGGAGCAGCCGGTGCGATTACTCCGATCATGGGAGGCCTCCTGCACATCGTCCACACTCTGGGTATTATGCTCAACTCCAGCCGTTTGATGGGCTGGGACCCCCCCTCTATCGGTCAAAGCCGAGCAGATATTGCAGAGATGCCTCGAGTATCTGGGAGACAAAAACCCGGACAGATGTGAGAAGCTGTTTTCTTTTCCAACTGCCAATGCGAGCCAATGAGCGACGGTACCATTGCCGACCTCCACTAGACCATCAAAATTGCAATGAGCTGGAGTGGGCTAACGACGACCTGCGGGAAACCTTCCGCCAAAGATCCCCTGGAATGAAATCGGAGGAGCAAGCAACGCTAACGGCAAAGGCATAGAAGCTCCAGCCCCCGCGTTGAATCGCTCTCTTGTTGACCTTTTTCACTATAACCGGATTTATGGTATGATATTTTTGTGTTTGCTAGCAGTCATGCAAGCAAAAAAGATGTGAATAACTCGCAATAAACAATTAACGGGGTCAGAATTAATGCGATGTCAACAATGTTCTGCTGAAAATACATCCAGAAGAAAATTCTGCCGCGAATGCGGTTCACTTATTGTATCTTACTGTAAAAATTGCGGCTTTGGTAATTCATTATCAGACAAATACTGCGGCGGATGCGGAATAAACCTTTCTGACATGCATATACTGGAAAAGCATGGTCCTTCGCAAACTCAGACAACTGAAAAACCTTCCGGCAAATATTCTGCTAGCGATATAAGCGAATTATTACAAGGAAAACCTGAGGGAGAGGAAACGAAACAGAAGAAAAAAGAGATTAAGGACACTGAGACTGTGTCCCAGGATCTCCTGGATTCGATGTTCAATTCTTCAGATAGTGACTGAATGTTTATAACAGGGCATAATGGCATCACGTGAATTAAATCTGAAGCTTGGTGAAATCCTTACCGAACAAGGATTGATAGATAAAAATCAGCTCAAACATGCTCTTGAGGAACAGAATGAGCAGGGCATAAATAAGAAAAGAATTGGCAGTTATCTCATAGACCTCGGTTATGTAAGCGAGAAAGAGATCGCACAGGCACTTGGAATACAGTTCAATCTGCCGGTAATGAGCCTTGAGGGGATCAGAATAAAGCCCGATGTCCTGGACCTTATTCCCGAGTCGATGATGAGCAAATTCAACATTGTTCCGCTCTTTAAGATAGGAAAGGAGCTTACCATCGCCATATCTGACCCCACTGATTTCAATCTTCTCGATATAATCAGTTCCGTATCAAGATGCAAAGTAGTCCCTGTAGTGGCGCCTTATTCTGAAATTTTCAAAACGATAGCTAAGTATAATATCAAAAACATCGAAACCGCTGTTCCGGAGACCGCAAAAGAAAGAGAACAGCCTGATATAAGCAGGGCTGAACTGGAAGAACTTAAAAAAGCCGGGGTTGAATTGCCTATCGTAAAGATTGTTGACCGGATTCTTCTGGAAGCAGTCGAGGACGGCGTGAGCGATATACATATTGAGCCGAGAGAAAAGGCCCTTTTTATAAGATTCAGGGTAGACGGTATTTTGCACGAATTCGCAACATATCCTCTTAAGACATGTCCGGGCATTGTGTCAAGAATAAAAATAATATCATCACTGGACATATCAGAAAGAAAGAAACCTCAGGACGGTCGCATACAGATCAAAATCGACCAGAAAGAAATTGACATCAGGGTGTCCACGTTACCTACCTATTACGGGGAAAAGGTTGTGATGAGGCTTCTGAACAGAGCATCCGTAACCGTGAAAATCGGAGAACTCGGTTTCTCGGAAAGCAATCTTACTATTTTCGAGAAGCTGATCAAGGAACCATACGGTATAATACTTGTTACCGGTCCGACAGGAAGCGGAAAGACGACCACGCTTTATGCTGCCCTGAACGAGATAAATTCAGTTGAAAAAAACATCATAACAGTAGAAGATCCGGTCGAATACCAGTTGCCTATAATCAACCAGGTGCAGATCAACATCAAAAAAGACCTTACCTTTGCGAATGCGTTACGGTCTATTCTCAGGCAGGATCCTGACATAGCCATGATTGGTGAGATCAGGGACCCCGAAACTGCTTCCATTGCAGCTGAAGCAGCCCTGACCGGGCACCTTGTGTTCAGTACGCTCCACACAAATGACTCACCCAGTTCTATAACACGTCTTGTGGATATGGGAGTTGAACCCTTTCTGCTTGCTCCTTCCGTTCTCGGTATAATCGCACAGAGGCTTGCAAGGAAGATATGTATTCATTGTAAGGAAGAATATACGCCCACGGCAGTTGAACTGAGCATGGTTGGTATAGATGCTGCTGTTAACGGAATAAAATTCTACCGTGGGGCAGGCTGCGATAACTGTAAACACACCGGCTATAAAGGAAGAACCGGAATCCACGAGATCCTTGTGATCAATGAGAAGATCAGGGAATTAATAATAAACAGGGCATCTGTCGGCATGATTCGAGAAGAAGCTTCCCGACAGGGATTCAGAGATATGAGGTTCGATGGCCTAAGAAAAGCAATCACCGGACAGATAAGTATCGAAGAGTTACTCAGAGTCACAAAAAATATGGAATAAGCAAATATGATAAAATAGCGTATGCCGAAGATAAAGATACTGATAGTAGATGATTCACCGCAGATTAGAAAAGCTCTGAGCAATATACTTGAAAAGAATAATTATGACGTTGTTGGAGAAGCAGGCTCGGGAACTGAGGCGATAAAGCAGTTCACCCTTCTTTCTCCTGATATCGTTATGCTTGATATCATCATGCCCCAACTTGGAGGGATAGAGACCCTTCGAATTCTCCATTCTCTAAAAAAAGACGTGAAGGTTATTATGGTTAGCGCACTTGATTCAGTGGACAGGGCAAAGGAGTGTCTGAAGGCAGGAGCAAACCACTATATTCTCAAGCCATTTGTGGAGAACACGATAATAGAGGTACTAAGAAAGGTTTCAGGGTAGCAATCTTCTAAATCCCCTTATTTAGTCAATAGCTCCTGAATGTTTCCTGCAGTGATTTCGAATGTTCTTAATTCAGGTTTGTCATGGTCTGTAAGACCGATGCTACGGTAAATCACCTCAGAATAAAAGACAGAGATATGTCCCTGAAAGATGGGTATGCAGAAGAATGAGGATGTGAATTGCAGTAGTCAGCATTTTTGTTTACAAGTATTGTAAATGCATTTCTAAACCCGGGCTTCCTTTTCTTTTTATGACTCCTGAGTACTACCCAAAACAAACGCTACGTGGTCGTCTCCATCGTGCAACATTCCTTCTCTACTCCGCACGAGTGACTATCCAGGATAAGATGCGGAACTGCACAACCCTCGCTTCGAACTTCCTAGGAGGCAGCCTATTGGATTCCTTGCCCCAAGATCGGTGCTGTATCCCCTTATCGCCCTCCGCTCCTATTCGCTTCACTATCCGCGGTATCTGCCGCTCACTTAACGAAACAACCTCTGCGGCCTGCCGCTGAGTCAATGATCCCTCGAGCACTTTGTGAATCACATGTAACCGTTTCAACTCCTTCTGCTTAATCGTGAGAATGTCCCTCTCCGCCATCCTGCCTCCTTACTTAGCTGAGGCAGTTTAGCACCTCCTCAATAGGACATTACTATTTTGCTGTTACACTATGCTATACTTCGAAAATGTTTTTTAAGAAGCGAACATTTCGCAAGAAAGATTATCTTAGCGTTTATCTCATCAGCCCGAGCAATTAATTTTCTATCAAAAGCAAGTCCATTGTGGTCTTGCGTCGGCTTATATTTAAGGAAGGGAGGTATGAATCATAAGAAAAAGCTGGATGTCGATTATCAGTTTTAAGTAAGTCTGAACAATGAAATTCAAAGGAGGTCTCATGAGAAAATTGCTTACTGTCTGGTTGTTAATTATTTCCGTGTTCATCCTTGCCGCCGCATCCGCTTATGCAGCTGCCACGCCCACCATCTTGTCAGCTTCAATAAATTACAGCACTAACCAAATAACCATAAAAGGCTCTGGATTTCCTACTTCAAAGCCTTCTGTTGTTTTTAACGGTACCACATTAACGGTCGTAGGGACCCCAACCTCGACGAGTATTACTGCTACACTGCCGAGCGGCGTTGGGCAGGGCACGTATACGTTAACAGTGAGTACTTCCGCCGTATTTGATGTTACATACGGCGCAGTCGGGCCTCAGGGCCCACAGGGCGCTACCGGTGCTACCGGCCCGGCTGGTCCTCGAGGAGCGATTGGTCTGACCGGTGCGACGGGTGCTACCGGCCCGGCTGGTCCTCAAGGAGCGATTGGTCTGACCGGTGCAACGGGTGCTACAGGTGCGACTGGGTTACAGGGTCCAGCAGGTCCACAAGGTGCAACGGGTCCAACTGGTCCGATGCCACAATATGCAAATGTTATCGTAGTCGCTCAAAGTGGGGGTAATTTTAATTCTATCAGTGCTGCTTTAGCAAGCATCAGCAATGCTAGTATTAGCAACCCCTATATTATTTCGGTGATGCCGGGGATATACCAGGATCAATTCACGACTATGGCCTATGTTTCCATTACAGGATCGGGCAAGGAAGTAACAAAAGTTACTTCTAGTATTGATTCTCAGGGAACTATAGCAATTGGATCGAATAACTCACCCATTGAAGGACTGACCATAGAAAACACCAGCCCCGGTACTGCAGTTGCTGTTTTTTCAACTGGGAGTTATAACGCGATTATCCGTGACTGCAGTCTCAGCGCTATAAATGGCTCTTTGGTGATTGGATTGGCTGCTGGGGTAGGAGTCTTGTCAATAGAAAACAGCACTATCCAAGCCATTGGACAGGGCGACACATATGGAATTTGGACAAGAGTCTATGGAGCATCTCAACCTGGCAGTCTCATTACAAATTCCAGCATCTATGCGCAAGGCGGAAACAATTCTTTAGGAGCACAAGTGGATAACGGTTTACCGATCAATATAATGAACAGTTCAATCACAGAAGTCAGTACAGGAGGAGCTGTCTACGTTAGTCATTATGCTCTATATGCAGAAAACTCCACCATAGGGTTTATGAATTCAATTGTTAGCGGTGACAACGCCCTGTTATGTCAGGGAACTATTACGGCCGCCAATACCCAAATTATAGGATGGGCGACAAGTAGCAATAGCGGCGTAGTGAGGCTGGTTAATTGCTTTGACGGAAACTTTAATCCCATACCGAATCAATAACCGTTTTGGAGGGGGGGCATCATCTGCTGCCCCCCCACTATGTGAGTATATTGGGTGACGATCCCGCTAGTATTCATTGTCGAGTACTGGCTGCAACAGGGGCATGCAGGTTTTACGGGCGGCGTTTTATTTCGAGCGTACTCTTCAGGTAGTTGCGCTTTGTCGAACGTGCGGTCTAGTCGATGCAGTCGAGAACCAGGTACCCAAAGATTTCTTCGTCATGCGATCTGATGGCCAATGTGTGCTTCGGGGCGAAACCTATAAACGTCCAAGGACTCACCCTCATTCTCTCGATTATTGCTTGAGTAGTACTGATTTAGATTGGTGGCTGTTTTTCTCTCTGGCAAGCACTGAACGGTGCTTGCTGTTTAACATCTAGCTTCTCTCCCAAGAATGTTCTTAATTGTCTGATGGTGCCACTGTTTGCCTATCGGCCTATGCCCTGCATTCGTCAAGGCCTAACAGATCGCACGATATGACATTCCCTGCTCGTGAAGCCGTCTCGCCAGGGTGATCACTTGTTGTTGTTCTTCGTGGGCAATGAGGGTATTTCCATCCTCTGCAAGTCTCCATTCGTAGGGAATCTGCCCGGCCCGCTCGTTGTTTGCTATCTTCATCTGCAGCACGTCCTTTGTCCTCTCGCTGATAAGGTCCCTCTGCATCTGTGCCAGGCTCGTGGTGATGTTCAGGAAGAAGCGGCCCGTTGCGGTCCCGGCGTCTATCTTCTCGTTGAGTGAATGAAAGTGATCCAGTTTTTCGAAGGTCTCGATGAGTGTGAGGGTGTCCAGGACCTTCCGGGAAAGACGGTCCAGCTCATAGACGACTATGGCGTCGATGCGCTGGAGCATACCCATAAGCGCCTGGATGCCTTCCCGGTTTAAGTTCTTTCCGCTTTTGCTGGCATCCTCGACGATCGCCGAGAGTTCAAGGTCGTTCAGCGCACAATATGCCTGGATTTTCGCTTTCTGGTTATCGATGGAGATCCCTTCTATGGCTTGCTCTGTAGCAGATACGCGGATATAGCCGACTGCCTTTTTCTTTTAAAGGTTCGGGCCGCTCAGACAGAACAGACGTTGGGCATCAAAAGTCATAGAAAAGTGTAGTCGCATCATCCACGACGAAATGGACTGCAGAAATCTCCTTTTCGTCTGGGTCAATGTGGTGATCGCCATAAACGACAAAGTGGGAAAAGATGTTTGCAAAGCCGTAACTTTGCCCGCCTCGGCCGGAGGACCCTGTCCCTTCCGGGGTGACGCGCTGGAGAAGCGTCACCTTCGTTAAATTGTCCAATATGCCCTTCACGCATTGGCCAGGGATAGCGAACGTGTCGAAATAGTCTTTGTCTTGGAGGTAAAGGGAAGTTCTCCGTCCCGCAAGTGTCAGTTCACCATAGACCTCTTTGCCGGATGAAACTGTGAACGTTCCTGAAAGCCTCTTAAATCGCATCTTACGGAGACTTTTTCACCTTTTTATGCTCCAGTTTGAACCAAGCCGCACGTCGAGGGCATCGGCAACCTTCTTGATCGTTTCCAGTGTGGCCTTGCTGAACGCCCCGCGTTCGAGTCTGGAGAGCACGCTTTACTTTGTGCCAAGTCTCCGGGCAAGTTCATTAGCTGACCGTTCTTTCCTCGCCCTGTCAGAAGCCGTCGAAGACGTTTATGCTACGATGAAGCGATATCAAAACGGTCAAGGTTCATGACTTTGTTCCACACCGCTACAAAGTCGTGCAGGAACTTCTTCTGGGAGTCCTCACATCCGTAAACTTCCGCCAAAGCCCGGAGTTGGGAGTTCGAACCGAAGATTAGGTCGACACGGGTGCCGGTCCACTTGAGTGCGCCCGTCGCGCGATCGCGACCTTCAAACACTTCAGCGTCTTTCGACACCGCCTTCCACTCCGTGCCCATGTCGAGCAGATTCACGAAGAAGTCATTGGTGAGCGCCTCTGGCCGCTTGGTGAAGACGCCGTGCTGGGACTCTCCGAAGTTGGTCTTCAAAACGCGCATGCCACCCACGAGCACCGTCATTTCGGGTGCGGTCAGGGTCAGCAATTGCGCCTTGTCAACCAGCAACTCCTCGGCCGATACGGCATAGCGGGTCTTCTGGTAGTTGCGGAAACCGTCTGCGATCGGCTCGAGCACGGCGAAGGAGGCCGCATCGGTTTGCTCCTGCGAGGCGTCCATACGTCCCGGCGTGAAGGGAACTGTCACCTCGTGACCGGCATTCTTTGCAGCCTGCTCGACGCCCGCGCAACCGGCCAGAACGATCAGGTCAGCCAGTGATACCTTCTTGCCACCGGACTGCGCGCTGTTGAACGCGCTCTGGATGCCCTCCAAGGTCTTGAGCACCTTCGGCAGATGAGCGGGCTGGTTGACTTCCCAATCCTTCTGCGGTGCCAGACGAATGCGGGCACCGTTGGCACCGCCGCGCTTATCGGAGCCACGAAAGGTGGACGCCGACGCCCAGGCGGCCGAAACCAGTTCCGAGACAGAGAGCCCTGAAGCCAGGATCTTCCCTTTGAGGGAGGCAAAGTCCTTTTCATCAATCAGTTTGTGATTGACGGCAGGGATGGGGTCTTGCCACATGAGCTCCTCGGCCGGAACCTCCGGGCCGAGATAGCGTGCGCGCGGGCCCATGTCGCGGTGCGTCAGCTTGAACCACGCCCGGCCGAACGCGTCTGCCAACTGATCCGGATTCTCCATGAAGCGCCGTGAAATCTTTTCGTAGACAGGGTCGAACCTCAGAGCGAGATCCGTGGTCAGCATGGATGGCGCGTGACGCCTTGACGGGTCGTGCGCATCCGGCACGGTACCGGCGCCTGCGCTACCCTTCGGCTTCCACTGGTGAGCACCGGCCGGGCTCTTCGTCAGTTCCCATTCGTAGCCGAACAAGTTCTTGAAGAAGTTGTTGCTCCACATCGTCGGCGTGGCGGACCAGGTGACTTCCAGTCCGCTGGTGATCGTGTCACCACCTTTGCCCATGCCAAAGCCGCTCTTCCAGCCCAGGCCCTGCTCCTCGATGCCAGCCGCTTCGGGCTCAGGCCCGACATGTTTCGCATCACCGGCGCCGTGGGTCTTGCCGAACGCGTGGCCGCCCGCGATGAGGGCCACCGTCTCCACGTCGTTCATCGCCATGCGAGCGAAGACCTCGCGGATATCCCGCGCCGCAGCGATCGGGTCCGGGTTGCCGTTCGGGCCTTCCGGGTTGACATAAATTAGACCCATCTGCACGGCAGCGAGCGGATTTTCGAGATCCCGGTCGCCGGTGTAGCGCTTGTCACCCAGCCACTTGTCCTCGGAGCCCCAGTAGATGTCCTTTTCCGGTTCCCACACGTCCGCACGCCCGCCTGCGAAACCGAAGGTCTTGAAACCCATCGATTCCAAGGCGACGTTGCCGGTAAGGATCATCAGGTCGGCCCAGGAAATTTTCCGGCCGTACTTCTGCTTGACCGGCCAGAGCAGTCGGCGCGCCTTGTCGAGGTTCGCATTGTCCGGCCAGCTGTTGAGGGGGGCAAAGCGCTGGCTGCCGTTGCCTGCGCCGCCGCGGCCGTCGCCGGTACGGTAGGTGCCGGCGCTGTGCCACGCCATACGGATGAACAAAGGTCCGTAGTGGCCGAAGTCCGCCGGCCACCAGTCCTGCGACTTCGTCATCAGTTCACGGAGATCCTTCTTCACAGTCTCCAAGTCGAGGCTCTTGAACTCTTTGGCGTAGTTGAAACCCTCGCCCATCGGATTGGACCTGGAGGACTGCTGGTGCAGGATATCGAGCTTCAACTGGTTCGGCCACCAGTCTCGGTTCGCCGTGCCACCGCCGGCAGTGTGTTTGTGAGCTCTGCCCGTTACCGGGTTGTTGCCATCTTCATTCATGATAGTTACTCCTTTCGTTGTGTGAATTGTTGAACAGTGCGCTTGTCCATAGTTCTTGAAAAAAACCATCCCTCTTTCCTTCTTTGGTAAGAATAGTCCTATTCAAATTTCTTAACCCTATTTCTCCTGCAGTTCTTACAATAGCCATAATACTCATAGCGTATTCGGTTCACTGTGAAACCAGTCTTCTTTTCAACCATTTCTATGGGGATGAGAATTTGCTCGACATAATCCATGATCTTCCCACATCCCAGACAAACCAGATCCAGATGATGACGTACGTTCCTTTCATAGCGGTTCTCCATATTGTAAAATTCCAGTTCTTTTATTGAGCCGTCTTTTTTGAAGAGATCAAGCGTGTAGTAGATGGTGGACAGGCTTACAGAAGGGACTTTCCGTCGCACCGCCTTGAGGATCTTGCTTGCGCTCGGATGGCTTCGGTTTCTTGAGAGGACTTCAATAATCTCAAGCCTCTGCCGGGTGACCTTGAGGTTGTTTTTTTTGAGAGACTCTATCAATGTCCTTTTGATTTCCTCGGCAGTCATGCTGCTTTTCCTCTTGGCTTATCAGGAACCGTTCTTAATTTAAAGGCTATCACCCGAAAATTCCTTTGTCAACCCCGGCAACCTCACGACTATCTGAAATACAAGCAAGACAGCTTGTGGCCAGCACACCAGCTGCCAGACCGCTCGGGATGGCAGTTTTTTAATATCGTCACCTAGTTTTAACCCGCGTCCTGTAGATCCCACCTGCCCGTTCGCGATCCCCTCAACATAGATGCCATGTAATTGCGTGCCCGATGACCCACCATTGACATCAAGTTCAATCTTCGCGTGAGGTAACTCCCAAACATAGCCAGTCCAATATGGATTATGCCGAGTAGATGAGGTAGCATCGAAACCTATAGGTATTGCCTTGGCTGTATCCGCCGTTTCCAGCTTCGTGTCCGTTTAGGTTCTCCGTAGTATCGATACCCCTCACCCCTCACAGACCCGGGCATGCGGACTACATAACGCACCCGGTTCCCTGATACTCCACAGGTATTCGGACGGAAAACAAGCACCTTTGGAACGGCCTGCCGGCAACAGTTACAGCCGCACCCATTTAAGGGACAAGTCATCAAAATGTTAAGAAAGTGTGAATTGGATTTCCTGTTGAAACATCCATCCCGATGGATGTTTGTTTCACCCTTTGTCCGAGACCCTGACAATACCGCATTTCATGAAAATGTGATGATAACGGGTTTAAAGTCGTTATGTAAAAATTAAATATGGAGCCTATTCGGCAAACCGAAAGAGGCGGTAGAGCTCTCCTTCCATCTATCGTTTCATCGTTTTCATTCTTTCATAACAGATTTCAAGGTTAAAACGTGCCGTTACATAGTCAGGCCTGAGCCTCAATGCAGTGATGTATTCATTTACTGCCTCATCACAACGGTTCTGATTTAAATATGCATTTCCAAGATTATAATGTGCGTCTGCATAGTCAGGCCTGAGCCTCAATGCAGTGATGTATTCATTTACTGCCTCATCAAGACGGTTCTGATTTGCATAGGCGTATCCAAGATTATTATGTGCGTCTGCAAAGTCAGGATCGAGCTTCAATGCAGCGATGAATTCATTTGCTGCCTCATCCAGGCGGGTCCGCTTTGCATAGGCGGTTCCAAGATTATAATGAGGCCATGCCTCATCCGGCGCCTTCCTCACCGTATCTGACCAAAGGGTATAATCATTCTTCCATACGTTATTCCTGTCTACAGTTCCCACAGTATAAAGTCCGGCTATCACTGTAAAAACGATAGTCATACCTCTGACTGCTTGCGGCAGCTTCTCCGTGGCCCACGATAAAAAGACCGCCGAAAGAAGTACGTAACCAACAGAGGTCAGGTAAAGGTATCTCTCGGCGAAAGGCTTTCCCCCGATTCCCTTTATGTAGAATGCCGGCAGCAGAGGAACGACGAATAGAAGAAAACTGAAGAAAACTATCTTGTTTTTTCTGTATGCTGCTATCGCAACAACAAAAAAAATGACAGTCACAGCTACGGACATTATCCCCATCGCCTCAAAAAGGGAGCTGATAGGATGGAAAGAGTGCCATAAATTCAGATTGAGCGGCCAAAGCAGGCTTGTAAGATACTCTTTGAAAAGCGGGAACACATTGATGATGCTTTCATAAGGACCAAGATTAGTATGGAATTCTGTTGGTGCAAAGCTTCCAAGAGCATAATATCTCATTAAGAGGTAACTACCTGAAACGACAACATATGGAATATATCTCTTAATGGCTTTCAAGAAAGTCTCATCCGAGTTTTTCAACAGGTAATCATAAGCTATCAACATGATGGGAAGAGTAAGGGCCGGCTCTTTAGAAAAAGCTGCTGCTGAAAATGAAAGAACGGACAATATATAGCCTCTCTTGGCGCCGTCCCGAAACGAAACATAAAGATAAAAGGAGAGAAGATAAAAAAACGGAAAGGATACATCAGGAAGCCCTGATATCCACGTAACGGCCTCGGTGTGGATGGGATGTACCGCAAAAAGCATCGCGGCAATAAAGGGAGGAGAAAGATACACCGAGGACACTGAGGAATTGTGACCGGTAAGGAGTCTCTGTATGATCAAAAATACAAGAACCGATACGCCACAATGAAAGAGGATGTTGACCAGGTGGAAACCCCAGGGTCTTAAGCCAAAGACGTAATAATTGAACATAAAGATAAGATGCATGAATGGTCTGTAGTAGTTTGAAATTCTAGTCTCCCCCTGGAACCCCCATACACTGTTAGAAAATATATCTGGTATGTATTTCACATCTTTGATCCAGTCGTTTTCCAAAACCTGAACACTATCGTCAAAGACGAAGTCGTTTGAAAGGGCGTTAAAATAAACTGCGAAGGACACAAGGAATATAATAAGTATAAGTAGCGCAGGAATCCTTTTCCTCATCTGATCCGCTAATACTATGTTTCTTTTTGACTCAAATGAGTTCATGCAATTATTGAACAATAACTAATCTCTTCATGAGTGCTGACAATTTATGAATTAACATAATGAATTTACTATGTTAACAAATCATTTCCTGTTGCTACCAGAAAGTTTTACGATGAAGGTCTAGCATATTTCCAAACGTAATCCATCTCTTTGCGGCGAAGACATTGCCGTTTAGAAGAGAGAGAAACTGAGAACAGTAGAAGAACACTGATTTTGCGGAGTATGAACGGAACTAAACAGTTTCACTGACCTAAATCCTGTGTGAGGTACAGGAGGGAGTCCAAAAACTGATAGAACCTCCGTGGAGCAGGCCATTGCCGGCAGAGTATAGGGTATAACACGCGAACTGACGCAACTGACGCGTTGACCGCGGCCGCTATCAAGTCCTTTCTGAAATCCGCAAGATTGGATGGTTGGAACCTACTTCAGATTATTATCGGAAAGTGATAACGGCTTTGCCAGTTAACGGTACGGCGCAGCCGCGTCGGCTTGTTACCCACCTGAGTTTGTTATTATCTTCAGGCAGAGGTCTCGACTCTGACGGAACTTCACATTTCTCACCGAAGCCAAGCATCGCATCGTAATCTCATATTTTTTTGCTGCCATACGGTCCACATATGGCGTATCGTCTTCATGAAACCTACGCTTACTTTCTGAGGCATTTAAGGGACTCCGGGCGTGAAAAAAACATCAAGGTTTTCTGGTTCTCCTCTATTTGAGAGCGTATACGTAAGATCCTGGTCGAGGCTGATTACTAGGGGTCTTCTTCTGGATGGATTTCCCTTATGCAGAGCGAAAATTCGGTTTAGATGGGTCATGTCTTAGGCGCGAAGAACGTCGAATCTATATTTTCCAGACGATTCCTGCCACCCGTTCTGAAGCAAACTTGCCACCCTGGCAGGGAGAAGTCTCGGCTTCGTCAGGAAACATGAACTAATGGCCCCGGTATGGTTCTCTCTCATTGTTAGCATTATAGCCCCTGGCCGAGAACCCCATGGCTTTCAAGCCTAGGGATGAAGGCCTGCCCAGAGCGTAGCGGCGGGGCCTCTAAGCATGCACCGGTTTGGCCGAAGGTCAATGCCGGGCATTTTTCCGTCGAGATACCCCGGAACTTTAGTCCGGGGTGATCATTTCATCAAAGGAAAAGAACACCGGTATTACTTTTTCTTCACTAATGCTTCGTAAAAAGGATTATTTACGAAGCGTATAGGTCTTTTCCCAGACCTGTCAGCTTTTATTCCCACCGCAGGTGATGTTTTTGTGTCTTCCGTCTTGCGTGGAACTTCTGTCTTTGATTGTACGTTTTTCATTGAGAGAGAAATGCGTTTCCTCTGAAGGTCGACATCAAGGACATTTACAGTGACCTTCTGATGGACCTTCACCACTTCCGCAGGGTCTTTCACAAATCTGTCGGCGAGTTCACTTATGTGGACAAGTCCGTCCTGGTGAACGCCGATATCCACAAAAACCCCAAATGCCGTGATATTGGTGACAATGCCGGGTAGCTTCATACCCGGGTTGACGTCTTCAATCTTCGTTATGCCGGGCGCGTACTCGAAGGCCTCGAATTGCTGTCGCGGGTCCCGTCCCGGCTTTGCAAGCTCAGTCATGATGTCGTTCAGGGTGGGCATTCCTGCCTTATCGGTCACATATAGCGACAGATCAATCTTCCTTCTGAGTTCCCCGTCCCGCATCAGGTCGCCTGCCCCGCAGCCGATGTCCCGCGCCATGGCATAAATTATATGATAGCTTTCCGGGTGTACAGCGCTCCTATCCAGCGGGTTTTCCCCATCTTGAATGCGAAGAAATCCCGCTGCCTGCTCAAATGCCTTAGGCCCGAGGCGCGGAATCTTTTTTAGTTCCTCGCGCGACGTGAAGGGGCCGTGTTCGTTCCTGTAATTCACAATCCCCTTTGCAAGCTGCGGTCCCAGTCCGGAGACATATGTCAGGAGCTGCCTGCTTGCGGTGTTGACCTCGACCCCCACGCCGTTGACGCAACTGATTACGACATCGTCAAGGCTTTTCTTCAATGCAGCCTGATCCACGTCATGCTGATATTGGCCCACGCCGATCGATTTGGCATCTATCTTAACCAGCTCGGCGAGCGGATCCATCAACCGGCGTCCTATCGAAACCGAACCTCGCACAGTCACGTCATGATCCGGAAATTCTTCTCGCGCTGCATCAGAGGCCGAATATATCGACGCCCCGCTTTCATTTACCATCACAACCTTGATTTCCACGGGAAGGCCGAGGCCCTTAATGAAAGACTCCGTCTCTCTTCCGGCAGTCCCGTTGCCTATCGCAATCGCCTCTATACGGAATCGTCCGCACAGTTCCCTCACTTTTCCGGCGGCCTCAGAAGCGCCCTTGTCGCCGAAATGGGGGAAGATGGTGTCGTTATGGAGCAGTTTTCCCTGCCGGTCGAGACATGCCACCTTGCAGCCCGTCCTGAAACCGGGGTCAACGGCAAGGACGTTCTTTCTGCCCAGCGGAGGGGCGAGCAGGAGCTGTCTGAGGTTCTCGACAAATACCCTTATCGCTTCTTCATCCGCCCGCTTCTTTACAGCCAGGCGAATCTCCCCCTCCACGGAGAAGCAGAGCAGTCTTTTATAACTGTCATGAACGGCCATCTTAACCTGCTCCGATGCCTTGCCATATTTTACGAAAACAGATTCTATCAGGGAGAGCGCCTCGTCTTCGGGCGGCAATATGCGGTGGATGAGAAACCCTTCGCTCTCGCCCCGGCGTATCGCAAGGATTCTATGCGCAGGGGCCTTTGATACCGGCTCTTCCCATTCGTAATAGTCCCTGTACTTGATCCCTTCTTCCTCTTTGCCGCTGACGATCTTTGACCGTATAACGCCCTTCGCCCAATAGAGCTCACGCACCCTCTCTCTTGCCCTTTGGTTCTCGCTCACCCATTCGGCAATGATGTCCCTTGCACCAGCGAAAGCTTCTTCCACGGAAGCGACACCTTTTTCGACGTCTATAAACGAGGCCGCCACACCTTCTATGTCCACCTCTTCCTGTTCAAGTATAATTGCAGCAAGGGGTTCTAGACCCTTCTCCTTAGCTATCGTTGCTCTAGTGCGGCGCTTCGGGCGGAAGGGGAGATAGACATCTTCAAGGACTGTGACAGACCCAGCCTGTTCGATCTTCTCCTTCAACTCCTCCGTAAGCAGTCCCCGTTCTTCCAGCGATTTCAAAATAGCGTCACGCCTCTTATCCAGTTCGTCCAGTTGTTCAAGCCTATCCCTGATGGCGGCGACAGCGACGTCGTCGAGGCTCCCGGTGGCTTCCTTTCTGTATCTTGAAATGAAAGGCACCGTTGCCCCATCCTCAAGCAAAGAGGCTGTGGCCTTGACCTGCAGGATCTGTATCTCAAGTTCTTTTGCGATAATCGAAATATGGGTCTCTTTCATGTCTTTTTATGTTCCTTCGGGGAGCGACTCCAAAAGCTCCCATCATTGATATCCGGTAGTGATTTCTTTATCGAGTTCCTCAATCCTGACCTTTGCCGCCGGTATCCTGCTTCGGTTCCGTAGATAGAAGTGAGGGTCAGATAGTACCTCATAGAGCCGGGCGCGCTCCGCTTCCAGAGATTCAATCAATCTCCCAGCATGTTCTTAATGTTTGAGAAGAATGCCTTCGCCGCCTCTTGTTCATCTATTACATCGCTTTCATCCTCTCCGTCGATTCTCCTTATCGCATCTTCCGGTAGTTCGTCGATGAAGCGCGAGGCGTTGCAGGGTGTGCTTTTGCCATAGCGTATTCGATGGCCCGCATAGCAGACGTAGAGTTCCTTCATGGCCCGCGTTATGCCTACGTAGAAAAGCCGACGCTCTTCCTCCAGACCTGAAGCCTCATAGATGGACTTTTTGTGTGGAAGGATATCGTCTTCAACGCCAACAATAAATACCACGGGGAACTCCAGTCCCTTTGCCGAGTGGAAAGAGATGAGAGTAACACCGTTTCCGTTGCGCTTCTCCTTGTCCTTAAGGAGGTCTGTGAGTGCCAGTGTTTCGAGGAATGCTTGCAGTGTCGGAGAGTCATCTGTTTTTTCGAAATATGCAACGGCCCCGATGAAATCTTCGACATTCTGAAGGCGCTGTGATACCACATTGGGAGTTTTGAAGAGTCCCTGGATATGGTCCGGATAGTTTATCTCCGAGATAAGCTCTCTCAGCACTGCAGCCATCTCCTTATTTCTATCAAATAAAGACTTATACCTTCCTACTATTGCTGCAAAGCCCTGAGCAGCTTCAGCAGGCTTCCCGGTGAGGCCGTCTATTTCATTTGCCCTGACAAAAGCCTCAAGGAGCGTGATGTCTTGCTGCCGGGCGAAGTCAGAGAGACCGCCGAGGGTGGTCGGCCCCAGCCCGCGTTTGGGTGTGTTTGCTATCCGAAGAAGACTCAACTCGTCGCGAGGATTGGCGATAATCCTCAGGTAGGCGATAATATCCTTTACCTCCCTGTACTCGAAATAGCTCATGCCTCCTACCACCGAATAGGGTACGTGCAGCTTCCGCATAGCCTGCTCAAACTGCCGAGAAAAGACATTGGCTCTGTAAATCACGGCGAAGTCCTCGAAAGAGAGTTTCTTTTCGTACTTAACCTGCTGAATACGGTTTGCCACCCATTCCGCCTCTTCGTCACCGCCAAATGCTTTGTACAGCATCACTTCAGGGCCGTCGCCCTGAGTTGTCCACAGGGACTTTTCCATTCTCCGCTCGTTGTTCTTGATGACGCTGTTGGCAGCCTTGAGGATGTTCCCAAAAGACCGATAGTTTTGCTCCAGTCGCACCACGGTCGTGCCGGGAAAGTCATGCTGGAAATCGAGGATATTGCTCAGGCTGGCGCCACGCCAGGCATAGATGGACTGGTCGTCGTCACCCACTACACAGAGGTTTTTCCGCTCGCCGGCGAGGAGGCCGATGAAATCATACTGCATACGGTTAGTGTCCTGGTATTCGTCTACCATGATATATCTGAACCTGTCCTGATATTTCTTCAGCACATCGGGATGTTCCCTAAAGAGCCTGAGGGTAAACAGGATAAGATCATCAAAATCCAGGGCATTGAAGGATTTCAGAGCCTCAAGATATTTGGGATAGAGGTACTCCGAGATGTTGTCTATATCATCTTCGTTCGCTTTTTTTGATGAATGCTTATGTATTGTTAGCGACACGTCGTTCTTGGATTTGCTGATACGTTCCATGACATCTTCCACCTTGAAGCTCTTGTCGGCAAACTTGACCTCTGTCAGGATGCCTCTCAAAAGAGAGAGCTGGTCCGACGTATCGTAGATGGTGAAGTCCTTGCGGTAGCCGAGGCGCTCGATCTCCCGGCGCAGGATGGCAAGGCAGAGGGAATGAAACGTCGAAACCGTTGGACCTTTGCTGCGTGTAACAGCAGTTTGACCCGCTACTCCCTTGAGAATGGACGAGACCCGTTCCTTCATTTCGCGGGAGGCTTTATTCGTAAAAGTGACTGCCAGCACATGGTTAGCCGGGATGCCTTTCTGGATGAGGTATGCGGTCCTGATAGTGAGCACCCTCGTTTTTCCTGATCCTGCACCGGCAAGGATCAAGAGCGGGCCCTCCGTGTGAAGCACCGCCTCCCGCTGCCGCCGGTTTAGGCGGTGCAGTTCCTGCGTGATATCCATGTATATTAACCCTTTTTTAGACGTATTGACCCTGTGCTGAAAAAACGGTTTTCCTCAGGGAATATTCGGATTCCGTTGTGATACGAGTCGCAGCTACAAATGCCGCCTATATACTACCTTTTTGCTAAAGATACAGGCAATGGGAAAGCGAGTTTCCTAATGACGATACTGTAGGGTGGACTCGAGATGGCCGCCCTGCCAAGAATTCATTCTTTTGAGACTGTAAAAAGTGTGTCTTTCGGTTTGTAACGTGTCATTTCAAGGGAGGGCCTGACGAAGAATCAAAGACTATTCTGCCATCTCTCTAATTAAATCTTCGAGATTTACGAACCTGACCGTGACATCACCACAACTTCGAGAATATGCTCTCTTGACATCCGATACGACTACAAAATTATGTCCTCTCGGATAGAATCCTCGAAAAATCCTTACATTTCCCGAATCAAAGTCCGTTGCAGTCCATTTGCACTCGATAACCGTCGGTTCAGCCTTTTTTATGACACAATAAAATCCACTTCATGTTTTTGCTTATCACGCCAATAGTGAATCTTTCTGGACATATTGGCGTTAAGTTTGGCAAAACGACAGGGATAGGATGAGGGGAAAACTATTAGGATTGCAGTGAGTGAGGGTTTATCGCGCCTCCTCAGTCATCGGGTCACGATAAAAGCGTAGACAGTTTCTCCAAAACAAGATTGAGGACCTCACGAGGAGCATCACAACCAAATTCCGCTTCCCTGCTCTTCCAATCGAGACTCTTTATCTGGTCGGCGAGAATGACCGAAAGCTTTGCAGCACGCAAGCCCCTCGCTTCAGCCATGGGGATAGTGCTGTAACTGTTGTTGTAATTAGACGTCTATAAGTTATATAATGAAGCGGTGGAGTACAAAAGCAACAACAATGTTGTCTATTCTTGCAAGTACCATATGATGTGGTGCCCCAAATACCGTCGCCTGGTGCTCACAGGGAAGGTTGAAACCGACCTAAAGCGCATTATCCATTGCGTAGCGCAAGAGAGACATGCCGGGATCATTGAGATGGAGGTTATGCCGGACCACGTGCATTTATTGGTTGAAGTGGATCCGCAGTACGGTGTACACAGGCTGGTCAAGCAGATGAAGGGCAGGAGCTCCAGGATGCTGAGGGACAAGCACAAGTGGCTTAAGAGCCGCATCCCGAGCTTATGGACCAA
>JBEKCV010000009.1:0-79232 GCA_050014695.1 Thermodesulfovibrionales bacterium
CGGGCAATGCTCAAGATCTTAAGGAATCCCGCGAGCCGCACCGTGGTGGTAGAGCACAGGGACAGGCTCATGAGGTTTGGTTTTGAGTATGGGGAGGCTGCGCTTGCTGCTCAGGGCAGAACGCTTTCCGTGATTGAGCCTGAGGACATGAAGGATGATATAGTCCGGGACCTCCATGCAGTCATCGTATCGCTGTGCGCTGGCCTGTACGGGAAGCGATCGGCGAAAAGCAGGGCGAGGCGCGCCATGAAGGCAGCCACCGGCGAATGATATGAGCTAATCCATACGAACGTACCAGGCACGACCCGAACTGGGCAGGAGCAATCTGGTTTTTTTGATGCCTATGCTTCTCAGTACGGCCTGGTTGAGAGAACGCTTTTTGCCCGCATTGAGGCGGGGGATGACCGCAATGCCCTCAAGAGGGACTTTCTGAGACGTTTTGGTATTACGGCCCGCCGGTTTAATGCTCTCCAGACAGGACTCGGCGGCAGGATATCCTCCGTGAAAGAACGGCAGCCTGAGCTGATTGACGAGCTCAATGGACGGATCAAGAGGGCGGGGCGGGTACTGAAACGCATCACCAAGCCTGCGGTCCTGCACCAGAAGAAACGCCGCCTTGCCATGTTGAAACAGAAACTCAAGAGTCTCCAGTCCGATAGAAAGGAGGGGATTGTTCGCCTCTGTTTCGGCTCAAAGAAACTGTTTCGCGCTCAGTTTCATCTGGAGGAAAACGGGTATGCCTCTCACCAGGCATGGCTGTCTGAGTGGCAGGCAGCCAGAAACAGCCAGTTCTTCGTTCTGGGATCCAAGGATGAAACAGCAGGCTGTCAGGGCTGCGTGGCAACGGTAGGTGCAGATGGAAGCATCTCGCTTCGCCTGAGACTGCCAAACGCTCTGCCCGGCAAATACACCGTACTCTCCGGCCTATGGTTTGCTCACGGGCACAATGCCATGGTAGCCGCCATCGGCAGAAACCGCTCCGACAACAAAGAGGAGTGGCAGGCCATCTCGTACCGGTTTGTGAAGGATGAGAAAGGCTGGCGAGTGTTTGTTTCGGTTACTTTGCCTGTAGGGAAGAGCATCTCAGACAGAAGACTCGGGGTAATCGGTGTGGACATCAATGCAGATCACCTGGCGGTTACCGGGACAGACCGCTTCGGCAATCTCATAGAGTTCCGGACGATCCCTTGCTGCACTTACGGCAAGTCCACTGCTCAGAGCAAAGCCATTGTCAGTGAAGCGGTGAAGGCACTTATCACCCTGGCCTCTGACCGAAAGAAGCCCATTGTTATCGAGGAGCTTGACTTTCGGAAGAAGAAGGCTGCTTTGGAAAAAGAAGACAAGCGATATGCGCGGATGCTTTCATCGTTTGCCTACCGTCTCATTTTCACGGTTATAGCAGCGCGGGCTTTTGATGCCGGGATAGCAGTCCTGGAGGAATCGGCCGCATACACTTCCGTGATCGGACGGGAGAAGTTTGCAGGCCGGTATGGGATGTCCGGTCATCATGCTGCAGCTTTAGTTCTGGGGCGGAGAGTAAACGGCTTTAGCGAACGGCTGCCGAGTCAGCTTCAGGTCACCCTGCCTCTCCCTGTAAGAAATCGAGGGAAGCATGTGTGGAGTGCGTGGGCAGTTATTTCGCGGAAGGCCAAGCAGCGCTTGCAGCGCACGGGCGGTCGGGCGAGTCCCGATCCAGGTTGTCACCGACCGAAAGGCACGGCACAGCCTGTGATCATACCGTTTGTTGTCCGGCGAGATTCCGGCAGGCGAATCGTTATGAGCACCGTTCGAATGACGTCATGGAGTAGTTGGCCATGTTTTTAGGAACGGTTTACAACTCCTCTTGCCGACTGTAACTGCCTCAGTACAAATTCCCGTATCTCCTTATGGGAAGGCATATCCACAAGATATCTGCCGTTTTCGAACACGGGAATTAGAATATCACGGAAAAGTTCACCACATTCGCAGGTGTAACTCTCATCATTGTTCGGCACGATCATGCCCTTGTTACACGCGGAACATCTCAGCGTCCTCTTGGAGCCCGACCATTTTCCCCTCTTTGCAAGGGGCTTCCCTTCGAGTTCCATGATGTCCATGGCATAGTCAACAACCGGTGCGTTACTGATGGATGTGCCAATGCCGTAACCATCCACCACGGGATTCAAGACAGGGAGATCCTCTTCCTTTATCCCGCCACTCACATAGAACTTGATATACGCGTATCCCCTCAGATTCAACTCCCATCTGCATTCCTCGATGATGCGATAAAAATCGCCTCTCCTCGATCCCGGCGTGTCAAACCGCACGGCAAAGAGCTTCTCACCCATGGCCTCCGCAACATTTATCACCTCGAACTTCTCATCGAGAAATGTGTCTATCAATGCAACCCTATTCAAGGTCGGATCCAGGATCTCATCATAAGCCTTTATGGCATCGATCGTTGATCCCATACAGATAATCAGGCCGTGCGGCATTGTACCCATGGGATCCTCACCTATGACTTCGCCGGATTTTAGAACTGATACGCCGTCACAGCCGCCGACATAAGCATTCCTCTCGATCATCGGAGCAAGTGCCGGATGCATTCTGCGTGCACCGAAACTGATGACAGGTCTATTCCCAGCGAGTTTCTTGAACCGCGCAGCCTTTGTCGCGACTCCGGATGCCTGGCAGATCAGCCCGAGAAGGGCGGTCTCATAGACGCAAAAGTCCTGATACCTGCCTTCGATTTCCATCACGGGTTCATAGGGATAAAAAAAAGTCCCTTCCCTCATGGCTCTGACCTTAACGGGCAGATGTCTCGCAAGGGACATCGCCTCATCGAGCCCTGCGAATATAGCCCATTGCCATCCGTCAGGAAAAGTCTTTGCGATAAATTCAGCTTTCACCAGGGGATTTATTCCCTTTGCCTTGAGGATCTTGAGGGTCCTCTCGAAATAGACATCGGTAATTCTGCCCTTGATGATATCCTGCGAATCTGCCGTATGGAACATATTTCCCCCTATGAGATTTTTTTGAAAAGTATTTTACCACATGTCGAAGAGAACACCTTTGCCGTGATATGTTCACACGAAGATGCCTCTCCATATGCTGAGCTTTATCCTGCTCTCTCCGACGTGGAAAACTTTGTGGGTTCCGTATTTGCCAAAAGACGCCGGGGACAAAACATTTTGATGCATTTAAAAACGTGCAATTCCCTTCCCCAGGAAAGGGTGATGCGCGGAAAGGGTATCCGCTGCACCTGAAACATGTTACCTAAAATATTGACATCGGATTCAATCTGTGATAAAAAGAATTATGTGGGAGTATACAGAGAAGGTAAAAGATTTTTTTCTCCATCCAAAGAATGCAGGTGAGATAGAGAACCCCGATGGTGTTGGCGAGGTGGGCAGCATCCTCTGCGGTGATGCACTGAAGCTGTCTCTCAGGGTCAACAATGAGACCGGGATGATCATCGACGCAAAGTTTCAGACATTCGGTTGTGCCTCGGCCATAGCGAGCTCGTCTGTGCTGACAGAACTCATCAAAGGGAAGACCGTAGATGAGGCACTCAAGATCACCAATCAGGATATCGCAGATTACCTCGGCGGCCTGCCTCCTGAAAAGATGCATTGCTCTGTCATGGGAAGAGAGGCACTGGAAGCGGCGATAGCCGATTATCGTGGTGAAACGAGACCCCTCGCGGTAGGAGAAAAGATCATCTGCAAGTGCTTCGAGGTCTCAGAGGAAAAAATACGGAGAGTTGTCACAGAAAACCACCTCACTAACGTCGAAGAAATTACCAATTACACAAAGGCCGGGGGCGGATGCGGCGCCTGCATTCCTGCCATAGAGGCCATCCTGAAGGATATATTGCAGGTTAAAGCAGCTCCTGAAAGGCCGCCCGTTCCAAAAAAGCTGACCAACCTCCAAAAGATTGCGCTCATAGAGGATGTCCTGGAAAAAGAGATACGTCCGCGCCTCCAGGCAGACGGCGGAGACCTTGAACTCATAGACATCGAGGGCAATAGAGTAATCATTGCCCTCAGGGCTATGTGCGTTGCATGTCCGATGGGTGGTGTCACCATTAAAGGCATTGAAGAGAAATTAAGGGAACTCGTGAGTGAGGATATAATCGTGGTGGAAGGATGATGCCGATTTATCTGGACAATAATGCAACAACGGCGATAGCCCCTGAGGTTCTCGATGAGATGATCCCTTATCTTAAGGACCTTTACGGGAATCCATCCAGCATGCACACCTTCGGCGGTCAACTCCATCGGCAAGTTGAAGAAGCACGGAGAAAGGTCGCTTCGCTCATCAATGCGGCGCCAGAGGAGATCATATTCACAAGCTGCGGCACGGAAAGTGATAACACCGCAATCATGAGCACGGTTGAGTCATATCCCCAGAAAAGACATATCATCACCACGCGGGTGGAACATCCCGCTGTCCTTAACTTTGCCAAACACCTTGCGAGAAAAGGTCACCGTGTAACCTTTCTCCCCGTTGATACCCTTGGAAGGATCGATATGCAGCTTTTCAGTCGATCACTGGATGATGATACCGCTATTGTCTCGATCATGTACGCAAACAACGAGACGGGAGTCATCTTTCCCATACCGCAAATAGGTGAGATCCTCCGAGAAAGAAATATTCTCTTTCATACCGATGCGGTCCAGGTGATAGGCAAGGTCCCCATAGATGTAAAAAAACTTCCTGTGGATTTGCTTTCCCTCTCAGGGCACAAGTTGCACGCACCGAAAGGAGTGGGAGCCCTCTATGTGAGAAAAGGCACCCGTTTCTATCCCTATATGATCGGTGGACATCAGGAACACGGACGGAGAGCAGGCACAGAGAACATCGCTTCCATTATCGGACTCGGCAGGGCGTGTGATCTTGCGAGGGAAAACCTTGCTAATGAGATTGCCTATGTCAGCTCCTTGAGGGACGGACTTGAAAAAGCCCTCCTTGAGCGGTGTCCCGATTCCCGGGTGAACGGTGAAAGAGAACACCGCCTGCCAAACACGACGAACATCAGTTTTGACTATGTCGAGGGAGAGGCCATTCTTCTGAAGCTCAACGAGTTCGACATCTGTGCCTCGTCAGGCTCTGCATGCACAACGGGCGCTCTTGAGCCAAGTCACGTGTTACGGGCTATGGGTGTGCCTTTCACCGCAATTCACGGCTCAATCAGGTTTTCCCTCAGCCGCTACAATGAGTGGACCGAGATAGATAAGGTCATCGAGGTAATGCCTCCTATCATTAGGGAGCTGAGAACCCTCTCACCCTATGGCAGAGACAGACTTGGAATATGTGCGCCGGACAGGGACGTCAGCACGGAGTGATCAGAGCACTCATGATAGGCACGGATGTCAACCATTTGACGCCGGGCACAATCTTAACCATTTGCCTCTCCTCTCCCTGTGATTTTTAACATCTTCAGGGCAAGAAGTCCCCTTCCCAGCTCATAAAGTCGTTATAGCATAAAAGTGATTATGATTAGAATAAAGGCGCGTGTTTGATGCACGGAATTTCCTCAGTGTGTCTTGTCGTTCAGTCCGGGAATAGCATCGGAAACGTTTGATCCCGACATCTCCGCTTCACTGCTCTTGGGGTCTCTCTGCTCTTCTTTTTTTTCCAACCCGCTCACCCTCACGCCGATAAGCCTCACCTTTTTCTTCAGTTCAAACCTTTTAAGGCAATCGAAGGCAGCCCGCCTTATCTCCTCCAGTGAATCAGAAGCACCTTGGAGGGTTTTTGCCCTTGTCAGTGTCTTGAAATCGTTGAAGCGGACCTTAAGGGTAACTGTCTTCCCCTTATACCCTCTTTGCCTTATGTCATCGACAACGTCTTTTGTGAGTTCAGCAACAGTTTTCGCAAGGGTCTGCCAGTGGTCAACGTCTGTCTGAAAGGTTGTCTCTCTGCTCGAAGATTTCGGCTCCCAATAAGTTATGAGTGGACTGTTGTCTATTCCCCGTGAAGCTTCATACAGATACTGACCGTATGATTTTCCAAATTCCCCAACGAGTTTATCATGGGGCATCGCGGCAAGCTCTCCTATTGTCCTTATTGCAATGCCTTTGAGATATTCCTCTGTTTTGGGCCCGACACCCCAGAGCTTTCTCACGGGCAAAGGCCATATGCGAGTTGCGACTTCCTCCTCCTTGATTATCGTCAGTCCATTAGGTTTCTGCATGTCAGAAGCGATCTTTGCGAGAAGCTTGTTCGGTGCTATGCCTATGGAGCACGTGAGACCTGTCTCATCCTTTATCCTCTTGCTTACGGCGTAAGCGATCTCTTCTGGTGTTTCTTCGATCTGTGATATATCGAGGAAAGCCTCATCAATCCCCACATCCTCGATCTCGGAAGCGAATTCCCTCAGGATGTTCTTAATCTGTTGCGATACCTTTGAGTACTCATCATAATCTACGGGGAGAAAGACGGCATCGGGACAGAGCTTGTACGCGGTTCTCAACGGCATGGCAGAATGGATTCCAAACTTCCTCGCCTCATAGGATGCCGTTGATACAACCCCTCTTCTCATCGGGTCTCCGCTGCCTCCTATCACGAGAGGCTTCCCCTCCAATGCAGGATGTCGTTTTTCCTCAACAGCGGCAAAAAAAGCATCCATGTCGATGTGAAGGATCCTTCTCATCGGGTGTTCAAACATCCGCTATGCGTGAACGATGGAGTCATGACAGCAACGTGGATTTTTGCGGCTTCCATGGCGGCACTATCGCTGTGTTCCTTTCGTCATGCTCATCCCGTCCATCCCTGTAAACGCGCGCCTTTGGCAACCATGAGATTATACCATCTGGACATATCCAGCTGAAAAGGGGTACATTGGTATGTGGGCCTGTTTGATGATAACACAGTGAACGAACCCCTTGCGTACCGGATGTGCCCGAGAAGCCTTGATGAATATGTGGGGCAGCGGCACATCCTCGGAGAGGGCAAACTCCTCAGACGGGCGATCGCGGCTGACAGGATCACTTCTATCATTCTTTACGGACCGCCCGGTACCGGGAAGACCGCCATTGCCAGGGTGATTGCCGCAACGACAAATGCTCACTTCGATTGGATCAATGCTGCAACCGCTGGCCTTGATGACCTCAGAAAGGTCATACAATCTGCAAGGGCACGAAAAGGAAAGGGGATCCGCACCATCCTCTTCCTGGATGAGATACACAGGTTCAACAAGCTCCAGCAGGATGCTTTGCTGCCCGATGTGGAGGAAGGCAACATCACGTTGATAGCAGCCACGGTTGAAAACCCTTTTTTTTACGTCAATAGCGCCCTCCTCTCACGAAGTCAGATCTTCGAGTTGAAACCCCTTACCCAGGAGGATATCGTAACGGTCCTCCGTAATGCCCTTCGGGATAGGGAGCGAGGCCTTGGCAATCTCCGGATCACGGTCGATGAGGATGCATTACACCATATAGCCAGGATGTCCGATGGCGATGCACGAAAGGCGTTGTCGGCTCTGGAGGTGGCCGCTCTGACATCAAGCGCTGATGAACATGGCAATATAGTCATCTCTGTTCCCATAGCGGAAGAATCCATTCAGAAAAAAGCAGTTGTGTATGACAAAAAAGGCGATCAGCATTATGACACCATCTCCGCCTTTATTAAGAGCATGCGGGGGTCCGACCCTGATGCGGCGATCTATTATCTTGCAAAGATGCTCTATGCCGGGGAAGACCCACGGTTCATAGCAAGAAGAATCGTCATCTGTGCATCAGAGGATGTGGGCAACGCAGATCCCATGGCACTTGTCGTCGCCACGTCCACCCTACGCGCAGTGGAGTTCATAGGCATGCCGGAAGCACGCATCCCCCTTGCGCAGGCGACAATCCATATCTGCAATGCACCAAAAAGTAATGCCTCCTACAGGGCAATAGAGGCCGCGCTGCAAGACTTAAAGAATGAACAGACGATGGACGTGCCCGATCACCTGAAGGACAGCAATTACCCCGGGGCAGAGAAGCTCGGTCACGGAACAGGCTACAAATATCCCCATGATTATGGCGGCATTGTCGAGCAAGAGTATCTTCCGAAGAAAAAAAAATATTATGCGCCTTAAGGCGCATTGAAACTGATGCAATGAAGAGATATCCAATTGGTTTGATCTTGGGAGTGATTTTCTCTGCCTGTTTTATAACATCGGCAGATGGTGTCAGCTATCAGCGCGTGTTACGGTTACACGACCGGAAAATTATTCAATTCTCTGAGATGATTCAGGAGATCAAGAAGAGCACCATCGTTTTTGTGGGCGAGACTCACGACAACGGGAGGCACCACGAGGCTCAATTGGATATTATAAAATCATTCAATGAATTTCGCCTCCCCTTTGCCGTTGGACTCGAGATGTTCCGCGCCAACGCCCAGGATAGGCTGGACCTCTGGACATCGGGAAAGTTGACGTTACAGGATTTCCTGCCGTTTTTTAACGATAACTGGCGTGCTCCATGGCCATGGTACAGGGACATATTTCTCTATGCAAAGGATAACAGCATCCCGATGATCGGATTGAACGTGCCCCGTGACATTACCGAGAAGGTTTCACGACAGGGATTTTCATCCCTCACCAGGGATGAATTGAAACAATTACCTCCGGGGATATCCTGTGACGTAGATGCCGCCTATATGGACTTCATGAGCACGGCCCACGAAGCCCATGCAAAAGAAGATTCCACCTCGTTTCGCCACTTTTGTGAAGCCCAGATGCTCTGGGACAAATCCATGGCCTGGCATCTCTTGCTGTTTGCAAAGAACAATCCGGGAAAAAAGATAATAGTTCTGGCCGGGGTCGGTCACGCATGGAAAAGGGGCATCCCCGAACAGCTGAGAAAGCAGTCGGCCATCGATTACACAGTGATACTTCCGGAAATTCCCGGCCATGTGGGAATAAACGATGTAACAGCCGGTGACGCTGATTATGTTCTTGTGGATTAGTCGATAAGAGCGGAAGAAACTCTCGTCTTTCGCTCTGTTTTTATACTCCCGTTCCTCTTGAACTCCGACGGGAACTGACCGGGAGACACTTCTCTTCAGGGTCCCCGGTGAGGCAGAGGTTGGAGAGAACGGGACGGTATAATACGTGAGGGGCGCCGGTTCTGCGAGAGAAGACGCCGGAAGCCCCAGCACCTGTCCCGATACCTTGTTTTTTCAGCTTCAGCATCGTTATTATATAGGGCAACCTTCGCCTTTGAGTGCGACTACACTTATCCCGTTTGAGGTGAATCCATGACAATGCAAAAAATGGAGTTCAAGACTGAAGTCAAGCAACTCCTGGACCTGATGATCCACTCCCTTTACTCACACAAAGAGGTGTTCCTGAGAGAACTCATCTCCAATGCATCTGACGCGATCGACAAAGCGCGCTACGAATCGCTCACGAACAGTGAGGTTCCTGAAGAACAGGGCGATTGGAAAATAAAAATAACACCGGATAAGAACACGGGGACGTTGACGATAAGCGACCATGGCATTGGAATGACTCGGGAAGAAACCATCGATGCCCTCGGAATCATCGCTCGTTCTGGAACGGCCGAATTTCTGAAGGCATTACAGAGCAAAGAAGTGAAAGACAACCCTGAGCTCATCGGACAGTTTGGCGTCGGTTTTTATTCGTCTTTCATGGTTGCGGACAAAATCACGGTCATATCAAGAAAAGCCGGCGACAAAAATACAAGCGCGGTCAAATGGGAATCAACCGCCGATGGTTCCTTTACCGTTGAGGAAAGCGAAAAAGAAAAGAAGGGCACCGATGTTATCTTGCACCTCAAGGCCGATGAAAAGAAATATCTTGAGACTCCGGAGATACGGCGCATCGTCAAAAAATACTCAGATTTCATCGAGCATCCCATAGTCATGGAGATCGAAAAAGAGGAAGAGTCGAAGATCGATCCGGGCAGGAAAATTACGGTGAGTGAAGAAGTAACCCTGAATTCCCGCAAGGCGATTTGGCTCAAAGATAAGTCTGAAGTATCCCGAGACGAATACCATGAATTTTACCGCCACATCTCCCATGATTTCTCGGACCCCTCCTGCGTCATTCATGTCAAGGCAGAAGGGACGTCCGAATTTACCGCGCTCCTCTATATTCCTTCCCGCGCGCCAGTTGACATTTTTTATAAGGATTACAAGATCGGTCCGGCCCTGTATGTCAAGCGAGTGCAGATCATGGATCATTGCGAGGAGCTCATCCCGCTCTATCTGAGGTTTATCAAAGGCGTCGTCGATTCGTCCGACCTCCCATTAAACGTTTCACGAGAGATCTTGCAGAACAATCGTCAAGTCGAGATCATCAAAAGAAATCTCACTAAAAAAGTGCTTGACACCCTTGGCGACATGAAAAAAAGTGAGTATGACAACTACCTCAAATTCTATAAGGAGTTCGGCAGGGTCCTGAAAGAGGGCGTTCATTATGACTTTTCGCGGAGGGAACAGATTGCCGATCTGCTCCTCTTTCCATCGACAAAAACTGACTCGGGCACCTACAGGACACTCCAGAATTATATGGACGCCATGCAGGCTGGCCAGGAAGAGATTTATTATATAACCGGTACATCATGGGACGATATCGTGAAATCCCCCTATTTGGAAGGCTTTAATGAGAAGGGTTACGAGGTACTCATTATGCTGGATGAAATAGATGACTTCATTTTGTCGGGCCTCGAGTACAAGGGTAAGAAATTCAAGTCTGTTGTCAAGGGTGAAATCAGCCTTGATAAATCAGAACCTGATATGACGAAAAAGAAAGCGAAGTATGAAAAACTTCTCGAACTAATCAAGGACCGATTGAAGGACGAGATAAAAGACGTCAGGCTCTCGGGACGGTTGAAAGACTCCGCCTGCTGTCTTGTGGTTGATGAGGGAGCTCTGGATGCCTCCATGGAGAGAGTCCTGAAGGCAATGGGGCAGGATATTCCCACGACAAAAAAAATTCTTGAGATCAATCCCGCACATCCCCTCTTCGCATCCATGAATGTCCTCTTTGAAGAAGACCGAGAGAACGCGCTTTTGATGGAATATATCGGACTCCTTTATGATCAGGCGCTCTTGCTGGAAGGTTCAAGGCCGAAAGACCCGGTTGCATTCGCAAAATCCATTGCAAAGCTCATGGTCGAGAACGCCGGGCGACAGCAGCCTCACTGACGGAGTGATTTTTTCTCCATGAACAAATCTTCAACCACCGTGTAGCAGCCCTGCGCAGTCTCTCGTACTGCTGCGCGGTCGCGGGGACACTCGCGATGACAAGGCATCAGTTGAACATATTCATGGCGCTATCGACACCGTTTTTCACCATGGCATCAACAGCATCGGCTGCCCGCAAAACGGCATCTCTTACGGAAGGGATCTCATCTTTTCTGAATTTTTTGAGAACAAAGACTTCAGCGGGCACGCCTTCTTCTCTTCCAACGCCGATCTTCACCCTATTGAATTCCTTGGTGCCTATGGCCTGTATGATCGATTCTATACCGTTATGCCCGCCGGAAGAACCCCTTTTCTTTATCTTTACCCTACCCGTCTGCATGTCGATGTCATCTTGAATGACGATCAGATGATCTGTTGGTATATGATATCGTCTCAGCACTTCACGAACCGCAAAACCGCTCTTGTTCATAAACGTTAAAGGCTCCACGAGGATAAACGGTCTGCCCCCTCTGGAGCCTGCTCCTATTCTGCAAGACTCTTTTACTTTGAGTTCTATGTTCAAGCGCTCGGCAATCTCATCCACCACCATGAAGCCGACATTATGTCTGGTTTTTGAATACCGTACTCCGGGATTACCGAGACCGACAACAACCCACAATTACGCCTTTTCTCCCGTCTCCTCTTCTTTCTTGCCTTTCTTGATAACCTCAGGCTCGGCAGCAGCCTCCGCCACAGCTGCGACGGGTGCGGCGACTTCCTCGACCACAGGCGCCGTTACGATGGCCACGAGCTCGCTTGGATCCGTAAGGATCTTTATGCCTTCTCCCACCGCAAGATCACTGACATGGATGGATTTGCCTCTTTCGAGATCCGAGACATTCACTTCGATGTGACCGGGTATCCTGTCAGGAAGGCACTGAATTTCCATCTCCCTGATCCCATACTGGAGGATGCCGCCATCTCTTTTAACGCCGATCGGTTCCCCGATAGTCGTCACATGCACCATAACGCGCAGTTCTTCTACAAGGGACACTTCGAAGAAGTCCGTATGGAGCAACTCGCCTCTCAGGGGGTCAACTTGATAGTCCTTCATTAATGCCAGCCGACTCTCGCCCCCAGCGAACTGAAGATTCACCATCACCTGTTCACCGGCAGTTGTATGCATAAACCGGGTGAGTTCTTTTCCGCTTATCTTTATCGGCGTGGAGATCCCGCCGCTGTAAAGAACAGCGGGGACTTCCCCCTTTCTTCTCAATGAGCGTGCTGCTCCCTTTCCCGTTTCCTCTCTCTTTTCCGCGTTCAATATGAATCTCTCCATATACTCCTCCTCTTTCGAGTTATCACTTATTCAAAAAGCGAACTTATTGAGGACTCCTCGTGAATCCTCTTGATAGCATCCGCAAGCAACGATGCGATGCTCAAGACTGTAAGCTTTTTACAACGCTCTTTCCTGCTGTCAAGAGGTATCGTATTCGTCACAATAACCTCTTCGATGACAGAATCGTTGATCCTGTCAATGGCAGGGCCAGATAAAACGGCATGGGTGGACGCTGCGTAGACCCTGCGCGAACCTTTTTCCTTGAGTGCCAGCGCCGCCTGCGTCGTTGTGCCGGCGGTATCTATCATGTCATCAAGGAGGAGGGTGTCACGCCCTTTCACATCACCGATAACATTCATCACCTGGGACACATTTGCCATCTCACGTCTCTTATCGATAATGGCCAGGCTGCACTGCAGCTTCCGAGCAAAAGCCCGCGCCCTCTCAACGCCACCGGCGTCGGGCGAGACGATGACGAGATCCTTGAAATTCCTCTTGCGTACGTAGTCCACTAACACAGCGGAAGCGTAGAGATGATCAACCGGGATGTTGAAAAATCCTTGAATCTGCCCCGCATGGAGGTCCACAGCAAGAACCCGGTTAGCGCCTGCAGCTGTTATAAGGTCTGCAATGAGTTTGGACGATATGGGAACCCGCGGCTGAACCTTTCTGTCCTGCCGCGCATATCCGTAATAAGGGATTACCGCGGTTGTCCGTGCCGCAGATGCCCTCTTCAGGGCGTCAATGATCAGAAGCAATTCGATGATATTATCATTAACCGGGGGACAGGTCGACTGGATCACAAAGGCATCGGTTCCCCTGACATTCTCGTTTATCTGGACCATCAATTCACCGTCACTGAACTGCGTAATGGTTGCATCGCACAAGGGGATTCCGAGATACACCGAAACCTCTTTCGACAATACCCTGTGACTATTTCCGCTGATGAGTTTTATACCCTCCGGCATCCTTCCTCCAATCGCTCGTTATCAGTAGCGGTAATGCCCAAGGGTTTTATCCGTCAGCTCATCACGCATAACCCACCACCGCCGTCATGGCTGGGGCGGGAGGATTCGAACCTCCAAATGGGAGATCCAAAATCTCCTGACTTGCCTTTTGTCTACGCCCCAACGTTCTCATGCATCACGAATGCGGTATCACCGTCTTGACGACCTTGCACCAATGGGCAGACAGACCCTCCACAGCCCTATTCGCTTCCTCATCGGTACGAAACACGCCGAACACGGTCGACCCGCTCCCACTCATAGCGGAAAAAACGGCACCGTTCAGCATCAGCTTCTGTTTAATCTCATAAATAATCGGGTATCTCTTTACAACAGGCGGCTCAAGATCATTCCTGTTAAGAGAAGACAGCCATGAGAAATCCCCGTTTTCAAGCGCTTGACGGAACAGTTTAATATTATTATGTTTTTTTGTCAACACTTTTGCGTCCGGAGACACAGTCATCTGCGTATAAGCCCAGGCTGTTGAAACAGCTACCGGAGGCTTAACCAGCACCAGCGGATACGCGGCCTGCAATCGGACCGGGAAAACAATCTCTCCCCGCCCCTTGACAACCGCAGCTGGTCCATGGAAAAAAAAGGGGACGTCCGAACCGAGTGCCCCACCAAGTTCCGAAAGTTCCCTACGGGTGAGGTCAAGATTCCAGAGTCTGCTCAGGCCAATGAGGCTGGTTGCAGCATCGCTGCTGCCCCCTCCGAGTCCGGCAGAGATGGGGATCTCTTTCTTGAGGGTGATTCTGGCACCTGATTTGATCCCGGACCGCTCCCGCATGAGTAGCGCTGCCTTATGAACAAGATTCTCCTCCTGCGGGATGTTTGGTTCTGTAATGACCTCAATCTCATCAGAATGCTCCATGGTCAGGGTATCGCTGAGCGTGACGTATTGCATAAGACTGATAATATCATGGTAGCCATCATCCCGCTTCCGCAGTACCTGTAAAAACCAGTTTATCTTTGCCGGGGCGCTTAGGGTAAGCACTCTCTCACCTTTGCGTACACCAGCCAGAGTGTGACGTCAGCATTTATGGAAGCCCGCATACATGACAGTATGGCAATGCATCCTGCCATGTTCAGCGTGCAGCATCTCATGAGATCCCTGAAGGAAAGAACCATTTCTCCCGGCGGATCCGAGGGGGCAAAGGAACAGGGTTAGAGTACCAAGCGACACGCTTACGCAAAACGCCGCACCGCAACGCGTTGGATGCCGATCATTCAGTATTCGGATTTCACAGTGAGCATTTCACGTGTTTATTGTGACATCCTCAATTTCAAATTCTTCATCTTCTGCTCCACTCGCTCTTTCAAGCCTTCTTCTTTTTCGCTCAGTTCGAGGGACTTCTCATATGCCTTCGATGCGTTATCCTTCTCTCCCAGGGCGGAATAAACATCACCCAGATGTTCATAGAGGACCGGATCGTCAGGCACAAGCTCAAGAGCCTGCTTCAGGGCGGTCAGTGCATTGGCATTTTGTCCCAGCTTAAAATACACCCAGCCAAGGCTGTCCAGAATAAACCCGCTGTCCGGCTTCAACGCGACCGCTCTTTTGATAAGAGAGAGCGCCTCTTCGAGGTTGATCCCTTTATCCGCATAGCTGTAACCGAGATAGTTGAGGGCATCCGCGTGGTCCGGATTGACCTCGATCACCTTCTTGAGCGAACTAACCATCTCATCAAACCTGTTCGTTTTCTCAAAGACGACAGCGAGATTAAAGAGCAGGTCCTCATTGTCCTTGAAACGCTGTAATCCTTCCTTGAAAATCTCTTCGGCCTTCTGATAATCCTTTAACTGTGTGAAGGTCATGCCGAGATAGAGATACACCTCAGGCCTTTCCTTATCAAAGGATAATACTTCCTCGTAAACCTGAACCGCGTCTTGATACTGTTTGAGTTTTGAGTAGATGAGTCCGAGATATAAGAAGGCATTGATATTTTTCGGATCGATCGAAAGAACCGTCTTGAGCTCTCCGATCGCTTCTTTAGTCTTCCCCATCTCGTCTAAGGTGATGGCAAGGTAATACCTCACGAAAGGATCTTTCGGTTTTGCCTCTATAACAATCCTGAACTCCTCCACCGCATGATCATACTGTTTATCGTCCAGATACAACAATGCAAGGCGAAAGTGAACGTCGATATTGGCAGGATCACTACCGCTCAGCTTCACGAGCTCCTCGATAGCCTTATCCGCATGCTTCTCTTTGACATATATCTGACTTAGCCGTTCCTTTGCACGATCATCGTGGGGATTCAACTCCGCCGCCTTCTTATACTGGATCTCGGCCTGGTCCAGCTCGCCTCGTATTTCGTCGATGATGCCGAGATTGTAATACGCAGAAGCAAAATTCGGCCTCAATTCAATAATTTTCTGAAACGATTTCACCGCCCCGTCATAATCCTTTTTATCAAAAAACACGGTGCCAAGATAATAAATAGCCATGGTGTTGTCAGGATCGGCCTTCAGCAGAGAATCAAAGACTTTTATCGCGTCGTCATATCTCTGCTTCGAGGCATACATCACTCCCAGAAAAAGCGCCGCGTCGCTCTCAGAGGGGTCTAGGGAGAGAACCTTTTCATAGAGAGAAATTGCCTCATCGGTCTTCTGCTGGCTGTTATATAACTGACCGAGTAAGAGCAGCGCGGGAACATAGTCCGGGCTCGCCTTGATAACCTCCTCGGCCAGCCGGGTGGCATCCTGTGCCTTTCCGTCCTTCAAATAGATATACGCCATTTGAATTTTGAGATAATTGGAGAGGGGATCGAGCTTGAGAGCCTTCTGGTAATGGGCTAAGGCCTCATCCCACTCTCCCGAAAGCTCAGCGTCATAGCCGAGGAGATACTCATAGGTGGCTTCCGGAGGAGGCTCCTGTTTTTCCGGTTGCAGCTGGGCCTGCCGGGTTGCACAGGAAGTTAGTAAAAACACTACTGCCAGCAAAATCGCACGAATGGGGATAAAGAATCTCACAGGAGTCTCCTCTGTTTTTATTTCTGATTATACCAGAATCTTATGGCAATGAACTACCCTGAGTCTGAAAGCCGGAGAAAGCGGTGTTTTCAAAAAGGCACGCTAACCTCCTTCATTCCTCGCGCCACAGGGAAGGTAGTTTCTCTGTCTTTCCCCTTTTTCCGCTTCTTTCCTGCATGCACGGAAGAAAGAATTTTGAGAAAAATCCTTGCCTCGACCCTTCGACATTCCCTGCAAAGAGAGCCTCTCAGCAGAAGTACCTCAACATTCCCCACGGATTGCGCCGTGCTCTTTCCTCTTTGACCATATGGCTTCCGTGAAACGTGTTTTATCTCGCGGGAGGGAATTACCCGTAATTATCGTTAAAGTTTCGCTGGTTTCTTCCGATAAGATATGCATGGGATGGATATTGCGGTTACCAGAACGCCTGCGGAGTCTTCTGTCCAAAACAAGTCAGATGAAGACACCGGTCCTTATTATCCCGCATGAAGACTTCTGCGGATATGAGGCATTCCCCCCCACCCCGCGTTATCCCAATATATCTCTCATGGGACAGGAGGGAGAAGTTATCGGCAGATATTTCTGATGACGCTATGAACGCAGCCGATGTTAGACAATTCATCAGGAGGCTCAAGGACCTGTCGACGATTCCTGCCTTGTTAGGAAAAATCCTTGCCATTGTCCGAGACGAGAATGCCTCCCCGGAGAAACTCCATGGCTTGATATCACATGATCAGGCGCTGGCGGAGCGTGTTGTACGGGTTGCGAACTCGGCGCTCTTCGGACACATGGGCCAAGTGAGAGATATCGGACAGGCCGTCATGTTCCTCGGCTACGACAGGATAAAATCTGTTGCGATCGGAATGAATGTCATGGATGTGTTCCCCTTTCGCAATTCGTTCAATATAAAAAACCTCTGGATACACAGCTATGAGGTTGCATTCCTGGGGGGAGCACTTTCCGATGTCATATCCATGACATGTCCTCGTGAATGCTTTCTATCGGGTCTCCTCCATGATATCGGAAGGATTATCTTTTACCGGATGAACCCGCAACAATTTCATGAGATTACGATTACCGATGATCTCCTTGAAAGAGAGAAAGAGATTTTCGGATGCACTCATGCGGATGCGGGCGCTTGGTTTGCCGAGGAAACCGATATGCCCGCCGAGATAGCTGCGACTATTCGATTTCATCATCAGCCATCCATGGCCACCGATTATAAGGACGCCTCCTCGATCGTCTCTCTCGCAGAGGTTCTCTCCCGCAGGTTTAGCCCGAAAGTGGAGGATGATGGCATATGGACGCAGGAGCATGACTCGCTTCTCCTCGAGTTTTCGCTGATGAGTGAAGACCTCATGCGTCTCGGTGAGCGGTTCTGCGGTGCAAAACCCGAGATAGAGAGCTTTTTCCGTTCGTTGTAATGAGGGTCCTCATCTCTCGCAGCCATCAGATTCTTCTCGTCAGGTTGTTGTGTTATAATGGTGTCGGCGTAAGCGGTCTGCCTTTATGAAAACAATATTCATAGTTGACGATGAACCGGATATAACTGAGATTATGGCCCTCTTTGCCGATCAACTGGGCTACACTGCCGATAGCTCTCATTCCGGGGATGACGCCGTAGGAAAGATACAACGCAATGATTACTGGGCAGTCTTTTGCGACCTGAAGATGCCCGGGCTGAGCGGCCTTGAGATCTTTGAGCAGGTTCACCGGCTGAAGCCTGAACTCAAGAAACGGTTTATCTTGGTCACGGGAGCGATCCTTGACAAAGAAGCCGAGGAAGCCGTGAGGGAAAAAGATATTATGGTTTTCAGAAAACCATTTAACTTCGAAGCGATCAAGGCATTGTTCTTGCGCTTGGAGAAGGCATAATGAAGGCGAGCGACCTCACGCTACAAACCACAGACATCCCCGCAGTGCCAATGGTAGCGTTGAAAGTCATCCGGCTCATTGATCAACCTCACACATCGCTCGATGACCTCCAACAAGCACTCATTGCTGACCAGGCACACGCCACGAGGATCCTGAAGATAGCCAATTCCGCTTTTTATGGAGCCCGCCGGAATATTGACACGATCTCCGAGGCAATATCTATCATGGGATTCAAGACCTTACGGACCATAATCCTTGCTGTTTCCACTCGCGAGGTCTATAAAAGATTCGGGTTGACGGAACAAAAGCTGTGGGAGCACGCCCTCGGTGTTTCTGTTGCAGCGGGGATCATCGCGGCTGATGTTCCCATGCTCAATAATGAAGAGGCTGTCGTGGCAGGACTTTTGCATGATATGGGGAAGGTGATCATGAATAACAGTCAGCCTGAGAGATTCTCTCTTCTTACCCGGCGAGTCAATGAGGAACGCGTACCTTTTGCATCCATCGAACTTGAGGTCTTCGGCTTCAGTCATGCGGAAGCAGGCTATCTCCTTTCAGAGAAATGGGGATTCCCCCGGATACTGTCCAATGTTATTCTGTATCACCATGCCTGTGATTCAGCGGATCTGTCATCGGAAGAGCCGTATTCAAAAACACTGTGTGCGGCCGTAGCCTTGGCCGATGCCCTCTGCGTCCGTCTGGGCGTCGGGTACAGAGGACCGATGGCCGACCTTGCCCTCGGTGAAACCAGATGGAAAAAAGCGCTTAAGATGACTGAAGAAAGATTCTCGGAAATCGTTGCCATTTTCAAGGACGCCTATATCCAGGGAAAGATGTCTTTCCAGGAGTGAAAAATGCCGATAGAACCGACAACTAGGATAGCCAGCATCCCCTCGGTAAAGAAGTACGAGAACACGAATCTTTCTCAACGGAAAAAACCGAAACAACCGAAAAAAAACGAAAAGGAAGAACCTGGAAAAATAGACATCAAGGTGTGACGTGCTCAAGAAGGTCCTCAAACGGAAAGACACGAACAAGAAAGCCAAGGAAAATAGCCTTGTGGCCTTGGAGCTGGCGGAGGTCAAGGAAGTCGCCGACATTATCTTCAAGCGGCTGGAGAAAAAAATTGAGGTGATGGAGGCTATCGAAGCATCCGTGGATGAAAAAATAGCTGACCTGGAAAAACTCATTCAGCGGGCTGAGGCCCTGAGAACGCCTTCAGAGGGTAGAAACCGACAACATGAAATCACCGCTTTGAGACAGAAGGGTCTGAAAATTGACGAAATCGCCACGATCCTTGACATGCCGAAGGGTGAGGTGGAGCTTATTCTGAATCTTGCCCCCCAGAAATCCTAGGGCAAAACTTACCCGAAGGAGAAATTTTTTCCCGCAAAAAAATACCACTTTCGATACCCGTGCTCCCCTTGACCACGAACATTCCGGCCAATCTATAGCCAAACCACTCACATTCCGATAATCTCCGTTGAACGTTCCTCTCTTATCGGTCCTCTCCGTTTGTTGGCATCAACCTTGCATCTATTCCTGGCATGCAGAAAGGAATATACATAGCACTCTCGGGCGCAGTACTCAATCAGAAGCAGATGGAGACTGTTGCCCAAAACATCGCGAACGTAGACACGACGGGGTATAAGAAGGACAGCCTTACGTTTCAGCAATACCTCATACCGCAGGACGTAGTTAACCCTGATCCTGACGGCAGAGTCATGAGCGCTCTCTCATCATTCAACACCGACCATTCGCAAGGCAACTTCCTCAAGACCGAAAACCCTCTCCATGTAGCCGTAGACGGCACCGGATTGATTGCCCTGGAGGGTAACCTTTATACCCGGAGAGGAGATTTCACAAAAGACAGCAATGGGTATCTCGTGACCAGCAGCGGAGTAAAGGTCCTCGGGGCTAAAGGACCAATACGTTTGCCCGACGGAACAATTGCCGTATCGCAATCAGGAGAGATAACCGTAAACGGAACACCGGTGGATACCATGAAGGTGAAAGATTTTGCTGAGGCAACTGCGCTCTCAAAGGTGGGAGAAAGTGCCTTTACGAGCACTCAGATCGGTACCCAATCAAAGTCCCTCCTAAAACAGGGATATCTGGAGAAGTCAAATGTGGACTCGATGAAAGAGATGGTCAACATGATCCAGACGCTCAGGGAATTTGAATCATACCAGAAGGCGATTCAAACTTTTGACGCTGCGGCGGGGAAAGTAAATAACGACATAGGGAGGCTTTAGATGTTACGCTCATTGTATACGGCTGCAACCGGGATGGAAGCGCAGACACTCAATATCGACGTGATAGCCAATAACCTTGCGAATGCAAATACGGTCGGTTACAAAAAAGGGAAGGCAAATTTCCAGGAACTCCTCTATCAAAACGTTACAACGGCAGGGGCAGCGTCCTCGGATAACTATCTGGTTCCCACGGGAATCCAGGTGGGTCTCGGCGTGAAGCCGATAGCGGTTCAGAAGGTCTTCCAGCAGGGCGATTTTGTTCAAACGGGGAACACTCTCGACGTTGTTATTCAAGGAGACGGTTTCTTCCAGGTCACCATGCCTGACGGAACGACCTCATATACGAGGGACGGCTCATTCAAACTGGACAATACGGGACAAATCGTGACTTCAGATGGATATCCTTTGGAACCCTCCATTACAATTCCGATAACCACCCTGACCACCACGGTTGGCAGTGATGGGAAAGTTTCGGTAACAGAGGCAGGAACCACGACGGCGACACAGATAGGACAGATCCAAATCGCGCGCTTCATAAATCCTGGCGGCTTGAATGCCATAGGGAGTAATCTCTTTACCCCCAGCGGTTCATCCGGCGATCCCGTCACAGGAAACCCCGGAACAGAAGCATTCGGCACCCTTCAGCAAGGATACACCGAAATGAGCAACGTCAACGTAGTCGAGGAGATGGTCAATATGATATCCAGCCAAAGGGCATACGAGATGAGTGCCAAGGTCGTTACGGCATCAGACGAGATGCTCCAGGATGCGAACAACATGAAATCGTCGTAGTCGAGAAGATGGTCAATATGATATCCAGCCAAAGGGCATATGAGACGTGTTCCGAGGCCGTTCGGGAATCAGAGGAGATTGCTTCAGTTCGCGAACAGCATGAACCGGTGAGGACCACATGAGACAGTTTGCCGAACTTCACCTCTTTCGCCTCTTCCCCGTTGTACTCATAGCGATGCTCCTCTTTACAGCCTCAAGCGTAGCCGCTTCACCAGCCATTGATGACCTGCTAAAACAATACCTGAGAACCAACTTTCCATGGGCTGAGGTGGAGATAAGCGATATGCTCCTGAATGCGGAATTGCCCGGGGAACTTCCGGAAAGGATCATCGTCGAGAAAGCGCCTCCGGGGAAGACCATATTCGCTTTGTTCTTTAAGAACGGCAAGAAGATCATCGCGACAGCCGACATTAAGGCGTTCGACCGGATCCTCCTCAGCAGGAGGGCTTTCCGGAAGGGTTACTCTTTGCAGGCAGATGATTTCTACGAAACCCTGATGGATGTGACACGCATTCCCAGCGGTACCTTGAAAAGCAGAGGAGAAGGCGTAGACAAGGTATTAGTCCGTTCCATCGGTGCGAATATGCCGATTACTGACAGTATGCTCAGTGAAGCGACTGTGGTAAAGAAAGGACACCGGGTGCGTCTTGTGGCGGAATACCCGGGATTGAGTGTTTCAACAAAGGGTGAAATCAGGGAAAACGGTCGCATCGGAGATTATGTAAAGGCGGTCAATCTTTCCTCAAAAAAAGTCGTGAGCGGCCTGCTTATTGATGAATCAACGGTCAAGGTGGACTTCTAATATGTCAGTCACGGGACTCGGGGAACAAATCACTATTTTAAGAAATAAAATAGTGGTTCCAGGGTGTTTATTAGCCGCTATCGGGTTTCTTCTCGCTGCCTGCGCGACAACACCGCATCTGCCTCCGCCTCCTGAAAAATATGTACACAAGGAAGAGAAGATAGAGCCGACCCCCAATTCTCTCTGGCGCGAATCGGCAAGCATTTATGACGACCTAAAGGCAAGGAGACTCAACGACCTCGTAACCATTATTGTTCTTGAGGATATAACGGGGTCAGGGACGGCAAACAGCAAAACAGACAGAACCTCTTCCATCAGTGCCAGTACCGATAGTGTTTTTGGTTTAAATCCCACGATCTCGGGACTGAAATTCTTAGGGGGCAGCAAGTCGATCTCTCCCAGTATGAGTGGTTCCATGGCGGATGCCTTCCAGGGCGATGGTGCGACCTCCAGGGAAGGAACAGTGGGCGGAACGATAACAGCAAAGGTCGTGGAGGTGATGCCCAATGGCAATCTCGTCGTTGAGTCAAGAAAGGAGCTGACCATTAACGCCGAAAAACATATTCTCATTCTCAGAGGCATGATACGGCCCGAAGATATTGCCTCAAATAACACGATACAGAGCAGCCAGGTGGCTGATGCCGAGATCTATTTTGTCGGAAAAGGGATCCTTCAGGATAAAGTGAGTCCTGGCTGGCTTATGCAGTTAGCGGATAAGATATGGCCTTTCTAACCGAGAAGCTCCGTGCAGAGAGCCCCGAAGGCAGGCGATCGAGATGGTTTCTCCTTTTTTCCCTTTTACCTATGTTCTGTTTTCTTTCCCCTGTTTATGCCGAAAGGATTAAAGACATAGCAAGCTTCGAAGGAGTAAGGGAGAATCAAGTCATCGGATACGGGCTTGTTGTTGGCATTGACGGCGTCGGCGACAAGGGGAATGCCACGGAGGAGATCATAGCGAATATGCTTCAGAGAATGGGTGTAACCGTAAACTACAATGACATAAAGTCCAAGAATACCGCGGTGGTTATGGTTACTGCCAGCCTTCCCCCCTTCCCGAAACCCGGCATCAAGGTCGATGCCATCGTATCCACCCTTGGAGACGCAAAAAGTCTCCAAGGGGGAACCCTCCTCCTTACTCCTTTGAAAGGCCCTGACAACAAGGTATACGCCTCTGCCCAGGGTCCTGTCTCAGTGGGCGGATTCAAAGGGGGCGGCAGCGGAACGACTATCGAGAAAAATCACGTTACTGCAGGAAAGGTCCCCGGAGGCGTGATCATCGAAAGGGACCTACCCTTTGTCCTCGGCAACGGCAGTGAGATAAAGCTCTTTTTACACAACCCTGATTTCTCCACAGCTGCCGGGATTACGAAGAAGATAAATGAACTTCTGAAATCCGATTATGCCTCGGCCATTGACCCCTCATCAATTCGGCTCAAGATACCGGTGGAGTATAAAACCAGCATCGTTGAACTTATAACCATGATCGAAGAACTCGACGTACAGGTTGACGTACCTGCAAAAGTCATCGTAAACGAGAGGACGGGCACTGTGGTCATCGGAGACAGGGTCAAGATATCCCCGGTTGCTATCTCTCACGGCAATCTCGCGATAGAGGTGAAAACCGAGCTTAAGGTCTCTCAACCCCCTCCTTTGGCGCCTGCACAGGCAAAGACCGTTGTAGTGCCGGAAACGGACGTCAAAACGAAAGAGGAAAAGTCATCCCTCGTGGAAGTGTCGGGAGTTACCCTGGGAGAGATTGTGAAGGCGCTCAATGCCCTCGGGGTTACCCCAAGAGACCTGATATCGATTCTTCAGGCACTCAAGTCAGCCGGTGCGCTGAGGGCCGACCTGGAGATCATCTAGTGAACGGGCTCCCGGATATATCCACGTCTTATCACCCCAATGTAAATATAGAACAATACAGGGGCAGAAGCGACCCCGAAGCGATCAAGGCTGTTGCGGCGGAAATGGAGTCCCTCTTGGCCTATGAAATGATCAAGGAGATGAGAGCATCGGTCAGCTCGGAATCTCACAATAATCTTGGCAACGATACGTACATGAGCTTGTTCGACATGGAACTCGCGAAGCTCTTTGTGGAGAAGGGACTCGGGGGAGCCCAGGATATGTTTCTTAAAGGAGTAAACAACGTGGTTCAGAAAGCCGGAGGGTCAGGCGCCGCCACCCCCCTGCCAACGGTCAAGTCTGAACAATCCTCAGTGCCCGTTACTCAGAAAACTGAAGGGTCAGGTGCCGCCACTCCGCAGCCAGCGACCAAGCCTGAACAATCCTCCGCGCCCGAAGCTCGGAAGGCCGGAGAGTCAGGCGCCGCCACTCCGCAGCCAGCGGTCAAGTCTGAACAATCCTCACCGCCAGAAACTCAGACAACGGAACTGAATCATCCCCGGTCATCTCCCGTCGATGGCATCGTAAGTTCCCCCTTCGGAATGAGAAGACACCCGATACACGGAGATATGAGATTTCATAACGGCATTGATATAGCGGCGCCGGCAGGGACGAACATCTACGCGATAAAAAAAGGAACAGTCACTTTCAGCGGTCACCAAGCGGGGTTTGGCAATGTCGTCGTCATTGACCACGGCAACGGGCTCATCACAAAGTACGGACATAACAGGGTGAATCTCGTGAAGGCGGGGGATGAGGTTGATACCACCACTGTCATAGCACAGGTCGGCAGTACGGGGGAGTCAACTGGCCCTCACCTGCACTTTGAGGTAAGATACGAGGGAAAGAGTGTGAATCCTCTGACGTTTTTAGCAAAGTTATGAGATTAAAGAATTGCAGAAAAATGCCGATAAGAGAGGAAATAGCTCTTGGAGGAGGACAAAATGAAGATTTACGGTAACAAGCCGCCTGAGGGCCCCAGCGGAAGTTCCGGCACCAATAAGGTGCCAAAGCCCCCTGCCAACGGGAATAGTTTAGGCACGGGCAGGATACCGTCGACCGATAAGGTAGACATCTCGGGAAAAGGCAAGGAGATAGCCGATATCATGGCTGCTGTGAACCAGTTGCCCGATGTCAGGACAGACAAGGTGAATCAGGCAAAACAGGCTATAGAATCAGGGAGTTATACGGTGGATTCTTCGAAGGTAGCCCAGAATATTCTTAAGGAGATATGACCATTCTCGATGCGCTGAGAAGTATCCTCGTCGAGCAGATAGAGGGCTACCGTACGCTCCTTGACCTGCTTCAGAGAGAAAGGGGGGCGCTCACCCACCTGAACGCCTCAGGAGTGGAGGGCCTCTCGAAAGAAAAAGACCTCATGGTCCTCAGGCTCAGACTCCTCGAAGAAGAGCGGCTCAGACTCGTCAAGAAATTCTCTGACGAGCGGATGCTGAAAGGTGAAGTCACCTTACGGAAGCTCGCTGAATTAACGGGCGATGAATCTTTTCTCCCGCTGAGATTGCAATTGATCTCTTTACTGCAGAGCATAAAAGAACTGAATGATTTTAACCGTATCCTCATCGAACGGTCATTGGGCTTCATCAAAAACTCGATTAGCTTCCTGGACGCATCAGGACTATCCATTAAGAAAAGCCGAAATTATCCGGGAGCACTACTTTCAAGAGAGGTCTGAATGTCATCACTCTTTGGCATATATGATATCGGCAACTCAGCACTCCAGGCGAGCCAAGCCGGACTCAGCACGACCAGCAACAACATCGCGAATGCCAATACGCCGGGGTACAGCAACGAGGAAGTCGTCCTGCAGCCCTCATCCCCCGCGGTGATTATGAACGGCTCCTTCGGAACGGGCGTAACGGTCGAAGGGGTCACACGTGATTACAGCCAGTTCATCCAGTCCCAGCTGGTCGGCCAACAACAAAACGTCGGAGCGGATACTGCTCTGAGTCAGTCTTTGAGCCAGGTTGAGCAGGTATTCAACGATGCGCAAGGTGCGGGGCTCTCAACCTCGCTGACCAATTATTTTAACGCATGGCAGAATGTTGTAACAGACCCTCAAGACCAGACTCAGAGGACTGCTTTACTGCAGAGCGCCACTTCACTCGTTTCAACGGCACAGCAGATGGGATCGGGACTCACGGCTACGATACAGAATATAAACAGCTCCATAGGCGGTACGGTAAATCAGATCAATTCCATAGCATCAAACATTGCATCATTGAATGGCCAGATTGCACAGGCGGATGCAAGTCCGGTTTCCACTGCGCCGAATGAACTCGAGGACCAGAGGGACAGTCTCGTGAGCCAGCTCTCTAACCTCATGCAAATTTCCACGTATCAAAACCAAAACGGTTCGATAACGATAACGGCGGGCATGAGAAACCTTGTGAACGGCACGCAAACAAATACCCTCTCGACACAGGTGAATGAAAACGGAGACGAGGACCTCTCTCTTGATGGCGTTGATATTACGGGGAATATTGCGACGGGGCAGCTGGGAGGTGACATCGCTGCCAGAAACACGATAGAATCCGGCTCATTGCTCGATCTGAGCAAGCTGGTTGCTTCCCTGACCGTACAAACAAACAGCCTGCAAAGTAGCGGCTATGGCCTTGATGGAAGTACCGGCAATAATTTTTTTACCCCCCTGCAGGTTTCTACGCAGGCTTCCTCCGCCAATGCCACTATCACTGCAAACATCACAGATCCATCACAATTGACACTGGATGGATATAATATCAGTTTCGATGCAACAGCAAGCAACTACACGGTCACGGATGAGCAAACGGGCGCCGTTGCTGCTTCAGGGGCATATATTTCCGGAAATCCTATCGCCTTTGACGGTATACAGGTCACTATCACGGGTGCTGTCGCTCCAGCAGACACCTTCGCAGTGAGTCCGTTAACCAATGCCGTTCAGAATTTCGGTGTCGCCATTACCGATCCGAATCAGATTGCAGCCGCATCATCGAACACAGCCCTCCCGGGTGACAATACAAACGCTACCGCAATCGCCAATCTTGCGCAGTCGTCGATCTCGACCCTCGGTAGCTCCACATTTTCGGACTACTACAATGGACTGGTCGCTCAAGTAGGCACCCAGAGCGCGGCGGCTTCGAACAGTCTTACCTTCGACAACAATCTTCTTACTCAAATACAAACGAATCAACAGTCTGTTTCAGGCGTGAATCTCGATGATGAGGCCACAAACCTTCTGCAGTATGAGCGTTCTTATGAAGCGAGCGCACAAATTATCAAGGTGACTGATGAATTGGTTCAGACAGTCATCGGTATGGTCTCTGCGGTCTAAGCTCAGGGAAAGGAAGGAATAGCATGAGAATTTCGACCATGATGATGTATGAGCAGATGAATCAGGCGATGCAGAACGTCAACTCCCAAATTACCAACGACACTACGCAATTGTCCACAGGGAAAACGATCAACAAGCCGTCAGACAATCCCGTTGGAGAGCAGCAGAACCTCGGTTACACAGTGAGCATTCAGACGAACACGCAATATGAGTCCAATATGCAACAAGCGAACACATTTCTGTCTGCGGCGGACACGGCTTTCACCTCGGCGAACACTACATTGAGCGACCTTCAGAACCTTGCCTCAACTGGGATTAACAGTAACACCCAGGGTAATGATGCCGATTTTTCGCAGCAGGCAGCCAATGACAGGGATTCTCTTCTCAGCCTCGCGAACACCCAGGTGGGAGATCAGTATATCTTCTCAGGCTTCAAGACCAATCAACAGGCATTTAGCTTCAATGCTGCAACAAACACCTATGATTACAACGGTGACCTCGGGAGTATCCAGGTTCCGATCGGCAATGGCTCATCAATGGCCATGAATATCCAGGGAAGCAACGCGTTTAGCGTCAGCCTGGATGGGGCAACATTGCCGACCTCCCTCTCGGACGGCACCCCTGTCAGTTATACGCAGGCAACAGACCCCACGACGGGTGTGAATACCATTACCGTCACAATCGGGAACGAGGGCGATGCAGACTACGATACCTTCAATGTGAGCAATGTCATGGACATAGCGAACGTCATGAGCTCTGCTTTTCAAAGCCAGAATGTCGATGGCACTGCTCTGAACGCCGACGCTGGTGTAAGTCAACAGATGGCGCAGCACAGGATCGATGCCCTCGGTGCAGTCATCCAGGGGGCCCAAAACCAGGTACTGGAACAGCAAACGGAAGTCGGCTCCCGGCAAGATGCTCTGACTAATCAGAAGTCGATGCTGGACCAGACGGATCTTAATCTTGAAGCTGATTCTTCAAACATCGATGCTGCGAACACCACCCAGCTTGGCGTGGCTATTTCGCAGGCCGATGTTACTCTGGAGGCTTTGGAAAGTTCAACGGCAAGTATCCTCCAAACCTCTCTCTCTCTCTATGATTTTCTGGCATAATCGGGGTAATCACGCGGAAGGATAGCTGTAATAGTGCGCGTCACACTTTTTCTCCCCGTGCTTCCCGACGGATGTTTAATCCTTCTCCTTACAAAATCCAACAATTACCTCACGCGTCTTACATAAGTCAGCTGCTCACAGCCTCTCTTTCATAAGCAGGTGCAGTGTGTACGGAGAAGTGCGTCATGGCATGGGACTCCGTGACATCGTCTTTCGCTCTGCACGGGAAAATCGTCAAAACTGCAGGTTGTTCATCGTAGCTCATTGCCAAAAAATGCGGAGCAGGTGCCGACTGAATCATAGAGACTGCAGGGACTTCCATTCGCAAGACCCCGACCAAAAAATCACCAAAATTATATCAGGCGGTTGCCGAGATCATTGTTTTTATTTATAAGATCAATAAGCAGCGGCAGGTTTGTAGTGCATCGCCAGGTTAAACGACCTTGGAAAAGCCGCTGTATTCATTTGCCGTGGGATCCATTGTCATGCCGTTGGCGTCTGTCCCGTTAAACTGAAAAGCGACATGCGAGGGATCGAGTGTGCCGTTGTCCGCGGCATTCTGGGAAATCGACAACGTAACCTCGGCAGAATTATTCTGGGAATTATAAACAGCGCTTGTTGGCTGCGTCGGAAGGCTAACTTCTGTTGCCGGCATGGGCATGCCGAAGTTATAATTATCACTGATTAATTTCCCGTATTCCCTGCTTATCTGCCAGTTGGCGATATTCTGGACCGAAGTCTGGTCCATAGGTTTCGAAAATACGAAGTCCATGGTAAAGGTTGCTGTCCCTGAAGGAGATGATAGGGAGGGGGCCAAGGAAGAGACAGCAGTCCCCGGTCCGTCCGCAATGTTAAATCCACTTGTGCTGTAGGCCGTCTCTATTTGAGGATTTGCAGCCTGGGCCATGTAGCTCGAGAGTGTTCCGGCAAGGGAAGAGTTCATTCCCTGAAGGACATTAAGCTGGTTGGTTGCGTCAGTTGTATCTCCCATATCGGCATAGGTTTCACCCAGTTCCAGATATGAATTGGTAAATGTTTTATCCACCGATATCGCCTTGTTGAGCTGGGCAACGGCGCCGATATCGTCACCACTTTGCCTGAGGACCTGCCCAAGCCCGTAATAACCGGCCGCACTGGTCGGTGAAAGTTGCGTGACCTTAGTGAACTGGGCTTTTGCCTGGCTTAACTGACCCTGGACTAAATAGACCTGTCCGAGGGAATACGCGTCATCAGCAGAACTCGGGTTCAGTTGCACAGCTTTTTCATACTCCGACTGAGCGTCACTTAGTTGTCCGTTTCCGTAGTAGATGTCCCCGAGGGCCAGATGAAAACTGTCTGCTTGAGGAAAAACGCTGATTGCGTTCTTGTATGTCTTGATGGCATCAGCTGTATCGTTTAAGTTGGTGTATGCCTCTCCCATATACTCGTAAGCATTGGACGCATTGTCAGAAGTGGGCGACATTGCTATTGCGCTTTGGAATTGCTTCACGGCATCGGCATAGTTGCCGTTAGTGAATGAGGTAATGCCTCTTCCCAGGGCAAGGCCGGAAACATAGTCAACCTCGTCTTGTGAGGGAGTGGTGGCAGAAAAAAAGCTATTTACAGACGATGATGAACTTATTCCTATGATCGTATTCATCGATACCAATTCCTCTCTGATATTCTTATCGGCCTGTTACCGCAAACTCTTTAGAGCGATTATCTCGCTAGCGGCAAGTAATTTATGGCCGATATGTTTTTCTGAATCAATATGACTTTCGAGAAAGCAAATGTTGAAGATCCAATTGTCAATCGCTTGACAGCAAAAGAGAATCGTTCTGCTCTTTCCAGCATTGTTTTCACATAAAATCGTTATATCGTTCTCATATAATCATCTATTATCGCAATTTTCACTCTTTAGAAATACTGGCATTAATATTGCTTGATATAAACCAATTCACAAAAATGTGCCAAACAACTGACATAAAGTTGACTTTGTGCTGGAACTTCTATAAGAACGAATCTTTACGCGGAGGACCGCAGTGACAAGAGTCGAGGACGTAACGAGGTTTTCATTGCAGTGAGTAAGAAAGTAAAGCGGAAGAACTCTACAGCCATCGGATCAGGGAATGACCGTAAGGGCGGAGATCCTTCCGCGCTTCGGCTCGACACAAAAAACCTTCTCACTTCTCAGGACTCGAATAATTTTGGGACTCTGTTATTTCGACAAGGGAACTATAGAGAGGCTCTGGAGTATTTTCGGTCGGCAGTGCTGCTTGATTATCAGAACTATGAAGCAATACAAAACCTTATGTGTACAATACAGAAGTCCGGGAATACCCAGGATGCCCTCAGTACGATAAAAGGGTTGCTAGAACGCTCTCCGGCTGATCCCCAGCTCCAAGCTATCGCTCAGCGCGTTATCGACGCCGTCAAGAACGGCAGTCTGCTCGCTATGGCTGATGATGTTCCCATCACAGGTGTTGCTCTCGATGGGGATGGAGAACGTGTTGATATTCTTTATTCAGGTAATATTGCTTTTAATCAACTTGACATGTATCAAAAATCTCATTACCGAAGGTACGAGTTTGCGAAAGATTTACTCCAACCCGGCAGTTGCTGTGGAGATTTTGCTTGTGGAACAGGTTATGGGAGCGTAATGCTTGCAGAAAAAGCAGCAAAAGTAATCGGCGCTGATATCAATTCAAAAGTAATTGAGGCAATCCAACAAAGGTATCAAACTATAAGACAAGTCGAATTTATTCAGGCTAATCTCTTGGACTTACAATACCAGTCTTTTTTCGATACAATAATTTCTTTTGAAACAATGGAACATTTGGCAGAAAATGATATACCGCAGCTTTTAAACATCTATTATAAGGCATTAAAATCTCGAGGCAGAATTATTTTTTCAGTACCTTACATGCAAGAACGTAGTGAGGCAGCCATAAATTTAGGTTTTCACCTGACCTTCTCCATTAATGAATCAAAAATTGAAACGTGGTTAAAGAATGCAAATTTTAAGGTCGTCTCTTATAAATACCAGAATTATGAAACCCATACTATCCAAGACAATTTAAGTAAAAAAGATTTTATCATTTGCGTCGCACAAAAACAGAATTACAAGGATATAAATACGACTGATGGATACATATCTAAATTAGAACAAGAGAGAGAAACACATATTGAAGAAATAACTAACCTGAGAAAACATATAGATCTCATAAATGCTGAAATTGGGAAGCATATTTTTCTGCCCAAAAATGGTTTAACCTATGCACAAGATTTGCTTTATACATTTCACAATGCTGACTTCATGAAAAATCCTTTATTCAGTCAAACTTATGCCTTAGTAAAACAAATAGATAACGGTCAGTTCCTAAAAAATGATGATATTCAATGGAGGATGCATGTGCTGTGTTGGGCGGCCTTTCATGCTAAAAATCTTGAAGGTGATTTTGTCGATTGCGGGGTCAGCACAGGGTTATTTGCTCGAGGCGTAATAAATTATGTGGACTTTCAGAAATTAAACAAAACATATTATTTATTGGACACATTTTCAGGTATGGATCCTCGCTACAGCTCTCCTTATGAGATGCAGCGGAATGAAACACTAGGATACAGCAAAAACACAGATGTCTTCGAAAAAGTAAAAGAAACATTCTCTGGGTTTAATGTTGAAATAATTAAAGGAGCAATACCTGATACTCTTTCTCAGGTAAGAACAGAGAAGATATGTTATCTATCTGTTGATATGAATTGTGTAATGCCCGAGATCGCTGCTCTTGAATTTTTTTGGAATAAGATAGTGAGTGGCGGTGTCATTATCTTAGATGATTATGGTTATCCTGGCCATATTGAGCAGAAGAATGCGCATGACGCTTTCGCCAAATCCAAAAATGTGCAGGTGTTGTCCTTGCCAACGTGTCAAGGAATGATTATCAAACCCTATTCGAACAAACAGGTTAGAGACATAAGCGTTACAAATGTCGAGAACAAAACAGAGAAGCCGTTTCCGCTAATGGCTATCGGATCAGGAAATGACCATAAGGGCGGAAATCCTTCCGCGCCGGATGATGTAGATGAAAAGGTAAACTTTGATTTACAATCTATTTATAAGGGCCATCACCAGGTTACATATAGAGGAATCAACGCATTACGTTGTCCTTTTGACTATGTGATATATCAAATGATAGTTACTGAAATTAGGCCCGATCTCATAATAGAGATAGGCACAAATATGGGGGGCGGCGCTTTATATCTGGCTGATTTGCTAGATAACATTGATCATGGTGTTGTACACACTATTGATATCAAAAAACAATCAGATAGGATTATCTCTCAGCATCCCAGAATTAGATTGTTCACAGACGGATGGGAAAACTATGACACAGAACAAGCTAAACAATTTTCAAAGGTGCTTGTTATTGAGGATTCTTCACACACTTATGAAAACACCTTGAGAGTATTGCATAAATTTGCATCAGTTGTCACCCCTGAATCATACTTTATAGTTGAAGATGGAATTATTAACGAATTAGGAATGGAAAATGATTACAATGGAGGACCTTTAAGGGCTGTAAGGGAATTCCTCGTCTCAACCAAAGAGTTTGAAATCGATCGCCGTTGGTGTGACTTCTTTGGGGAAAATGCCACTTTTAATGTAAATGGCTATCTCAAGAAAAAAAAAGGCAACCTACCACATAAAACAACTTGTTGTGCACAAACCGTTGTTTCAATAGCCATCCCTTGTTATGAAATGCATGGTCGAGGAGTCGAGTTTCTGGATTGCAGTTTGACTAAAATTTCTCAACAAACATATAAAAACATAGAAGTAATAATTTCTGACCATAGTCAGGATGATAGCATTGAACATCTTTGCAATAAATGGAAGAGTTTTTTGAACATAAAATACTTTAGGAATGAAAATAAAAGGGGAAATTCTTCTGCTAATATGAATAATGCCCTGATTCATTGTGATGGGGATTTGATTAAGATTTTATTCCAAGATGATTTCCTCTTATCCGAAACAAGTATAGAAGAAATTGTAGATGCATTCACTCGCAATCCGCATTCTAATTGGTTAATAACAGCATGTGAACATAGCAATGATGGTGTTACATTTTATCGCCCATTCTATCCACAATACGATGACAATATCCACTTAGGGAATAACACAATAAGTTCTCCGAGTGTACTTACGATAAGAAGGAAAGATGTATTACTCTTTGATGAGAATCTGATTTGGTTGATGGATTGCGATTATTACAAGAGCCTTTACGTGAAATTTGGAAGTCCTTCGATACTTAATAAAATCAATGTTGTAACTAGAACCTGGAACTGCCAAGTCAGTAATTTCGTAAGCGATGGAATAAAGACAAAAGAATATAACTATGTTAAGGAAAAGTACGAGAAAATTCATTTACCGCTGGTGCCAGAAGTGAAGATTACTGAAGAGGTTCACAAGCTATCTGAACCTTTAAAACGGCTGAAACAAAGCAAAGCGCCATATAACCTGGCCGATAGGAATTTAAGTAAGATTAGAGGCGTAATTTTCAGCAAAGACCGCTCGATGCAGCTTGATGGTGCCCTAAGGTCTTTTTCCCACCACTGTACAGATGCCGGAGCCGTAGTCCTGAATGTCCTTTACACAACCTCGAGTGCTCTGCACGCAAATCAGTATCAAATATTGAAGGCAGAATACCCGTCCGTTCACTTTGTTCGTGAGAACAGTTTTAAGGATGACCTTCTTGCCCTTATATCTTCGTCCGAATATATCCTCTTTCTGGTTGATGACAATATTTTTGTTAAAGGCTTCTCTATAGATCATGCCATGAGTGGGCTCAAGCAGCATCCTGAAGCCATCGGATTCTCGCTGCGCCTTGGAAGCAATACCCGCTACTGTTACATGTTGACCAGAGGCCAGGCTATTCCTGAATTTAAGAAATCTGCAAATAATGTGAATCGATACGAATGGACAACCGCTGAGTGTGATTTTGGTTATCCCCTGGAGGTCTCCAGTTCGATTTATAGAGCGGCTGACATAGTCCCGCTGTTACAGCAACTCGATTACAAGAATCCGAATACTCTTGAACTTGCACTCGATTCTAGCAAACATGCATTCCTGAAAACAAGAAAATCTCTTCTCTGTTTTGGGCAGAGCGTTACCTTCTGTAACCCACTGAATATGGTCCAGACAATGTGGAAGAACAGGGCAGGAGGAAACTCCCTTTATACTCCTGCAAAACTAGCAGAGATGTATGATGAAGGCTACAGAATGGACATTGGGGCTTTTACAGGCTTCAAACCTGATTCCTGTCATCTTGAGACTGAGGTTCCATTCATTAGGACCGAAGAAAAGACGTCCCTCCCCGTGTCTGTAACTGTTTCAATCATCATACTCAATTATAACGGATTGGATCACCTCAGACTCTGCCTTGATTCTATCAAGAAAAATACACCGGAAAAACACGAAATTATCGTTGTTGACAATGCATCAACCGATGGTTCATTAGAATATCTACGTTCTATTCCGGACCTTATTCTCATAGAAAATCAGACAAATATCGGCTGCCCGCCCGCCCGAGCACAGGCAATGACGCTTGCACAGGGGCATTATGTAATCCTTCTCGACAATGATACGGTTGTAACACCTAAATGGATAACAAAATTCATAAACTGTTCACAATCCGATTCTCAGATTGGGCTTATCGGGCCACGGTCAAATTATGTTTCAGGGCCCCAAATCGTGCAGAATGCGGCATATGGCAATGTCGATGAGATGGAGGCCTTTGCACAAAAGTGGGCACAACAACACATGAACCAGTATACCCCGTCGCACAGGCTAGTGGGGTTCTGTATGTTCATAACACGCGCAGTTATTGACAAGATTGGCTCCGTCGATGCATCGTTCGGTAAGTTCGGCTTCGAAGACGATGATTACACGTGGCGGGCACAGATTGCCGGATTCATCGCAGCAATCGCGCATGATGTTTTTATCCACCATGCTGGCGGACCGCAGGGCAACGGCAATCAGGCATATAACAAACAGCTTCTTGATGCCTGGGGTATTTTCAGGTCCAAGTGGGGATTGCCGCAGGAGTTGCAGTACGGCGCGGCGTATGACGTATCCGCTATTCTCTCGCAGCCATTTGATGCAACAAAACACTACGTCCCTCTTGCCGATAAGGCGATTGTGGAGAAGCTGACCAGCACGCACCAAAAGAAACTTGCCCATGAAGCGATCGGCGAGGCAGCCTCATTATTCGAGATGGAACGCACAGGCGACGCAATAGAGGCCATCATGACCGGCATATCTCGTGCACCAAACGAACCGTCACTGTACTGGTTTTTAGCGGAGCGACTGATTAATCTGGGTCGGTTTTCAGATGCAGTGGAATCACTTCAAGCGCTACCCGCTATTGCGCAGCAACACCCCACAACCCTTGCATTGCTGGGCTACGCGAAGGAAGGTCTTGGATTCGATGCAGAGGCAGAACTCCTCGCGAATTCTGCACTATCCATTACTGCATCTTCGGCACGCGCCTTGGCACTGAAGGGCAAGCTTGCAATGAAAATCGGTGATTCCGAAGTAGCGAAATCATATTACAGTAAGGCCTCGAAAGCGGATGCGACCTGGGGGCTGTCGTTCACCCGTCTTGGCACCCTACTCTCGGTGGAAGGGAAACAGAAGGAATCGCTTGAGCTCTTTGAGCAGGGATTTCTCTGTTCTGCTGACATCACTGATTGTGTTGTCGCTTACCATACGGCAATAATAGCCGTTGGTGAATTCGCCCGCGGTACAACGGCATTTCAAAAAGCGCTGGCAGCACATCCGAAGAACCGGAAAATTCGTTTTCTCTTGATAGACCTGTTTCTCAAGCAAAAGAAATATCAAGAAGCGATGAAGGAGATCGAAGATGCGATCATTGTTTTCGGGCTCAATGACGGTATAGAGGCGGCTGCGCTCGAAGTCCGAAAACAGATCGGGCCAAAGGAGATCAGGTCGGATGCGAAGCGGGGGACATTGTCGGTTTGCATGATCGTGAAAAATGAAGAGCAGCACATCGCACGGTCACTGCATAGTCTCAGTCCCGTAGCGGATGAACTTCTCGTCGTCGATACCGGTTCAACGGACAAGACGGCGGACATTGCTAGGATATTCGGGGCAAAAATATTCGATTTCACCTGGACAGGCAATTTCGCCGACGCACGCAACTTCTCACTTTCAAAAGCATCCGGACACTGGATCCTCGTTCACGATGCCGACGAGGTATTATCGATGCGAGATCATGCTGTTTTGACGGCCATGCTGCGCAAGAAAAAGCCCGGCGCCAAAGCATATTCCGTTCTAACACGCAACTATACTCTGAACCAACCCGAAGGGTGGGTTGCAAACGTCGGAGAGTATCCTGAGGAAGAGGCAGGTACCGGGTGGGTTCCAACGACCAAGGTGCGTCTCTTTATGAACGACCCGCGCGTTCGCTTCGAAGGCCACGTGCATGAGTGCGTGGAGCCCTCTCTTCTCGCAGCCGGGTTAAAAATAAAAACCTTTGATGTCCCGATTCATCACTACGGAAGACTCAATGTCGGAAAGACCATGGCCAAGGCTAACGAGTACTATCATTTGGGCATAAAGAAACTGGAGGAAGGCGGTGAGTATCCTCGGGCATTGCGCGAACTTGCAATTCAGGCGGGGGAACTCGGCAAGCATAAGGAAGCGATTGAACTGTGGACGCGGCTTATCAATCTTAAGGTAACTGACGAGACCCTGATCACGGCGCTCTTCAACACGGGCAGTTGTTACTTTCTCCTCGGCAAATATGAGGACTCTCTGGCCACTTCGAAAAGGGTTATGAAACTAGCCCCCCGGATGAAAGAGAACATTCTCACTTACGCCTGCAACGAACTCTGCATTGGCGATGTGCAAAAGGCGATTATAGCTCTCACGGAAATTGCCGAGCAAGGCCCTGGATATCCTCCTGCGCTTGCCGCCCTTATGGTGGCGCATATAATAAACGGCACAAAAGAAGAGGGATTCGCCTGCATAAATAAACTCTACGGCATGCGTGTGAACGTTAATGAGTATTTATATGCCTTTGCTCAGTATATGATAAAAGCGGAGAGAATCGAGAATGCCGCTATCCTGCTTGAAGCGGCTATTGAAACCGGCTTGCTTCATCAAGATACCCATGCCCTCCTTGCGGAGTGCCGTGGCAGACTTGCTACCGGTAATGCTTCGGCACGTTTGGTAGCGCAGCAAAATGAATGATCAAGGACAAGCTGTCACACTCCCCGATGCACTGCAACTAGCCATAAGGTTCCATCAAAATGGCGAGTTGCAAAACGCTGAGGCCGTTTATCGGCAGATCCTGCAGGCAGAACCGAATAACGCGGATGCACTACATCTCTTAGGTCTTGTCGCCCACCAGATGGGTGAGGGCACAGCGGCAGTCGATTTGATCGAAAAAGCGATACGTGTAAAGCCCACAGAACCGCTTTTCCATAATAATCTCGGCATTGCATATCATGCTCTGCATAACTTGAAGGAAGCGATAGCCTGTTTCCAGCGTGTTTTGTCCTTCAAACCTGACCATTATGAAACACTTTACTATTTGGCCACTGCGCTCAAGGAGCAGGGGAAGGCGGAGGAGGCGATAGCCTGCTACCAGCGTATTTTGTTTTTCAAGCCCGATCATTATGAAGTGCTTTATTGTTTGGGTAATGCAAGCAAGGAGCGGGGCGACACGGAAGAAGCGATAGCCTGTTACCGGCGCGCCTTGTCCTTCAAGCCCGATTATCACGCGGCACATATCAATCTAGGCAATGCGCTCCAGGAGCGGGGCGACACGGAAGAAGCGATAGCCTGTTACCGGCGCGCCTTGTCCTTTAACCCCGATCAGCATGAAGCTCTTTACAATCTAGGCAATGCGCTCTATGAGCAGGGCGACACGGAAGAAGCAATAGCCTGTTACCGGAGCGCCTTGTCCTCAAAATCCGATTATCACCCGGCACATATCAATTTGGGCAATGCGCTCAAGGAGGGGGGCGACCTGGAAGAAGCGATAGCATCCTACCGGCGTGCCTTGACCTTTAACCCAGACCATTATGAAACATTGTACAATCTGGGCAATGCGCTCTTAGAACGTGCCAACGTAGAAGAAGCGATAGCCTGTTACCAGCGCGCTCTGGTCTTCAGACCCGATTATCACATGATACATTATAATCTGGGCAGTGCGTTCTTAGAACAAGGGAGGCTAGAAGAAGCGATAGCCAGTTACCGGTATGCATTATCTCTTAAAGCTGATTTTCACGAGGCGCATAGCGGCTTGCTGTTCGCCTTGCAATACCTGCCCGGAATAGACGCTCACACTCTGAAGCAAGCCCATGAGGATTTTGAGAAGAACTACGCAGCGCAATTCGCAGCTTGTTTGCAGCCGCACAGAAATATGAGAGATCCGCAGCGTCCTCTGCGAACAGGGTTTGTTTCCGGCGATCTGAGACGGCATCCGGTTTCGTATTTTCTTGTCAGATTGCTGGAGAACCTTGACCCGGCTCGGATGAAAATCATCTGCTATACCAATTCACCTGTAGAGGACGACATGACGGCCCGCATCAAAACAAAAGCGAAGCTATGGCGGAACGTAACCGGATTGTCTGATGATGCTCTGGCACAACTGATTCGAAATGACGGGATTGACGTTCTTTTTGATTTAAGCGGACATACGGCAGGGAACCGCCTGCTGGTATTCGCCATGAAGCCCGCACCCGTGCAGATTTCGTGGATAGGATACGCAAGCACTACAGGACTGTCTGCCATAGATTATCTTATGTCCGATAATGTCTGTATTCCAGTGGGTGAAGAAAAGGACTATACAGAAAGAGCAATTCGTTTGCCCAACAGTTTTTTGTGTTATGATCCCCCTTCCTATGCGCCTGACATTGAATCACTTCCCGCATTGAGGAATGGATTTGTCACGTTCGGATCCTTTAATAATCTAACGAAGGTGAACGGGGAGGTTATAGGCGTCTGGAGTGAAATACTGAAAAGCCTGCGGGAGGCCAGGCTTCTTCTAAAGAGCAAGCTTTTTCACTATGAAAAGATGAGAAACAAGTATGCCGCTCTTTTTGAATCGAATGAAATCGACCCCCATCGTGTTGATTTATTGCCGTCATCATCCCATAGTGACTATTTGGCGGCATACCATAAGATCGATATAGCGCTTGATCCGTTTCCATTTAGCGGGGGAACAACGAGTTGTGAGGCTCTTTGGATGGGAGTGCCTGTGGTGACTTTGTATGGGCAGACTGCACTGGGACGACAGGGGGCAAGCCTCAATGTCCACACAGGATTGAGCCGGCTCATTGCAAAAACAAAAAAAGACTATTGTGAGATAGCGGTTAGGCTGACAGCTGATTTGGAGGGGCTATCCGACCTAAGAAGCTGTTTGCGCAGCATGATGGAGAAATCGCCCCTGTGCGACGGTCAACGTTTTGCCGGAGATTGGACGCAGGTGGTTACGGCCGTATGGAGGACTTGGTCTGAAATGCAGGAATAAACTCCTGAACATTCGGGAGGAAGGAGTGGACTGTCTTCTCATTGTCAGAGGCTTTATAGCCCAGATTATTCATAAAAAGTCGACAACAACATAGCAACGATCCTGAAACTTTTGTTCGTTGCGAGCAGCAATAACACAAAGAAAGAGCGTCGGTCAATATGTCAGAGTGTAAGTATACTACAAAACAGATCACTTTTCATTCCTTCGGAAGTGGCAACTGAGGTTGATCTTGAGGGAGATGAAGAGGACCTCAGAAGGCAGACAATGAATTGCAACTGACTACCAGTCGCACATGCCAGTTGCGGAACGGTCTCCACTCTCAAGAGAATCCTACTGAAACTGAAGGAAACCTTTTTCCGATCCCATAGCATGGTCAGGGATGATACAGGATGTGCAAATTCTTTCTATATATGAGTACTGAAAGATAAGTGACTGGCACATGCAATCGGCCTGAGCCTCGATTGCGTTTGGAACGGATGATTGCAGACCCCTTCAGAAAACCCATGACCGCCACCAGGAGACCCAGCAGAAAGGTTGTTTGCAGAGGAGCCTGTACCAGGCTCAGAGCTGGGAAGCGTCTCGTAGAGTGATTATGAAAGCGATGTGGTTGAGACAGGAACCCAACAGCTGCTTTGTCGTGGCCAATCTCAGCATGAATGCTTCACAGGGGTGCGTATTTTACACGGATCGGGGAGCACAAGTGAAGTACGAAGCGACGAATTCAAAAACCGCCTCAGTTGTCATCGTTTTGTTGCACCCAGTTCCGGCTGCTTCTCCACATGGTGCATGGCGGCTTGCTAATTGGTCTCGGATTCAGGGCGGCCCTTTAAAAAACAAGCACCAACTCTAAGGGGAGTGGTGCATTCGAAATCCGAGAACAAAATTTGGCAGGGATACCACGGCCATCAAGTTGTCCAAGTGAGAAGCAATCATCCTCCTTGGTGGCTACCTCAGACTCACCATCTGCCTCAAGAATAGCCCCAAAAGCATTTCACAGAACTTCCTGAAGGACAGGGGTTAGGTCGGCTTGACTCTAAGACCTGCCGCAAGGCTCAGGTTTATGTTGATAATCGCATCAAGCTTTTCGGGCGCAGGACAGGCATGTATGTCAAGTATTCTCTTGACGATGAAGAGGCTGATACTAAGGATATCTTCCCGGAGCTTCTTTGGCAACGGATTATTAGGATTTGCCAGTTCGCTCTGAAAGATGTTCCAGACCATCTGGTTGGTTCTGAGCGCCTCGCTGAGTTTCGCACGGCAATCGCCCGCATCCCAGTTGCTCCGGCATTCCGTGAGCATGAACGCGCACCGTGTCAGGGCTGCTGCTTCTATGTCCCTGCCTGACATGGTCGTCTTTAGAACGGATCTGTATGCTTCAAGTTGACTTGCGTACACGGTTAATAACCTCCTTCTCGTAGTCAATTAGTTTTTTGGCGAGCTTGAGTGCCTGGTAATACCTGTCTTGCAAAATGTTCTCGCTAATTTCTTTCAGCAAGTGCTTTCTGCTCGGCGCAGCTTTGGCGACATCTTGCACCAACTCCCAATACACCTTATGGTGATCAGCCATGTTCTTTTCATCGACGTACATGAGTTGTATCGCAAAGTAGATCTTTTTGCAGGGAGAGTCAGCTTCCTGCAGGCTCATGATGTCCTTTTCCCTCAGGAGCGGGACGGTGTTTTCGAGAACAAAATCGCTTTTGCTGTTGCCATTCGCAATCAGGGCGCCTCCAATGATCAGTTTCTCATGAGGTTTGAGCGATATCTTCAATGCCATAGATCTCAGACCTTTACGTTCAGGATCGTCCCCGGCTTGACCGAGTCGGCAGAAGCGGAACTTATTTGTTTCACCGCGTCCCCGAGGCCGGACTGTCCAGTAGGCGCAGCTGATATCTTATCATCGGATGCCTGTTCTGGCAACTTTGTTTCGGAAGAGGTCTTCTTCAGATTGTCGTCGGGACTGGCATCGGATGTCTGGTCCTCAGGCGCTTTGCCCTTCGTTATGAGATTAACATTCTGATAGGTTCCCGCCGGAAACCATGGCGGATAACTCGTTAGCAGCGCTTGAAGCTGTTGCTGGACATAATCCACTCCGGCTGTTATCCCCTGAGTCGAAGCCTGAGGCGTTTTTAAGACACTGGTTACCTCAGAAGAAGAACCGATACTGGCATCAACTGCAGAGTCGGTCCTATCAGTAGGCCTATTCGAATTCTGCGGAAGATTGCTTGCTTGTATGCTATTGATATTCATATGCTGTACTCCCTTTTAGAAGAGGAAAGGGGAATTCCTCCCCCCTCCTCTTCCCGTGCGCGTTGTACTTATGAGAACAGCCTCAGAACTGACTGAGCTGACTGCGAAGCGAGACTCAAGGCCGTTGTGCCGAGAGACTGCTGCGTCTGCAGCATCAGCATGTTCGCCCCTTCCTCGTTCGTGTCGGCAAGCGTAAGGTTGTCCGCACCAGTGGTGAGAACGTTCTGCATCTGCGTCGAGAAACTCTGACGCGCCTGGATCGTGCTCAGGTTAGTCGAGAGTGTTGTGGACTGTGACTGCAATGTTGCGAGTGCGGTATTGAGTTTTGTTGTGTCATTGTTAATTGCTGTTGAGGACGTCCAGCCGTCCTGCGCCTGCGACAGTCCCAAACCGGAGCTTGTGGCATCGAATCCTGCAATGCTGAGGGAGTGATTATTCCCAAAGTTCACGACCAGGGCAGAGGCTGAAGTATTATCCAAAAGGCTTACACCCATGAATGAGGAATCCGCTGCCATGCCGTCGATCTGGGAAAGAATGCCATTGTACTGACTAACAAGGTTCGTCAATTGGGAGTTGGTGCTGCTGCCAGCAGGGATGATCGTACCATTCATAGAACTCGACGCCGTAACCAAGGAGGAAGTAAGGTCTGTCGCACCCGAAGTCAGGGTAACGACGTTGCCGTTGGCAGCGCTTACGTTGATTTGATCCGTTGTTATACCGATGGTTGTTCCGGTGGCGCCCATGGCCACGCCGACTGTGGCAACAAAGTTCTGGGCGGTTTGTGCATCATCGGTGCCGACCCTGAACTGGGTAGCGCCGATGGTGGCAGTAGTCGCGGCTACTGCAGTAAAGGTCGAGCCAGCAATGGTTATCGAATCGCCTGCCTTCACATTGGAGAAGGTGACTGCATCACTGGCATACTGATTGCCAGTTCCCGTACCGGGAGTGAAGGCCTGATTGACCGAATTTGACGCCGTAACCAAGGCGGAAGTAATGTCTGTCGCACCCGAAGACAGGGTGACCGCAGTGCCTTGCAGCCCTTGCACGTTGATTTGATCCGTTGATACACCTATGGTTGTTGCGCTGGCGCCCAAGGCCACGCCGACTGTGGCAACAAAGTTCTGGGCGGTTTGTGCATCATCGGTGCCGACCCTGAACTGGGTAGCGCCGATGGCGGCAGTAGTCGCGTCAACTGCAGTGAAGGTCGAGCCGGCAATGGTTATGGAATCGCCTGACTTCATATTATTAAACGTAAGGGTGTCTGTCTGGTAGGTGTTCCCGGAAGACGTCGTAGAAGATACCGCATTGCCAGCACTCGCAGCGATACCTTTGGCGGCATTGATCAGTGAAGTGATACTGCTGACACCTTGGTTAGCGGCCTGGATAGTCTGGATTGCGTTAGACATTCCGTCGCCATAACTGGCAAGGTCCGAGGCTGTGCTGTCTAGTGACTGGGCTTCAAAGTAGTCGACCGGGTTGTCAAGGGCGCTGTTAACAGACTTGCCGGTAGAGAGTGCCTGCTGGGTCGTGTTAATAAGGGCTTGTGTGTTCTGCAGGGCTATCAGGTTGGCCTGCATTCCTGTAGTCAAACTAACTTGATCGATTGATGACATGGTCATTCTCCTTTTCTAGGAAATTTCCTTGGCAATTCTTGCCAAAGTTCTTTTGCTCTGCCGATCCATCGGCGCGTATCAAGTGTCAAACTGGTCTTGAGTATCCTTTTCGCCTCCTTTTCGACCCTATTTTGTTCTCTTCTGAAATTCTTATCGGACTTTTTTCCAGAAACTTTAATCCGCTCATTTTGGTCCGCAGATGCTTTTTTTATCCTCTCCCGCTGTCTTCTTATCGAATCTTTTTTCTGAGGGCTTTAGTCCTGTTTCACGACGTCTCATCAAGACTTTTTTGCCGAGACGGGCCTTGCCCCTCGATTGCCACTTATATAAAAGGTAAAGCGGCTCAGATTCTCCTGAAAGATGCCCTTTCTCTATCAGCATTCAGCGTCAAAAGAGCCGCCCGGAGCGAGAATTCTCAGAAATTAAAGTTTTTTATAAACTGTCCGATATGTATAGACGGAAAGAACGGTGAGGCGGAAACTCCAAAGGGAGAATGGAGGACACTATGATGAACACGACCTGTGCACAGAACACCTACGTCCATGCCATGGTAAACATATCCACCACCCCCCTTGACCTCATTCTCGTGCTCTATGACGGGGCGCTCGACTATCTCCGGAAGACATCACTCTCCATGGATCAGGGGAACCTATCACAGAGGTCGCACTATATGGCACGCTCGATGGCGGTCATCGAAGAACTCCTTGCGTCCCTGAACCTGCAGGCCGGGGGAGACAGCGTGATGCATCTCCAGGAGCTCTACCTCTATATGCTGAGAGAACTCACCATGGCAAACGCGGAAGACGATGCGCTCCGGGTACAGAATGTGGAAGGCCTTCTCCGAAACTTACGGACCGCCTGGAGGCAGATACAATGACGGTATTTCCATTTCAGATCAATGAGGTGATCCACCTTTACAACCGGGTGTCGAAACTCAAGCCCTCCATGATCCTCGACAAAGAACCGGAAGAACCGCCGGATTTTGTGCAAATCTCGGCTGAAGCGAAGAAAAAGCAGGTGCTCGATCTGGCGAAGAATGAGGTGCTCGAACGAATACGGGACGTAACATAGCGTGGATAAAAAAGATTTCAAGATCCTTGTTGCTGATGATGATGAAATCGCGCGTGACGTGATCAGCTCGCTTCTTTCCCGGGAGGGGTACCCGATAGTTTCGGCGCAAGACGGGATAGAAGCCATAAGGCTGCTCAGGATGGAGAAGATAAACCTTGTCATCACCGACCTCAGGATGCCGGGAGCTGACGGCATCGAGGTGCTGAAACATGCTGTCAGCAGCAGCCCTGAAAGCGCAGTCGTCATCCTGACGGCATATGGAACGTTGGATACCACCCTTGAGGCGATCAAGCAAGGGGCCTACGACTACCTCACAAAACCCTTCAAGATTGAAGAGATAATCTTTCTTGCGGATAAGGCGTTCAAAAGCGCGGTGCTCGTACAGGAAAATAGAGAACTGACAAAACTCCTGAGAGACACCTATCGGAACATTGAGATAACGAAGACGGTCGTGAGGAGCAATAATCCTGAGATGATAAGCGAGTGGATGGAGAGGATCGAGAGATTAAAAACAATAAATATACTCTCGAACCACGAGGCAGGACTATTAAAAGAAAGGTTGGTTAAGGGGGATGACAGAGGGGACAATATTAATAGTCGATGACGACCCCGTAGTGCGAGACGTCCTGTCGGATATCCTTTCTGGCATAACCGGTTACAGGACAGATGTTGCGATAGATGGTCTTGACGGCATAGAGAAGGTGAAGAACAACGATTACGATATTGTCTTCACCGATCTCACGATGCCGCGTTTGACCGGCATGGATCTCTTAAAAGAGGCCAAGAGAATCAACCCCGGCCTGCCCATCGTGATCATCACCGGCTTCACGACCATAGACAATGCTATCACCGCCATGAAGGAAGGGGCCAGGGATTTCATAACAAAGCCGTTCAAAGTTGACAAGGTGACATCGACCGCCCAGAGGATTATCGGCGAAAAAAAGTTATTAGGCAAATTTGCCATCAAGGGAAACTACGAAGCCTCCATAGGGAGATTGAACGCCGAACTCTTCAAGAAACTTCAGGAAATTGCCCTCCTTCAATCCACGAGCACCGAACTCGACGAGATATATGATAACAGAGAGATCTACGAGAGGATTGTCGAGATGGCGTCAAAACTCCTCATGGTGCACGAGGTATCCTTCGGCATCATAGAAAGCGGATCCATGAGGATTAAAAGCGCTGTGGGAACGACCTCGGAAGTTATCCCCCTTGGCGGAACCCTCTTCGAAAAGGTCATCAGCCAGAAGAAGTACTCCATTGCCTCATTCGGGGAGGTTAACCCACTCAGTGGTATCCCCCTTACCTCCCCTTTTTTTTCAATACCTTTCGTTATCCATGATGAGGTCTTCGGCATCCTCTCCCTTTCGAACAAGTCGGATGGGACTGCATTCACAGAGGACGAAATATATCTCGCGCTGACCTTTGCAAAAAAAGCAACCCTGAGAATAGAAAACAATGCGCTCTATGAGGTGTTTTACAATAACCTCATCAACACCTTAAAAGCGCTGGTGACAAGCATAGAAGCGAGGGATTCGTACACCAAGCAGCATTCAGAGAGGGTTACCTCCTATGCCCTCCAGATAGCTGATGTTATGAACCTCAGCGAAGAAGACAAGAACTCGATACAATTCGGCGGGTACCTCCACGACATCGGGAAGATCGGGGTGAGAGACACGGTCCTGCTAAAAGCCGGCAGGCTCACCAAGGAGGAGATGGCTGAGATCAGACTGCATCCCGTGATAGGCGACAACATCATAAAACCGATACGCTTCTTTCCCAAGGAAAGAGAACTCATTCTGTACCACCATGAGAGATTTGATGGAACGGGCTATCCCGCTGGACTTGCGGGCGACCGGATTCCGCTTTGCGTGCGGATTCTCACGGTCGCCGACACCTATGACGCAATGACATCGTCACGACCCTATAGGGCCGCGAAAACCCATGCATTTGCGATAGAAGAACTGAAGCGATGCTCTAACTCTCAGTTTGATGGTGAGGTCGTCCGCGCATTCCTGCAGACATCCGTCGGCAGAGGTGAGGCATATGGGAATGCTGCAGCCGGGTGAAATGATTTATTTTAGGGTCATGCCGGATACCAAGCAGTATCACGGGAAAATAGTTTCTTCAAGCAAAGAGACTCTGCTCTTAGAACACCCAGCCGATACACCACCGACCATCGACAAAGGCAGGCATATCATCGTCTCCGGTGAACACTTCGATTACTTCACCGAGGTTCTTACGAACGAAGGCGCAGGCATCCTTTTGAAGAAACTGTGGGAGGAAAAGCGAGGATATTTCAGGGTTGATGATGTTTTCCCGGTACGCTACCAGAGGGTGACAGAGAATGTACCCTTAAAAAAATCTACCGTCCTTTCTCAGGACGTCATCGAAATGTCAGACACGGACCTGCCTGACGGGACTGTCAGTCCGAAACTTTGGAAAATGCTGGATTCCATGAACGCAAAACTGAATATGATTCTGGAGAGGCTGAATCTGGAGAGTGCGGGACTTACCACGGCCGAAAACAAGATGGTGAACGTGAGCGCAACGGGCATTCGGATGAGCCTGCAGGATAGGTCCGACATCGGCGATATCTATGAGATCAAGATGCTTCTCCCCACAACGCCGCCTGTCGGAATAGAGACCTACGGCAGGGTGGTGAGGGCCAGAGATATCGGCAATGGGGAATATGAGGTCGGTTTACAGTTTATCGAGATGGAAGACGATGTCAGGGACGAAATCATTCGGTATACCCTAAAGCGGCAAAGAGAGGTAATGCTGAAGGAGAGGCAGCAGAGAGGAAATAATGGTTGATGGACCGCTCAAGCATGATAGGAATACTTCTCGGTGCCGCTGCGGTCATTGGTGGAAATCTCCTGGAGGGCGGCAAGATAACTGCTATCTTTCAAATGACTGCCGCGGTTATCGTCGTAGGGGGAACAACCGGTGCAACCCTCTTGAGCTTTCCCCTCAGCGACCTCCTAAAGGCGGTGGCATCCCTCAGGGATATTTTCCTTTCTAAGAACTCGGACCCTGAGGTGTTCGTGAAAGACATTATTCACTATTCAACGATAGCGAGGCGGAACGGACTCATCGCCCTGGAACCGGAAATTGCCAAGATTGATGACTACTTCCTGAGAAGGGGCATGTCGCTCATGGTTGACGGCATGGGACCGAAAATACTAAAAGAGACCATGGAACAAGAAAACATCACTTACGAAGATGAACAGCGACGCATCGCGAAAGTCTTCGAGACCGCGGGAGGGTTTGCTCCCACTATCGGGATCATCGGAGCGGTCCTCGGTCTTATTCACGTCATGGAAAACCTCTCTGACCCCTCAAAACTCGGTGCGGGGATCGCCGTCGCGTTCGTAGCGACGATTTACGGGGTCGGATCCGCGAACTTGATACTGCTGCCTATTTCAAAGAAGCTGGTTCATCTCTTGAACAATACCCTTACGGTAAGGGAGATGGTGATCGAGGGTGTTACGGGGATACAATCGGGCTTAAATCCCCATTACCTCGAAGAAAAACTCAGGGCTTTCCTGAAAGAGAACCGCAGGAGGTAGGGGATGAGAAGAAGGCGAATGAATGACGATCCCGACAACGCCGACAGATGGGTAGTCTCCTATGCGGACTTCGTAACTCTCCTGTTTGCGTTCTTCACAACGATGTATGCGCTCAGCCATGTCGACATCGGGAAACTCGAACGATTCGCCGGTTCCATGAAGTCCGCCTTCAAGGCAACAGGTTCAGGTGATCTCAACACGAACATCATCGAGGGCATTAGACCAATATCTTACGATGACTACGAACTGGAGAAGGACATCAGGGCGACCCTTGAAAACTTCCCAGCAATGGCCGGGATAGCGGTTTCAAAAGACAACCGGGGTGTTCTCATATCGCTCGGAGAATCCGTTCTCTTTGATCCTGGTTCCGCGATCATTAAGGATGAAGCGAAGCCGTTACTCCTTTCAGTGGCCGCTCTGCTGAAGAAAACAAGTAACGATATCGTGATCGAAGGGCATACGGACACGGTGATAATGCGGTCCGCGCAGTATCCCTCAAACTGGGAATTGTCTTCTGCCAGGGCCACAAGCGTCCTCATGTATTTCCTCACTGACCACACCAACAATCCATCGCGATTTGCTGCCGCCGGATACGGCGAATATAAGCCGATTGCGCCTAACACAAGTCCCGAGGGACGCGCAAAAAATAGACGAGTGGACATTGTCTTTGTCAGCGTAAAAAATGGAACACATTAGAGCTGCGCAAACAATCAAGGAGTACGTGGGTGACGCATCGATACTCTTCATCGATGACAGTCTTCTTGATCATGAGCTGATACGGATGGTCTTCAGGCGGTATGAAATGGATTCCAATTTGGAATTTGTCTCATCGGCGGAAGCCGGGCTTGACACCATCAGCAGGCAACGAGTTAAGGCTGTTTTCGTCAATCAGATTCTCCCCGATGCGGACGCTTTTGAATTCCTCAGCGCGATGAAGAAGCTGAGCGTGGGGATTCCGGTCATCATGATGATGCTGCAAGGGAATGAAGATTTGGAACGCAGGGCTTTGAGAGAAGGAGCCCATGACTGCATGATCAAGAGCATCAGATATTTCGATTCGCTCCCGCTCATTCTTGACCGGGCCCTCGCCAGATATGAACTTGACAGTGAACGGGCCGATAAGGAGAGACTGATCTGTGAAAGCCGGAAATACTGGATGGCCATTTTCGATGCTATAACTGATTTTATCTTTATCACCGACAGCAACGGGAGAATCTTAAAGGCAAATCGCGCGCTGGCATTGTCCTTCGGTAAACATCCGACGTCCATTCTCGGTCAACAATGCGATGAGCTCTTCGGCGATAGATCCCCTGAGATCTATAAGGGTGAGGACAATGAACTCCCGCAAACAGAAGAGCGAACCATTCACGGAGAGACCTTCCTTGTAAGCACCTTCCCGCTGACTTACCACGACGAGTGTCTGACCGTCCACGTGATGAAGAATATCACCGAAATGAAGCGATTGAAGGACCAGCTGTTCCACGCTGACAAGCTTTCATCCCTCGGCCTCCTCGTCTCGGGGGTTGCTCATGAGATTAATAATCCGCTCACGGGAATCATCGCGTACACGGAACTCCTCCGAATGAAGGTGATCGACCAGGAAATCGAAAAAGATTTTAAAAAGATCCTCGAGAGCGCCGACCGGTGCAAGAAGATCGTTGAAAATCTTCTCACCTTCTCCCGACAGAGAACCCCTTCACGGACTCTCGAATCGATTAATGACATCATTGACAGGGCAGTGGATCTCAGGAGTTATTGGCTCAGCTCAAGCAATATCGAGATACGGAAGGACTACGGAGTATCCCAGAGCGTCTTCGTTGACTCTCAGCAGATGCAGCAAGTAATACTGAACATCCTGCTGAATGCGGAGCAAGCAATTGCGGGCTCCAACGGGCGCAACGGCAAAATAACGTTTGTCACGCACCCTGATACGGACAGGCACCGAGTAATCGTGAGGATATCGGACAACGGCCCTGGAATTCCCGAAGATATCGTCTCTCGGATATTCGATCCATTCTTTACCACAAAGCAGGTCGGCGCAGGCACCGGACTCGGTCTCTCCATATCGCATGGCATTGTTACGGAACATGGCGGCAGCATCGTCGTTGAAAATGCCGAAGGAGATGGCGCCACCTTTATTATAGAACTCCCCCTGCCTGCCAAAGGTGAATGCTTGGACTTTGCAGCGGATTATAAGCCACCGGCATGTGAAGGAGAGGTCGCGGAGACTGGAAGCGAGAAAAAACAGAATGAGGAGCAGCCGTAAATGCACGCTCTTTCTGACATGGGTCCATTATGTTCGCCCTGATAGGGATCGTCGTTGTTCTGGGATCTGTATTCGGAGGTTTCCTTATGGAAAAAGGGAACCTCTACGTACTCCTACAGCCTGCCGAGCTGCTCATCATCTTCGGAGCCGCGACCGGCGGTTTTCTCATTTCCTCTCCACCGAGAGTCGTTTCGTCCGTCGTCGAGAACATCTCTGTCGTGCTTCGTTCATCGAGTCAGAGCAAGGAGATGTACCTTGACCTGCTCTCACTGCTGTACCAGCTGTTTACAAAGATACGCAAAGAAGGCCTTATATCAATCGAGGCGGACATAGAAACTCCTCAAAAAAGCCCCGTATTCACCAAATATGTGACTGTGCTATCAAACCATCATGCCATCAACTTCATATGCGATAATCTCAAGGTAATCATAACAACCAATGTCCCGCCCCATGAACTCGACAGCCTCATGGACCTCGAGATAGAGACAGACCACCAGGAGGCCATGGTGCCCTCCAACAGCATAGCGAAGGTCGCTGACGCGCTGCCGGGGCTCGGTATCGTTGCAGCTGTTCTGGGTGTTGTCCTCACGATGGGCAAGATCGACCAGCCACCGTCCGTACTGGGCCACAGCATCGGAGCAGCTCTTGTGGGAACATTCCTCGGAGTGTTGATGTGTTACGGCTTTGTCGGTCCCATGGCGACAAATCTTGAACACAACGCGCGTCAAGATATTGTGTATTTTCAAGTCATAAAGATAGCCCTCGTGGCGTTCGTTGGGGGAGCAGCCCCCCAGATGGCGGTTGAATTCGGGAGAAGGGCCATTCCGGGCAAAGAAAAGCCGACCTTTGACGAACTCGAGTCTGAAGTGAGGTCCAAGGCAAAGTGAAACAACAGAAGATCGTCATCATCAAGAAGGTCAAGAAACACTCAGACGGTGGCCATCACGGCGGATCATGGAAGGTCGCTTACGCTGATTTCGTTACGGCGATGATGGCCTTCTTCCTGCTCTTATGGCTCATCACCATGGTCGCCCCGGAGAAGCGGGCAAGGGTCGCGGCGTATTTTAAGAACTTCAGCGTCTTCCGGGAAAGCGGTTCATCATTCTTTGATAAGTCAAGTGATATTTTTGATGAGTCGGGAGAGTCCGCAAAAAAGGTGCCCAATGAATATTACGGCACCCCCGATAATGTCCAGAAATCGATAAAGGAAGCCGTCGAGGCAAAGCTCGGGGATATAAAAGACCAGATAATCGTTGATATCTTTGAGGGCGGGGTTCGCATCCAGCTTGTGGACAAGGAGGGAAAGCCCATGTTTGATCTCGGTTCGTCGCAACCAACGCCCCTTGCTCTCAGGATACTACAGGTCATCGGAGATAACATTAAATCACTGCCGAATCCTGTCGCGATCGAAGGGCATACTGATTCCCTGGCATACCGGTCCTCTTCCTATGGCAACTGGGAACTCTCGACAGAGCGTGCATTGACAACACGAAAAGAGCTCGAGCGATATGGACTTGATTCATCCCGCCTCACCAAGGTCGCGGGATATGCAGATACGTTACCGCTGATTGCGGATGACACGAGAGACCCCCGGAACAGGAGAATCAGTATCATGCTTATGTTCCCAAAACCAGAAGGGCCGAATCCTCAACCTCAACCCGTCGCTTCTTCCATAGTTCCTCTGAAGCCTTCGCTTTAGGACATCGCTGGGACTGTTCGGTATTTGAATCCCGAGATGAAGCGACTATCTCACCTCGTCTTTTCTTGTTGGCATAGTGATCTCCACCTTTGACATACCTCCAGAAACAATGCTCTTTTATAACACGGGCACGGAGTTGCGTACGGGAAAGAGTCTGCGGTATGCGTAAGACCCGTTAAGTATCAAAAAAGCACCCGCTCAGGAGCGCAAACTGTATGCCGCGTGGCACGGTTTATCTGCACTTGCGTGTGACGGTACGGCCGGCACTGCTAACAAATACAACCAGCAAGAGGGTAGTCCTGTTCCTTCATACTAATACTGGGTGCTGAATCTATGCGTTTTTTTTTCGGCTGTTAGGTCAGCCGACTTTATTCTTTAGCTTGAAGGTGACCGCCCGGTCCTTGAGTGATGACGTTGCCGTAGCAATATCGTTCATGCCGAACCATACGAATATGATGGAATTGCGCCCGACCGTACTTTTTTACGGCAGCAAGGACCCTTCGATCTTTTATGGTATAGTTAAGTATGAAGTTGTCTGTAAGAGAAAACAGCCTTGACTGCCAAGACAGCACGCTCATCTATCCTGAACATTTCCATGTCCAACCCTATTTCAGAGAATCCCTTGAGAACTGAAAAGGCCCGTATCAGACGGGAAGTTCTCAGAATAAGGGACGCCCTTGACCCGAGCACACGGGAGATAAGATCTGCCCTCATCAAGGAGAGGCTCTTTTCACTGCCTGAATTTCATGGGGCGAGGGTAATCTTCCTTTTCGCATCCTTCCGTTCCGAAGTTTCCACCATCCCTCAGATAGAAGAATTCTTGAGACTGGGGAAGAAAATTGTCTTACCCCATGTTAACAAACACCGCGAACAATTGAGGCTGTATGAGATCAAGGATATTTCAGAGATATCTCCGGGATACATGGGAATCCCGGAGCCCGAGACCTCAGAGGAAAGACTCAGGGAGATTAACGATGTTGACATCGTAGTCATGCCTGGTGCTGCTTTTGACCTGAGCGGAAACAGGCTTGGCTACGGAGGCAGCTATTACGACAAGCTATTGTCAGGGCTGAGGAAGAAGATTCCCCTCATAGCCATCGCATACGACGAACAGATTCGTGACTTCATCCCAACGGAACCCCATGACATAAGAGTCCATATGATCGTCACTGACAAGAGGACTATTAAATGCCCAGATGGCGTATGAGGCGCCCTCTGCACTTTGCTCCGTCGAGCATATTCCAGACGGTGAACATGGACATATTGCCGGAAGCCATGCGGAAACCGATCTCTCCTGTGCCGCAGTCCTTGCAGGATTCCCCGCCTTGGAGCATGACGAAAACCATCAGTTTCATCACCGCTTCGCCTATGATACGCCTCTGAAACACATCCGTTCAGAATCGTGTTTCACCGCGCACGAGAACCTTTGTCTTGATAATTTCCTTTTCACATCTGCGGCCTTCCGGGCAAAAAGCAGGCTCTTATCAGTATCGATTACGTTCATCCATCACCTTTTTCATCGCTTGCATGATATAGGTCATACTATTCCCTTAGTCCTTTTTTATAAACTGATACCAGAAGAGGCATTATGCAAAGGAGGATGACATGGATGATTATTTGAACAAAGGGATTAAGGAGATCATTAATGAGTTTCCGGAAACGGGCACCATCCTCAGCGATGTCGATATCGGTTGCGCCTCATGCAACGTCGGCACCTGCCTTCTGAAAGATATTGTGGAAGTCCACAATCTCCCGTACCAGAAAGAGCGTGCCTTGATGATGCGCATCAGCAGGATCATTTACCCTGACCATGAGGTCGAGATCCCCCGGATCGAACGGAAGGCCCCAGCTGGGAATGGTGAGATACAATACTCCCCGCTGATGAGGTCCCTTGTGCATGAGCATGCCGTAATCAAAAAGCTGCTTTCGCGTATTCCACTGATTATAGGGAGTCTCGATGTGACCAGGGAGGATGACCGGCAGCTCGTCTTGGGCGTTGTTGATTTCATCCGTTCCTATGCCGACCGCTACCACCATGCAAAGGAGGAGGACATCCTTTTCAAGGAATTTGATGGAGATCCGGAAATCATAAAGGCGATGCACGAAGAACACAGCATCGGGAGAGGGCATGTGAAAGCGGTTCTAGAGGCGCTGCGGACAGGAGACACCCCGTTGATAGTTGAGCACCTGACTGCATACGGGCAGCTCCTTACCGAACACATCAGGAAAGAGGATAAAATACTCTATCCGTGGATGGACAGAAACCTTTCCACGTCGCGGGTGGGCGAATTGTTCGCCCGTTTTGTGGAAACCGATAACTCATTCTGTGACACCGCTTCCAAACACGAGGAGTTCGTGCGATCACTGGAAAGAAAATTCAACCAGGATGAGGCAGCATAAAATGTTTAAGGGATGCCCAGGATCACAGACAGCTGATTTCAGGACAAAAGAGGTTCAGGACGATGTTCCTGCAGCAGGGAGTCAATCCCAGCTCAGGCAATGGCCGGTGCAACTCCATCTGGTCTCTCCGGTTGCACCTTATTATCAGGGGGCGGACGTGCTGCTGGCTGCTGACTGCGTTGCCTATGCGCTCGGGACTTTTCATGGCGACTATCTGAGAGGCAAGTCTCTTGCCATTGCATGCCCAAAACTTGATGGCGGGCAGGAGACCTACTACGAAAAGATCAAGAACTGGATCGAGGATGCAAAGATCAACACCCTCACAATCATGATCATGCAGGTCCCCTGCTGCTCGGGCCTGTTGAAGCTCGCGGAACAGGCGGCCAAGGATGCAACCAGGAAAGTTCCGATTAAATACAGCGTGGTGGGCATCCAAGGAGAGATTCTGCAGGAGGAGTGGCTGTGAGATTTTGAAAGGAGGCTGCATACTGTGCATTGGCCTTGGTTCTCATGAGAAGAGGGCATTGCGGCTGAGGGAGAGCTGGTCGTCACGGGGATGAAGGGAACATCGAGATACATTCCGGGAAGGCCTCTCCTGTTTTGCTCATTTTTTCGATGTGATCCATAACAAAACGGAAACTCACATCGATGATTTTTGTTAATCTCAGTTGTACCCAATGAAGGAATACAATGAACGGAATAATCATAGAATCACTAAACATTGGTCTGCCGAAGAAAGAAATATTCTATGGCCAAGAAGTAGTGACTGGGATCTGCAAACTTCCTGTATCTGAACCGTTACGACTCACAAAGATGGGGTTTGAGGGTGACGGGGTTGGGGATATGAAACATCATGGAGGATTGGACAAAGCTGTTTGCGTTTACAGCACGGATCATTATCCGTACTGGGAGCATGTCCTGGGAATCAGATTGCCAGTTTCCGCATTTGGTGAGAACTTATCTGTTAGAAATCTTCTTGAAGATAATGTTTGCATTGGAGATATCTTTGTTTTGGGAACGGCGATTGTGCAACCAACCCAGCCGCGGCAGCCCTGCAAAACACTTGCAGCTCGCTATGGTAAAGTTGATATGGTAAAACTCGTGGTGGAGTCTGGCCGGACGGGATTTTATTGCAGGGTACTGGGGGAGGGTGTCGTAGACAAATATAGCCCTTTCGTCTTAAAAGAGAGAGACCCGCGTGAGATAACGATAGCTTATGCTAACCGTATTTACCATCATGACAAGAAGAATTGCGAGGGGATAAGGAAGGTTCTGGCACTGACTACGCTTTCGGAATCCTGGCGATGTTCGTTTCAAGAATTAAGCAACAGGTGCCTATAAATGTTCTGAAAGTCTGGTGAAAAAATACTTTGCCGAGATGAAAAGCAGGTGCATCATAGAGCGAGGCACACAAGGGAATGCCTCACACGAAGAGCTCTTTCATATTGAACATGAGCAGTTAAAGGCTATCGACGACAGGCGATCCCGTGAACTCTTCTCTGAATATGGCCTTTCCCGGAAGATCAGGGCATGCCGATACCGTCGATGCGAGCTCCACAGGCCGGACAGAGAGCGTTCTTCATCCTGATCTTCGTCAGGGTGAATCCCTTTCTCTCGATGAGCAACTCCTTACAAGACGGGCAGTAGGTATTTTCTCCGCCCTCGCCGGGAACATTCCCTTCATATACATATTTGAGACCTGTTTTCACTCCCATGTCTCTTGCCCGCCTGAGTGTGGCCAGAGGAGTGCGGCCTCGATCGAGCAGCTTATAGGTCGGATAAAACTGCGTCACGTGCCAGGGCATGGCAGGATCGACTGACTGTATGAAATCTGCCACTCCTTGCAGGAACCCTTGAGAATCATTGTGGTTCGGGATAATGAGGGTCGTCACTTCCACCCATACACCTAGTTCCTTCATCAGTTTAATGGTTTCAAGGACAGGCTGAAATCTTCCGCCGACAATCCTTTTATAAAAATCTTCGTCACCTTTTATATCTATATTATTCCCGTCAAGATAGGGCGCGATGAGCCTGGTCGCCTCGGGACTGGTATACCCGTTGCTTACAAATACGTTCTTGATACCCTTCTCATGAGCAAGCACTGCACAGTCATAGGCAAACTCAAAGAAGATGGTCGGTTCGGTGTAGGTATAGGATATACTCACACATCCGCTATGCTGTGCCTCATCCACGACCTGCTCAGGACTCATCTGGTCTCCGGGGATATCGGGGTATTCATGGGGATACTGTGATATCTCGTAGTTCTGACAGTGAAGGCATCTGAAGTTACATCCCACAGTTGAGACGGAATATGAGCGGGACCCGGGGTAAAAATGAAAGAGCGGCTTTTTCTCTATGGGATCCACATGCCGAGCAATGAGCTTCCCATAAACGAGGCTGTATAATACGCCGTCTTTGTTCTCTCTTACAGCGCAGACCCCTCTTTTGCCGGGATATATCGTACAGTAGTGGTTACAGAGGTGGCACTTAACCTTCCCACCATCGATCTTTTCATAAAACATTGCCTCCTTCATGGCAGCTCAGCATCGGAAGGTTTTCACGATCTGACAACGCTTATTCTGTCTTCTTCCTCGTTGAGGTCCTGCTCTTTGTCTCCTGGGTCTTTTCAGCAGTCTTCTCTGCTTTACGCTGTGTCGTCTTCCGCGTTCCGGTTTTCACAGTCTTTGCTTCTGCCTCGCTTGCTGTCCTTTTTATCCTTGCCGCCTTCACAATCACCGTTTCATCCTCTATTTCCTGAGCATGCCTGTTCATAACTATCCTCTCCGCTTCAGCCCAGTCCGCCAACGCATACCCGTGAATTCTTCCCCGTTTTTCGTAAAGCTCATACGCAACCTTCGCAATCTTTTCGTTGAGATTCTTGCTTCCACTCATACACTACCTCCTGCTAAAATAAAGATAATATCCTTTCTGGACAGTTAATCGTATCATTATTTTTTCTATTATGCAACTCCCACTTAATTCCTCACCACAGTCTGCTGATTCAGTCTCGTTCTGACCTCCGCGCCGACCACTTTCGCATAAAACATGCCGGTGATTACCAGCAGAGGACTCGCAAACCATTAGACTCGCAGCATTGTCCGCTGCTCCAGGCCTCATTGGCGACAACCGCTTACCTGCTTAGCGCACGCAGGGCTGCCAATATTGCCAGCAGCGCAAATTCGCTATGGTGTATGGCCTTTCTTATCAGATCCATACGGCATTATTCGGGATTCCCAAGGATCGATAAGACTTCTCGATCGGTGAGGTCATACCAGTTCCTGTATGCATCGGCAACCGCAAAGGAGGGGCCGGTCCTCACGTTTAGGCAGAGGAGTTCGTCGACTTCCGGGAGGATAGCCTCTATAGTCCGTTCGAAAGCAGTCGGTACGGCAACGACAATCCGAGATGGTTCTAATCTCTTTATAAACCGTATCGCGGCAATCACGGTGAACCCCGATGCGAGACCGTCATCAACGATAAGAACGCATTTATCCTTGCACTCTGGAAAAGATTTTCCTCCCCTGAATATTTCATTCCGTTTTCGGATCACCTTTTCGGTTGCCTTAATCACTGCATTGATCGCCTCCTCCGTAAGCCTGAGCTGATGTAAGAGCACCTCATTAAGTATGACTTCCCCGTCAGGTCCCATAGCACCGAACCCTGCCTCGGGATTAAAGGGTATCTGGAGTTTTCGCACGATAATGAGATCCATCGGCACGTCGATTGCCTTCGCTATCTCTGCAGCAACAGGCACTCCACCCGAAGGTACTGCGAGAAGGAGCGTGTCCATGCCTTTATGCTTCGTCAGTTTTCCCGCAAGCAATCTTCCCGCATCACGCCTGTCTTCGAATACATATCTCTTGTCCCTTAATTCTCTATCCTCAATGAGTCTATCCACAGCTTACTCTTATCACAAGATGCTCTGCTGCGCAAGTTCCCCTTACCGAGAAAAGCGCCGTAAAGCCCCTGGATTCATCCATGGGGATAGAAGGCGTGTAGGTAGTTCTTTTAGTTCTAGTATATAGCGTCATCATGAATAGTATTGATATGGGCAGAAAGGAGCAGCTTAAGACCAACAATAACGTGGTATATTCCTGCAAGTACCATGTTATCTGGTGTCCGAAATACCGGCGGCCGGTCCTTGTGGATGCGGTTGAGAAGAGGTTAAAGACTCTCATCCGGCAGCAGGCGGGCAAGTACCGGACAGACCTTCTTGAAATGGAAATGATGCCGGACCACGACCATCTTTTGGTGGAAATCGATCCTCAGTACGGCATTCACCGGCCGGTCAAAAACATCAAAGGATACAGCTCCAGGATACTGAGGCGGGAATTCCTGTCATTGAGAAAGCGGCTACCGACCTTGTGGACGAACAGGTATTGAGTGCTCACCGTGGGCGGAGCGACGCTGGCCATAATCAAGCGATACATAGAGAACCAGAAAAACGTATGAAGAAAACCATCGAATTCAAGTCAGCCGCTTCACGGAGTGACTCGGAAGGTTCTGGTGCAACTGTTGGACAAGGGCAAGCATATTTACAACCTGGCCTTTTGCCGCCGCAAGAAGCTGCTGAACGGGATCAGGGCGGATAAGCCGCTTACACTTCCGTGATCGGATGGAAGAAGTTTGCAGGCCGGATGGGATATCCGGTCATTATGCTGCAGCTTTGGTTCTGGGGCGGAGAGTAAACGGCTTTAGCGAACGGCTGCCGAGTCTCAGCTTCAGGTCACCCTCCCTCTCCCTGCAAGGAATCGAGGGAAGCATGTGTGGACCGCGTGGGCAGTTCTTTCGCGGAAGGCCAAGCAGCGCTTGCAGCGCACGGACGGTCGGGCGAGTCCCGATCCAGGTTGTCACCGGCCGAAAGGTGCGGCACAGCCTGTGATCATACCGTTTGTTGCCGACGAGATTCCGGCAGGCGAATCGTTATGAGCACCGTTCGAATGACGTCATGGAATAGTCGTCCATGTTTTTAGGAACGGTTCATCATTATTCGCGCTGAGTAGTGGCACTAGTTGGGATTTCTTGCCCTAAGATGTTAAAGTTTATCGCATTCTTGACCGATAAAAAGGAAGGAGTACCAGAATGCCCTGAGTTATGGTACTCCTTATTAACACACTCAGTTTTTTGACGGTGAAGCTCGCACGTTCCGGAAAAGGGATGGAGCCTTTTGATTAGATCTGAAGATGTGCCAGGGATAACACTCCTTTAACTTGCATACAGGTAATAGTGAAAATGAAATGGCCGAACCCACACTTTAAGATGACAGACCTGCCGCCGGTACCCGCCATGGCGGCTCGCATTAGCGAGCTCATTGATGACCCCACAACTACACTCGATGACCTTCAAGAGGCCATAATGCTTGACCAAGCGCTCTCGGGAAGAACATTGAAAATCGCAAATTCGGCTTTCTACAATGTGAGGCGCACAATATCAACGATTTCCGAGGCGATTTCCATGATGGGCCTGAATACTCTTCGCATCATCACGCTCGCAGCGTTCACGCGTGACGCTTTTAAGAAGTTCGGAACAATCGAGCAGAGCATGTGGGAACATAGCCTCGGGGTATCCGTCGCAGCCGGGATTCTAGCGGGAGAAACACCGCTTCTCAAGAAGGAGGAAGCCTTTATCGCGGGCCTCTTACACGACGTGGGCAAGGTCATAATGGATAACACGGGACCGGAGAAAATTGTTGTTCTCCTGCAGAGGGTCCATGAAGAGCGCAGGACATTTGCATCGCTTGATCTTGAAATCTTCGGATATACTCATTCTGAGATGGGATTTTATCTTGCCGAGCACTGGGGATTTCCACCACATCTTTGCACGGTCATTCGCGACCACCACTCTACTGGCTTCCTGGCTGACTCCCATCCTGACCTCTACCAGAAGGCACTCTGCCAAACCGTAGCGCTTTCCGATGCCCTTTGTGCTCGCCTTGGAATAGGCTATAGGGAGGCCATGCCGGACCTCGATCTTCATGAAGAGCAATGGAGGGAGGCACTGAGAATAGACAAGAGTAAGTATGCAGATTTAATCGATATTTTTAAAGAAACATATCTCCAGGAGAAGATATCCTTCCTTGATTTTTAAAAAATCCTAACGAGTGCCCCTACAGAAGTCAGGGAAACCGAGCCGATGCCATAGAGGAATGGCAAGATGTCGTGGACACTGCGTAGCAACTCCATGCTGACATGGCCGATGGTAATGGTTTTTTGTTTGAGGATTCCAGACGCTCTGTAATTAATTTGACCCATCTGATTTCTAACCTATTTTTCGCAGTTTGAAAGTTGAAAGGCAATGGATCCACAGGGTTACGCTTCCAATTAGTCGATTTTCTGCACTACATCTTCATTGGCAGTCGCCTGTCTTTCCCCGCCCCTGTTTCCGTAACCGTCACTGCGAAGAGTGATGCGGCACGGCTGTTTCTCTCAATAAACCGTCCGATCCGACGTTCCGCCTTCGACTGATCCCTGAGTCTTCCCTGTTCTGCCTGTTCTTTAAGTCCATTCAGCCCTGCCTCCAGACGGACAATGAACCGGTTGAGGATTGCTGTCTCTTTATCCTTTCTATCTTCAGAACGGCACAGCACAAAGGTTTCCTCTTCACCTTCGGGACAGGCGCATTTCTTCACTTCCACGCCGGGATGAACTTCTTCCGGATTTCTAATCAGATACGATTTCCATTGGCTAACAAATCATACTGACAAAACTTGGCAACTTATTGATTTTTTCGTGTAAGTCTTACAGAGCAATTGCATGACAAAATACAAGTATCATTCCTCATTCTCCCTCTTAGCGCCCTCAACGCCCTCAGACAGGGGGAAGGCTCGGTTAACTCTTGGAGGCGACCAAACCAACTGCCCTATAGCCGCCCTATTTCTTCTTACTGAAAACTCGTTCCCTTACTTTAGCTCAACCCTAAAACGAGGGCCATCCCCACCGATAGCCTCCGCAATATCCGAGCCACAGGTTACTTTCCTGCCAATACTCAATTGTATTTGCTATACTTTTATCATGAATATCCCGAAGAGGAGGCTAGGCAAAGTAGGAGTTGACGTGACCATCATAGGCTTGGGGGGTGAGGGAGTCCTAAGAACCTATGGATTCGAAAAAGAGGCGTACAGGCTCATTAACAGGGCGATAGACCTTGGGATAACCTACTGCGAATCCGCGCGGGCTTACTCAGGCAGCGAGGAATATTACGGGAAGGCATTAAAGGAAAGGAGAAAAGAGATATTTCTCGCGAGTAAATCCCACGCCAGAGATCGGCACAGGGCACTTCTCCAGTTGCATGAAACCTTAAGAAATCTGAAGACCGACAACCTTGATCTGTGGCAGGTGCATGACGTCAGAACAGACCAGGATATGCAAGAGATTTTCGGGCCGAAAGGATCTCTTGAAGCATTCATTGAGGCAAAACAACAAGGTCTCGTCAGATTCATAGGGGTAACCGGACACCATGACCCGTCCATCATCAAAAAATGCATCGAGCACTTTGATTTTGATACAGTGCTGATGCCCGTAAATCCCGCTGAACCGAAATATAAGAGTTTTATGGATACGATTTTCCCTCTCGCGAAGCAACGTGACATGGGCGTCATCGGGATGAAGGTCTACCTGCGAGGACTTGCAGCGAAACTGCCGTGGTATTCAACAATGGAGCCGTTTTACCGTTTCGCCCTCTCACAGCCAATCGCGACTGCGGTAATCGGATGCGATGACATCGCACAACTTGAGGAAAATGTCAGATTTGCTCAGTCTTTCACTGCGATGACTGATAAGGAAATGCAGGGCCTCGTGGATGCCCTTTCATCCCACGCGTGTGAGTTGATGTACTACAAGCCGTAGGAATCGTTTTCTCTTTTATTATCAATAAGTTAAATACATCAAGGAAAATCGAGGGGTTGAGGAAAGACCAGCAGGCACTTACAGGGGTCACCGTAATCGAATCGCCAGTGGCCGCTGTCAAGGGGAGCGTGAAGGCACAGGACGGTCACCGTGTGGCCGTTATTCCTGAGGGACCTTAGGTGAGCCCGCTGTTTGTGCCCGGGTTCCTGAAACGGTACTCATGATAATGGCGGGAGAAGGCCCCAGGATTATCATGAGAGAGATTTTCAATAAGTCACTTCTAGCAGTAGACCCTTATAAAGCAGTGGCCTCTTACTCGGCTGCAATTCGTTCGGCACACAAGAGTGGTAATGCCATGACTACCGCGAGGCAACTTGCGATCAAGAGGGGTATACTGGCAGGCATATCCTTTGGTGCTGCTATGTGGGCAGCGACGCAAATCGCAAGGAGACTTGGAACGGGCAAGAGAACTGTCGTTCGATTGCCCGACAAGGGAGACCGCTATCTGAGCGCCGGGCTCTTTATTTCAGAGTCGATATAAATTCGAACACCTGACAATTTTATCAGAACAGACTTTATGATGAGAAATCGTGACATCCCTATCATCATGATGGGATTAAGTTCTATCCTCTTACAGATCACTGCTTTAAGACAACTCATCTCCGTTTTTTCAGGAAACGAACTCGATATAGGGATAACACTATCTGTATGGCTTACCGCAGTGGGCATAGGAAGCTACGCGGGCCACAGGCTTAAAGGCAAGAATGCACTGGCGCTATCATTTCTTGTAATTGCTTTTCTGTCCCAGACATCTATACTTTTCATGAATCTTATTCGACCACTCTTTTCAGTGGAGTTTGGAGAGACTATGCCGCTGACGACCACCGTAATCTCCACAGTTATTTCACTGATGCCCTTATGTCTTGCAATCGGAATACAGTTTCCGCTTGCAGTTTCATATTCCGAAGGAGGACCTTCGAGGGTATACAGCCTTGAGGCACTTGGTGGCTTCGCCGGCGGTGCAATATTCACATGGCTTCTGTCGAGCAGAGTGGATGCGGTTGGGCTGACAATGGGAGTAAGTATCCTAAACATCATATTAGCCCTCTTACTCCTCAGGAAAAGATCTCTCAGTGTACTGCTCCTCGTTCCGATTATCTTCTATTTTGGAACCAATAAAATTAATACGATGCTTCTCTGGAAAGGGGCCGAACTCATCGGAAAGGTCGAGTCAAGGTATGGTGAGATTACGGAGCTAAAGCTCAATGAACAGATAAATATCTTTTCCTCTGGTAAATTCCGCTTCTCATATCCTGATCCACAGTCAGAGGAGTTGAAGGTTCATCTGCCGATGTCAATTCACCCCTCTCCCCACCACATATTGGTAATAGGGGGTTCTCCAGCACTCTTACGGGAATTCTTGAAATATCCGATCAAAACAATTGACTTTGTAGAGATCGACCCTGAGATGATAAGAGTCTCCCTCGGGCTTCTAAACGCTAACGACAGAGAGATATTACATGACAGGAGAGTGAGTATCATAACGAAGGATGCGAGGAGATTTGTGAAATCATTACATACTCCTGAGTATGACTTTATTATTTTGAATTTGCCTGAACCTGCCACCGCAGACATAAACAGGTTCTATACTACCGACTTCTTTAAAGAGGCAGGGGAAGCGCTGAAAGAAGACGGCATTTTCTCTTTAAATCTTCTCACCTCATCAGGATATATCAGCAGGAGGATGCAGACAGCCAACGGTTCTATCTACAATTCACTAAAAACAATTTTCGAATATGTAAACGTTTCTTCTGAAGAATATGGCTACATCTTTGCCTCGAAGAGTCCTCTCGATATGGACGCAAAGACACTCGCTGGAAGGTTTTCTAAAAGAGGGATTACGACAACGTATTTCCGAACCTATATTTTGGATGATGCATTTTCTCCTTTAAAGGTGAGGACGGTCGAGGAGAGGCTTGAGAAGATCGAGGCTGTAAACAGCGACCTGAGACCGATTGCCTATCTTTATAACCTCGCGGTATGGGCAGACGTTCACGGCGGAAAGGTGCTGAATTATCTGCTTGACGTAAGGGGATGGCAGATGACGGTCTCAATTGTGGCTGTTTTCCTGATTGCTGCCGTTGTTCTGTGGTCCAAAAGGCAGGCCGTGTACTATTCGATGTTCACAACAGGATATTCTTCAATGTCATTCTCTATGGTTTTAATCCTCACCTATCAGGCGTCATTTGGTTATATATACGAGATGATAGGGTTTCTCACCGCTCTTTTTATGTTGGGAACGGCATTCGGCGCCCAAATAATTACAGACATAAAAAGACCTTTTGTATGGCTTCGATTTTTTGAGGTTGCGGCAATCGTGCTCTTCCTTTCTTCTCCCCTGTTTTTAAAGCAGGAGTACTTCTTTTATATATTGATTTTGCTCTGTGGTATTATAGGAGGCATCCAATTTGCCACGACAAATCTCTGTATAAAAGAGCAAGAGATCGTTAGGGGTGCAGGTATAGTCTATGCAGTGGACCTTGCAGGCTCTTTTTCAGGAGCCTTTTTAACCACAATATTCCTCATGCCGCTGTTAGGTGTTTACAAGACGCTTTTATCCCTGGTATCAATAAAGGCAATCTCCTTTGTCTTGCTTTTGTCGGTAAGAGATGAGAAGATTTAAGATCATTTTATTGATAACTGTAATTGCATCAATCATCGCAGGTAACGGCATCCAGAGATTTCTGCCGGAAAAGAAGATTGATGAGAGAATATATCTCCATGAAATTGCACCTGATTTGAAGTTTTCAGAGAAAAAAACCAATCCGCCTCATTACATATCTGATGAAGGCATTGCTGCCTTTAATAGTTATGACATTGTACCTACCATCAGGGGATATGCAGGACCGATAAAGATTCTGCTTGGATTAAGTCCTGATGGAAAGATTATCGGAATAAAGATTCTCGGACATAAAGAGACGGAGAATTACGTTCACTATATGGAGACCCCATCGTATCTTCAGCGTTTTCTCGGTAAAAGTATCCATGACCCATTCGAAATAGATAAAGACATAGATGGCATCAGCAGGGCAACCGTTAGCGTTGGGGCGATGGCGAAGACGATAAGAGAATCATCGAGAATTATTGCTTCCAGTGTTTATGGAATTGATATTACAGAAGGAGGAGGATTACACTGGGCAGCAGGCATCAACTGGCTGTGGTATCTGCTGGTCTTCTCCTCGGCTTTTCCGTTTTATTTTGTTACAAGGAAATCAAAACAATTTTTTAGGATAAGAGATGTCAGTCTCATTGCAAGCATCCTGGTCATCGGCCTTTATATTTCGAGTCCCTTTTCAATACTCCATATATTTAATCTCCTTCTTCTGAGGCCATCTTCATCCCTTCTCTGGTATGTCCTGATCATCAGCACTGGGCTATCCATACTCATTGCAGGAAGATTCTACTGCGGCTGGTTATGTCCATTCGGTGCATTGTCTGAATTTATTGGACGGCTACCATCGACAAAATGGAACATCCCGGTCGAGATTGATGACCGCTGGAGGGAGGCAAAGTACTTTCTCCTTGGGGTTGTTGCGATAGTAGTTTTTCTCACCGGAAGGGTTGACTTCGGGAATTACGAGACCTACGTCACGCTTTTTTCCTTTCATGGCAATTTCCTCACGTGGTCTTTGGTCGGAATAACCCTTCTCGCGAATCTAAAAATAGAGAGATTCTGGTGCAGATACCTCTGCCCTGTTGCAGCACTCACGGGAATGCTCTCAAGAAAAGTGAGCGGCTATCCGAGCAGGCATGACTGCCCCATCGGAAATAAACCAGCACCGCTCATAGCGGAGTGCATAAGGTGCAACAGGTGCTATACGACAGTGAAACTCCCCGCCACAAGCCGCGGGACATCTTGAGCGAAACGCAGGACATGGCAGAGCCAATGGCCTCTGAGGACGAGGGAGCCCTCGAGTCTCCCTCATAACCCCCTGCGCAAGGCATGCATTCATCCCCATGCCAAGACACGGGGCATCCTATAAAGACGCTTGTGAATAGGAAATAGATGACAGACACAAACAAATTTAAACTATTGATTTTTTTAACAACAGCACTCACCGTGCTTATAATCTCTTTCAATCTACTGCAGGACTATCTCATGCCGGAGATTGAAGGCTATTTAGAGAGGCGGATTTATTATGAGAGGGTGATCTCAAAGAAGGGGCTCAGTTTGCACAGAGGCGAGTACTGGAAAAAAGAGGAATGAAGTATAATAATACATGGGTAAGAAGGTTCAGTGCGAACTCTGTCCTACTGAGTGCGTTCTTGAAGATTTTCAGATCGGGGGATGCAGTGTAAGGATTAACAAAGGAGGAGTTCTTTACAGCCTTGTCTACGGGAAACCCTGTGCTGTGGTCATTGATCCGATAGAGAAAAAACCATTCTTCCATGTCCTCCCGGCAACAACTGCATTTTCTATTGCAACTGCAGGCTGTGTGCTGGGGTGCAAATTCTGCCAGAACTGGCAGATTTCTCAGGCAAAGCCTGAAGAGACTGACAATCACGATCTTATGCCCGATGAGGTCGTGCGGCAGGCACTATTTTATGATTGCAGAACGATCACATACACCTATACCGAGCCGACGGTTTTTTATGAATATATGTATGATACAGCTCGAATAGCTAGGAGATATAATGTAAAAAACACTATGCATACCTGCGGTTATATCAAAGAAAAACCATTGAGGGAACTTTCGAAATATATGGATGCAGCGGATGTGGATTTAAAGGCATTTACAGAGGATTTTTACAGCAGGATATGCGGGGGCAGACTCAAACCCGTCCTCGATACATTAGCTGTTCTTAAGGGTGAAGGAGTCTGGCTTGAGATAACCAATCTCATTATCCCTACGCTGAACGACGATATGAAAAAGATAAGGGAGATGTGTCAGTGGATTGTAAAAAATCTTGGCCCGGATGTTCCGCTTCATTTATCAAGGTTTTTCCCTAATTATAAACTGAAGGATCTTCCTCCGACACCTCTAGAGACAATACGAGATGCGAGAATTGCAGCAATGGATGCTGGATTAAAATATGTGTATATGGGCAATATAAGGAGCGACGCTGAGAATACCTACTGCCCGAAATGCAGGAATCTTCTCATAGAGAGAATCGGTTTTTTTGTAAAACAGATTAATATCGCTGGCGGAAGGTGTAAATTTTGCGGCACCGCAATCGCCGGTATATGGAGTTGATATGACCAGGAGAGAGTTTCTAGGATTTTTCCTTTTTGGCGGTTTCTTCAGTCTCTTGGTCAAAACATTAAAAGGTGAGAACAAGCTTAAAAAGGCGAGATTCTGGGAAAAAGCCGATGAAGTTTAGGAACTTATTACTGCTTATTGCCTTCTGCCTATCTGTCCTTTTTATCTTCGGTTGCAGCGAGCGTGTGAAAGAGCCGGCTGTTGCCGGTTCTTTTTACCCTTCAGATGAGAAGAGCCTGAGGGAGACTGTCAACAGCTTTCTCGCAACAGCAGAGAGGCGACCAGTCGACGGAAAACTCATTGCATTGATCGCACCGCACGCAGGTTACCAATTTTCAGGTCAAATTGCGGCCTATGCATACAAACATCTGGCAGAGAGAGAGATTAATACGGTTATCCTCATAGGCCCAAGCCACCACGTTGCCTTTAACGGGGCATCCGTCTATACAGAAGGAAGCATGAAAACACCGCTTGGGAATGTGAAAATTGATACCACCATCGCACAGTCTCTCATAAATGAAAAAGCCAATGTGAGCTTTAATCCTGATACCTTTGAAAAAGAACATTCGATCGAAGTGCAACTGCCTTTTCTCCAGCAGATGTTGAAGAATTTTAAGATAGTGCCTATCCTCATAGGCTCTCCGACAAAAGAGTCTTTTGAGTATCTGACGGGAAGACTGATAGAGATACTCCGGAAAGATGAAAAGACGATAATTATTGCGAGCACAGACCTTTCTCATTACCACGACTATGACACGGCAACGACGATGGACAAAAAGATGATTGATGCAGTGCAGAGGATGTCTCTGGAGGATGTTGAGAGGTATCTTATGAGTGGTGAGGGAGAGATGTGCGGCGGATACCCCGTGATATTTACGATGGCTGTTGCAAGGGGAGTCGGGGCAACCAACGGTCTGGTTTATAAGTATGCAAATTCAGGAGATGTCACAGGTGATAGGAGCCGCGTTGTGGGATATTCAGCAATCGGACTCTATAAGAGCGGACTTTCGAAAACGGAAAGGGATGAACTCATTTCACTGGCAAAAAATGCGATCGTAAATTATGTAATAAATGGGAAACTTCTTGAGATTGACGTAAGAGATGAAAGGCTCAGAGCGAATGGAGCAACCTTCGTGACAATCAATCGAGGTGGGAATTTGAGGGGCTGCATCGGGAATATCCAGCCCGTTATGCCGCTTTATAGATCTGTCATCATGAATGCTATTGCCGCATGTTCAAAAGATCCACGATTCCCTCCTATGAATAAGGAAGAACTGAAGGATATGGATATTGAGGTCTCCGTACTTTCGCCGCTTGAGCCTTTGACGGATATAAAAAGCGTCGAGATAGGGAAACACGGACTTTATCTTGTTAAAGGACAGAATAGCGGATTACTGCTCCCTCAGGTTGCAGCGAATTATAAGTGGGACGTGAACACATTCCTTGAACAGGTATCCTTCAAGGCTGGCCTTCCGAAGGACGCCTGGAAGAGCGCAAACCTATATAGCTTTAGTGCTGAGATTATAAGATAACCGCTTGCCATTTTACGCTCAGAAATTTGAGAATTGCCAAAAATGTGACTTTTATGAGAAAGTACGCGGAGAGCAATACCCGCGTTTTGAGTTTTCATCAACGCTACTTTCGAGATTAAGATAACAGAGAAGTGATGTTCTTCCCTATTCATATTTCTCCGCGCAATCGAGGCAAGATGAAAAGTCACCCGTCCTCCTTTTTCACAAGCAGGATGTGGATAAAGAAGAAAGGGCATGAAGAGGTGACATCAGTGCCATTCGAGGTTATTGTCGATACGGACCGAAAGATATTTACACTGGTGGGAACTGGTTCCAGGGACATGGTATGGCGAATATCTTCGCTGCACGGTGCAATCTTAGCGGCGCCAAAGTTGAAAGCTTCCTGTCGATGGAGGCAGCAGAAATATGACTTGCCGAATAAGACCCTGCCGGACAGCAATTCTCCTGCACTTTATTACCCCCGGGTGAGCTTGCCTGTTACTCCACATTTCTTTCGGAAGCCCGCAATAGTTTTGAATTTGCAATAACTGTCAATACGTCGGTGAAAGCGCCTTCCCCGCTTCTCTCGGCGTGATACAAGCTTTCGAACGATAATTGATAGTCAGTATTTGCCTTTACAAACGTCGTCAATATAAATACTGACTTATACAGTTGAAAACCTTGCATTGCGGGATCCTGAGCGCCTAAGTACAACTCGTGATCCTTACTCGCCCTCGTAACGATTTTCTAATCCTCAGTCTCCAGCAGTTGCCACTCGGCATATCCTTTCTTCTTGTCAGTAAGTTTAACTCTCTTTAATTTCACTTTGTCTTTTAGCGGATGAGTCTTAAGGGTGATGAAAGCACGCACAAGATTTGCGATAGTTGCCTCCTGAAAGACCATCTCGGTTCCATCCTCAAGGACGAGAAAAGCCCTTAGATGTTTATGCCCTGCGGGGACTTCGATGATGATCTCTTTGATGTCTTCATTCAATATGATCACTCAGACCTCAACAATAGCGGGACCGCCACTTTCCGTATGCCCTTACCATGCTCTGAACCAACTTTCCTATTTGCTACAACCCCTTGATTTTCTCACTCCACCTTGTTGCTTTCTCAAGGATTTCTTTCTCATCGCCTGTGACAAGTCTTCCGTCCTCAACCACAATTCTTCCTCCAACCATCACCGTCTCGACATCGGAGGCCCTTACGGAGTAAACGATATGGGAAGAAATATTATAGATTGGGGTCAGATGTGGTTCTTCGAGGTTTATGATCACAACATCAGCAGCCTTTCCCTTCTCGATACTTCCGCATATCTCACTCAATCCGAGGGCCTCCGCGCTCCATCTGGTCGCCATAAGGAGAGCTGTCTTTGCATCGAGCGCAGTAGGATCACCGGTAACAGCCTTATGGAGCTTTGCGGCAGTCGACATCTCACTCAATAGATTTAGATCATTGTTGCTCGCCGCACCGTCTGTCCCGAAAGTCATCTTAACTCCCGCCTTGAGCATCTTTCCAACGGGCGCTATGCCGGATGCCAATTTCAGATTACTCTCTACGCAGTGGGAAACCCCTGCACCGCTGCTAGCCAGGATTTCTATCTCATCGTCTTCAAGCCAGACACAATGAGCGGCCAACACCCTTTTATCGAGAAAGCCCATGTCGGCGAGATGCTTGACCGGCCGTCTCCCGTACCTCTTCTGTATCTCATGAACTTCCCATGTTGTTTCGGAAAGATGAATGTGGATAGGGATGTCATAATCGTCAGCAAGTTTCCTCGCTTTCTTCAGGGTTTCAGGACAGCAGGCATAAAGGGAATGGGGTGCGATGCCCGGCTTTATCGAGGCATCCCCCTTCCATTTTCTCACGAAAGTTTCGGCCTTTTCAAAATATTCATCGGTTGTCTCTGCGGCCACGCTGGGAAAATCGAGGACACCAACTCCAAGCACCGCCCTCATCCCCATCCTCTTCGTTGCGATGCCAGCAGCGTCTCCAAAAAAATACATATCATTATACGTTGTAATTCCCCCTTTCAGCATCTCAAGGCAGGCAAGCTCTATTGCGTCTGAAACGAACTCGGCACTCAGCCATCGGGCTTCAGCGGGCCAGATGTGACCCTCGAGCCATTCCTTCAGAGGGAGGTCATCAGCAAGCCCTCTGAAATAGACCATTGCGGCGTGGGTATGGGTATTGATCAGGCCGGGGATTGCAACCTTGTGCTTACCTCCGATTATCTTCCCTGCACGATATTTTTGAAATATCTCATCATGGCTTCCGACGTCGAGGATCAACCCATCATCAACTGCAACCGCCCCATCGGCGATAACCATGCAAGCTTTATCCATGGGCAGAACATGCTCAGCGCTCACTATGCAGTCAACGCTTTGCTTATCCATTTGCATCACCACAGGGATAGCAACGACAGCAGGGGGATAGAACTGCTATACGACACCGGATAAAAAATAGCCATGAAAATCGGACAACCGCCAATTATGCCATCTCAACCAGTTTTTCCGCTATCTGGACCGCGTTAAGGGCTGCGCCCTTCCTAAGATTATCTGCCACAATCCACATGTTGAGACCGTTCTCCAAGGACTCATCCTCCCTGATACGCCCCACATAGGTATCATACTTCCCCGCAACATCTACCGCGAGAGGATAGACATTTTTTTCTGGTGAATCAAAAACAACGACCCCCGGCGCTGAAGAGAGAATCGCCCTCGCTTCACGAGCAGTAACCTTCTTCTCGGTCTCGATGTTGAGACTCTCCGCATGGCAGCGGAAGACAGGAACACGAACCGCTGTCGCCGTGAGCCGTATGGAGGCGTCGCCCATGACCTTCCTCGTCTCATTCACCATCTTCACTTCTTCCTTTGTGTATCCGTTTTCCAGGAATGCGTCTATATGCGGGAGGCAGTTGAAAGCAATCTGATGGGGATAGACATCGGTCTTTATATCTCTGAAATTCAGAATGTCCCTCGTTTGTTGGAGGAGTTCGTCCATAGCCTTTCTGCCGTTTCCTGAAACGGACTGGAAGGTAGTAATCACGACCCTTTTTATCCCCGCCGCGTCATGGATCGGCTTTAAGATGATTACCATCTGTATAGTGGAACAGTTCGGATTTGCGATGATCCCCTTGTGCCGTTTCAGATCGGAATAATTGACTTCCGGTACTACGAGAGGCACCTCAGTGTCCATTCTCCACTGGCTTGAATTATCCACAACAACACACCCTGACTTCACCGCAACAGGTGCCCACATCCGGGAGCGTTCCGAGCCCGCGGAAAACAAAGCTATGTCGATTCCTTTAAAGGAATCTTCCTTTAGGGTTTTGACCGGTATCTCGTTCCCCGCAAATCGGAGAGTCTTTCCTTCTGATCTTTCGGACGCAAAAAGACTCAGCTGTTGAATGGGAAAATGTCGCTCCTCCAAGACTTCAATCATTTCATGACCCACGGCACCTGTCGCACCCACGATCGCTACGACGTACTCGTTTTTTTTCTTAAGCATACCGAATCCGCTCCTATTTCTCCACGAGAACGCGGAGCATCCGCCTCAGCGGTTCAGCCGCACCCCAGAGGAGCTGGTCGCCGCAGGTAAACGCCGCAAGGTATTCCGGCCCCATGTTCATCTTGCGGAGACGTCCTATGGGCACCGTGAGCGTACCGGTCACCTTGGCGGGCGTGAGTTCTCTCATGGTAATCTCACGCTGGTTCGGCACTACTTTCACCCACCTATTGTGACCCGCTATCAGGCCGTAGATTTCACTAAGTGGCACATCTTTCGTGAGCTTGACGGTCAGCGCTTGGCTGTGGCAACGCATGGCACCGATGCGGACACAGATGCCGTCGATCGGAATCGGGTCTGCCTCGCGTCCGAGAATCTTGTTCGTCTCGGCCTGGCCCTTCCACTCCTCACGGCTTTGGCCGTTATCAAGCTGCTTGTCGATCCAGGGGATCAGAGAGCAGGCCAACGGCACGCCAAAGCACTCCCTGGGATAGTCCTCAGAACGCACGTGCTCGGCCACCGTGCGATCAATTTCAAGGATCGCACTCGACGGTTCTTCCAAGAGGTTCTTGACCGAGTCATGGGCAGAGCCCATCTGCTTGAGCAGCTCACGCATGTTCTGCGCGCCGGCACCCGAGGCTGCCTGGTAGGTCATCGCGCTCATCCATTCCACCAGGCCATGTTTGAACAACCCGCCCAGAGCCATGAGCATCAGGGACACCGTGCAGTTGCCTCCGATGAAATTCCTGATCCCCTGCATTAGGCCGTCCTTGATGACCCCCATGTTGACTGGATCGAGAATGATGAGGGCATCCTTTTCCATGCGCAGCTTTGAAGCCGCATCGATCCAGTAGCCCCTCCAGCCCGCGATGCGCAACTTAGGGAATATGTCGCTCGTATACTCACCTCCCTGGCAGGAGATGATCGTCTCCATCACCTTTAGATCATCGATATTCCTTGCATCTTTAAGGTCCGGAACGCTCCGGCCGATGTCAGGTCCCTCGCCGCCCACCTGTGACGTGGTAAAGAATACAGGATCGACAAAATCAAAATCTCCTTCTTCCTTCATGCGGCTCATGAGCACCGAGCCCACCATGCCGCGCCATCCGACAAAACCCACCCGCATCATTGTCTTACCCCATTAGTAAATATTACTTTATTATACTCAATGCAATCTGCAACTTCACACGAATAGAGAGAGAGATGGGTCTCTCATTTCTCCAAAAGGCTTCGGAGATGAGATCGGATTCTATATTACGACATTTTTCGGCATCAATATGGCAACGGTGTTTAACCCTTGATCACGTAATCAGCGACCATATCCCCGACTTCGGTCGAGGAATAACCCATGTTGCCTGCGGCCAGACTCTTAAGCTTTGTGCCCGTAACGGTCATGACGGCCTTCTCAATAGCCCCTGCCGCTTCATCTTCGCCGAGGTGTTCGAGCATCATTCCTCCGGCACAGATCGCGGCCAAGGGATTGATGATATTCTGGCCCTTATATTTTGGCGCTGAACCGCCGATGGGTTCGAACATAGACACACCCTTCGGATTGATGTTGCCTCCCGCAGCAATCCCCATTCCGCCCTGGATCATCGCACCGAGGTCGGTGATGATGTCTCCGAACATGTTGTCAGTAACGATAACATCAAACCACTCAGGGTTTTTCACAAACCACATGGTTATCGCATCCACATGGGCATAATCCGCCTTGATGTCAGGGTATTCCTTTGCCACCTCGTAGAAGGTCCTTTCCCAGAGGTCAAAGGCAAAGGTAAGGACATTCGTTTTGCCACACAGCGTCAATTTTTTAAGCTTGTTTCTCTTCCTGCAATAATCAAAAGCGTACCGGATACAGCGCTCAACGCCCTTCCGCGTGTTAATCGACTCCTGCACCGCAACCTCATCGGCCGTACCCCTTTTCAAAACTCCGCCGGCTCCGGCATAGAGTCCCTCGGTATTCTCGCGTACGACCACGAAATCGATATCACCAGGCACCTTGTCCTTCAAAGGACAATCGACGCCCGGATAGAGCTTCACAGGCCTGAGATTGACATACTGGTCGAGGTCAAACCTCAACCGAAGCAGTATCCCCTTCTCGAGAATACCTGGCTTCACATCGGGATGACCTATCGCGCCAAGGAACATTGCATCATGTTTTCTCAGTTCATCTGTCGCACCCTCGGGCAGCGTTTCGCCGGTCTCTAGAAATCTTTCCCCGCCGAAATCGAAGTGATTCAGACTGAGCGCAAAGCCGAACCTCTTTGATGCAGCATGAAGGACCTTTATGCCTTCGGCCACTACCTCCGGCCCTGTTCCGTCGCCTGGGATAACCGCTATTTTATACGCCTTGCTCATGCTACCGCTCCCTTCACCTTTTTTTTCGTCCATTCGATCAATCCTCCCGCCCGTATCAACTGCTGCATAAAGGAGGGAATCGGCTTCGCTGTGTACTGCTCATCCCTTGTAAGGTTCTTGATGATGCCGTTGTCGGCGTCGATCTCCACAACATCCCCTTCTCGTATCTTTATTGATGCGTCCGCAGATTCAAAGATCGGAAGCCCGATATTAAAGGAATTCCGATAGAATATCCTTGCAAAGCTCTTTGCGATGACCGCCTGTATCCCTGCAGCCTTTAAGGCAATGGGTGCGTGCTCACGGGAAGAGCCGCAACCAAAGTTCTTTCCCGCACAGAGGATATCGCCCTTCCGGACCTTGGAAGAAAACTGCTTATCGGCGTCTTCCATCACATGGTTTGCAAGTTCCGCGGGGTCTGATGTATTCAGATATCGCGCAGGAATTATTGCATCGGTGTCCACATCGTCACCGAATCTCCACACCCTGCCCTTCACTATCATACCAACCTCCCTTTTTCTTGAGAAAATGACTATTATTATAAACCCTATCGGTTCGCAAAATCTACAGGCGGACGGCGTCTGGGAATTGATATCTCACCTGAGCTGAATATCCAATCTATGTGTAAGCAGCCCAAACCGGCGAGCCGTACAGCGTGAATCACTTCTTGAGAAACAGACGGTTAAAAGAGAGCGCAGCAAGAAAAAATGCGAAATTCATTATCACAACCATCGCACCCGAAGGAAGGTTCAACAGAAAGGAGATACATATTCCGGTAATGACCGATATCACGGCGGTCACAGATGCAAGCACCATGGTATTTTTAAATCCCCTCGCCACCTGGAGGGACGTCACCGCAGGGAGGATCAGGAGCGCTGATGTCAGCATGATGCCGACAACTTTCATAGCGAGAACAACCGTTACGGCCGTCGAGAGGACCAGTAATGTGTTGATCCTCCTGGTGTCGATCCCTGATGTCTTTGCAAGCTCTTCGTCAAAGGAGACCGCAAGGAGGTCGTTGTAAAAGCATATGATGATGAGTAGTGCCAGCAGAGACACGACCATGGCGATCATGACCTCCGTGGTGCTGATCGAAAGGATGTTGCCAAAGAGGTAACTAAACAGATCGACATTGAAACCACCCGCTACGCTGGCCAGGATGATGCCGCATGCAATACCAACCGCGGATACAATCCCGATCGCCGCATCGCCAAAGAGTCTGGCCTTTTCGACCAATTTCAAGATCCCCAGGGAGCTTGCCATCACAACCGGTAGCGAGACAGACAGAGGATGCAGTCTCAAAAGGAGACCTAAGGCTACGCTTCCGAACGTCACGTGCGCAAGCCCGTCACCGATGAGCGAGAGACGCCTCAGGACAAGTAAAACACCTAAAAGGGAACAAAGCAGTGCAATGCATGATCCGGCTAATACGGCCCTCTGGATGAAGCCGTAACTGAAGAATTCACCGATTCCCATTTCTACGGTAACCTCGTGTCGTCATGCCGATGGCATATGAGGTGCTGGGAAAACTCTCCAAAATAGTTCATCATGTCAGAAGAAAGACAGAAATCGGAAAAGGTCCCGTAAAAGATGACCTTTTTATCAAGGTACAAAAGCTTCGATGCATACTTTCCAACGCTTCCGATGTCATGGGTAATGAGGATTAGGGAAACCTTCTTATGCAGGTTGAGATCGCGAAGCAACGTAAAAAAACGTTCTCGGGTCTCGGGGTCGAGGGCTGTCGTTGGTTCATCGAGGATCAGTAGCTCCGGCTCGTGCACAAGGGACCTCGCAAGGAGAACCCTCTGCTGCTGACCGCCCGATAGTTCACCAATAAGTATCTCTTTGATATCCCGTATATCCATAAGCTCCAACGCCTTGTCAATAGCGAGGTCGTCATTCCTATCGATGCGCTTGACGAAACGCTTTCTTGAGAGAAGACCGAGGGCTACGATCTCTTTCACGGTTGCAGGGAAAAAAGGATTCAGTGAGTCGAGTTTCTGCGGTAAATACCCTACCCTGTGCCATCCTCTAAAGTGCGAGAGGTGAGTACCGAAAAGGCGGATATCTCCCACTGCTGACGGAACAAGACCGAGGATTGCTTTAATCAATGTAGTCTTCCCGGAGCCGTTGGGGCCAACCAGCCCGATATAATCCCCTCTCTCCGCCCCAAATGATATGTCACTCAAAATCTCAAGCTCGTTATACCGGAACCCTACTCCATTCACTGCCACAACATCTATTGGCATTGCAGTCCGATCCTGAGATTCTCCAGATTATTTTCCATGATCGATATAAAGGTCACTCCTCGCTCCATTTCTTGCCTCGTAATATTATGAGCTCCATGGAGCATCAGAAGGCGAGCCCCCGTCTCTTTTGCAAGGGTCTCCGCAATGCTGGGACGTATGAGTTCTTCATAAAAGATGTAGTGCAGTCCCTCTTCTTTAAGTAGTTTCGTCAACTCCGCGAGATCGCCGGGCGTCGGCTCCGTATCGGGTGAAAAGCCCCTGTATGCTGACTGGTACCTTAATCCGTAGCGCTTAGCTAGATACTGAAAAGCAAAATGCCCGCCGTGGAGAAAGAGGTTTTTTCTGCAGTGGGAGAGGGAACTCCTGAATTTCTCATCAAGCTCATTCAGCCTGCCCTTATACGCCTCAGCGTTCCGCACATAATAATCCCTATCCGCAGGGTCCTTTTTGACAAAGGCATCGCGAATAGTGTCGACCATTTTTTCGGCATTGGAGAAATCGAGCCATATGTGAGGATCAACCCTTCCACGGTCGCTTTCCATACCGTGATGATCGTCATCCGACCCTTTCAGAAAAAGTATGCCCGAGCTCGAATCAACGACCACGAGATTTGGATTACGAATCCCTGCTAGGACATCTTCCACCCACGGCTCCATATACTTGCCCGTATAGATAAAGATGTCCGCTCCATGCAGCTTCAGAATGTCCCCCGGCTTCAGTTCAAAGCTGTGGGGTTCGGCACCGGGAGGGAGTAACAAGGTGACTGTGGCTTTTTGCCCTGCTATATTCCGGGCAAAGTCATATAAGGGAAAAAGGCTTGTGACAACCCTGAGCTTCTTGTCCTTGCCCGTCGTGGTATCCCTTGTCTCGCATGAAAACAAGCTAAGGGATACGAGAACAAGCAGTGTTATTGTCGCTACGGTCTTATTCCGCATGCCCATTTTTCTTTGATCGCGAACATTCCCTGCACAGACCATTGACCTGGAGGATATGAGATACCATCATTCCCTTAATCCTTTTCCTCACCTCTTCCTCTATCTTCTTGACGCCACAGCAATGTATGTCCTCAACCTTGCGGCAGTCAATACAAACAAAGTGGTGGTGATGGGATCGATTCTTACACAAATAGTAATAGCGTTGGCCGTCCGGAAGAACGACCTTTGACAGTACATGACCCTCTGAAAGCTCTTCCAAATTCCGATAGACTGTGGGGAGGCCGATCTTCTCAAATCTCTCCTTCATCCTCTTCCATATTTCTTCGGGACTCAGATAAATTGACTCTTGAGCCAAAACCTCAAGGATTGCCAGTCTCTTAGGCGTGGTCTTTAACTGGAGATTCTGTAATGTAGAACGATATTCATTTTTCATACGCATTTCATACGCAGTCAAACAGAAATGATTTTTATTTACCCATAACCATCCATGCCTTGTCAAGTGCTGCGCCCTTCAGCACGTTGCCGGCACTTCTTGAAGACACCCCCGTCAAGCCATCTAAGAATGTAACTTTGCAGAGTATCGTTGAGACATTTAAAAGGTAACCGTATGCTAAGCTTTCTCTCCTCTCTTTGATGGATCTTTGATAGCGACAG
>JBEKCV010000010.1:0-79147 GCA_050014695.1 Thermodesulfovibrionales bacterium
GGCCATACCCCGTAAGCTCAATGAACTCACCCAGCATAATCCCTTTGTCCTTCTTCCGCGCTTTCTGATATCGTGGCGCGATGATTGCCGCTGCCTTCTTCCGTTCCTTCATCGTTAACCTCATTTCTCCCTCCTGTTGCTCTCCCCACAGGAGGATATTTTCTCAAATTTTCGTATCGATTTTCTATTTGAGGCAACGATTCACTTTTGTATCGATTTCCGGTGAGGCAATTCGGGGGGTTGACAGACAGCGAGAAATCCATTATAGTTTGTGACATCAATTCTGTGTTTGTTCCCCAAAAGGGGAGAGGTTTCCTTAAATGGTTGGTTCAGTGCAAGGGGATTGCTCTAAGGTAGTAGGAAACTTAACGATTGCGGGCTGCTTCATGAGTGGTATAATTATTGCTTTCACGGTGTCATCAAGACATCGAATTTTTCAGGAAAGGGGGTGAGACAATGAAGATTTTTACGATTCTGTTAACAATGGCGATTGCGATGATGTTTATCACGAGCGCTATGGCAGTGGGCCCTGGCAAGACTCTTGAGTATCCGGATGGTGCGATGGGGAAGGTCACCTTTGACGGCAAGGTTCATGCTGATAAGGGCCTCAAGTGCAACGACTGTCATACAAAGATATTCCAGATGAAGAAGGGCGCCGCCAAGATTACCATGGCTGAGATCAATGCAGGCAAGCAATGCGGTGAGTGCCACAACGGTACAAAGGCATTTGCTGCTAAGGAAGCTGCGAACTGCGGAAAGTGCCACAAGAAGTAATTAACAAAATCGAGTGAAAAAGGCCCGGACTCATCCGGGCCTTTTTTTTGGGTTGCTCAGGGTGTCAAAAAGGTTCTCCGTCTCCCTTCGCTAAATCTTATTTTATTCTTGTTCTCGTAGAATGGCTTTGATATTTGATAAGGGTATAAAGATATCAGAGAGGATCATTCCCTGACATAAGTCAGCCAGGAGTCGTACTGTTTATTCTTGCCTTTCACCACGTCAAAGAATAATGTCTGCAATTTCCTGGTGATTTTCCCTGGAGTTCCTTCTCCGATGACTCTCCCGTCAATCTCGCGTATCGGTGTAACCTCCGCTGCAGTGCCCGTGAAGAATGCCTCTTCGGCGATATAGAGTTCATCGCGCGTAAACCGCTGTTCAGCCACCGGTATGCCTTCATTGCGAGCCATTTCGATGATGCTGTCCCTCGTGATGCCCTCGAGTATCGAGGTGAGGGGAGTGGTCTTGAGTATGCTATCCCTCACCATAAAAATGTTTTCACCGCTTCCTTCACATACATACCCCTCGGTATCGAGGAGGAGAGCCTCGTCAAATCCGCATGTGACGGCCTCTTTTTTCGCCAGCTGGGAATTCACATAGTAGCCCGACACTTTTCCCCTCGTCATATTCGCGTTGACATGGTTCCGTATAAACGAAGAAACCTTAATCTTTATTCCCTTCGTTAATCCTTCTTCCCCAAGATAGGCACCCCAAGGCCAGACAGCAATGGCAACCTTCATGGGGATCCCTTTCGGATAAAGCCCCATGGCTCCGTAACCGATGTATACGATCGGTCTGATGTAACATTCTTTTACGTTGTTGATTCTTACCGTTTCGATTATGGCCTCTTCGATCTCTTTTTGAGAAAAGGGAATCTCGAGCAAGAAGATGTGCGCAGAACCGAAGAGCCTCTTGACATGCTCTTTGAGTCTGAATATGGCAGCGCCCTTTTCGGTCTCATAGCATCTGATCCCCTCGAACACACTGAGACCGTAGTGGAGTGAATGAGTGAGGATATGCACTTGCGCCTTTTCCCAATCAACAAATTCCCCATCCATCCATATTTTTTCTGTTTCACAAAGCATCGTATATTTATACCAATATATCCTTTCCTCTGTCAACAAAAATAGATGGGGAATCGATTTGAAAAAAAGGGCAAGGTTTTTTTATCTATGGATGCGATTCTTGCACCAGTCGCTGATCGCGTGACGTACTGGCTCTTGCAAAATACAGTCTATAACCAGTATGGTATAAAGAATTTCCGAGGGAGGACGTAACGCATGGAATCATCAAAAGGGAAAATGGCGAGAGGGTTTCTCTTTTCTGCTCTCGAAGCTGCCATTAAGAAACCCGGCCGGAAAGACCTTGCCCTTATCTTCTCGGAAAAGGAAGCCGTTCTGTCGGGTGTGTTTACGTGCAATCGGATAAAGGCGGCACCTGTCAAGCTGGATATGGAAAGGATCAGGACAGGGAAGGGCCAGGCGGTCATTGTCAATAGCGGGAATGCCAATGCGTGCACGGGGAAACAGGGGATGCAGGACGCCATCGAAATGACCGATCTAGTTGCTGCATCTTTGGGCCTAAAGAAAAATAAAGTCTACGTGTGTTCTACCGGTGTCATTGGCACCCCCCTGCCCATGGACAAGCTAAGGCAACTGATTCCCGATCTTGGCAGGCGACTGGGGAAATCGACGGTCCATGATGTGGCTGCAGCTATTATGACAACAGACACCTTTCCGAAGGTGGTGAGCAAGAGGCTAATGGTGGGCGGAAAAACCGCTACCATCACTGGAGTGTGTAAGGGCGCAGGAATGATCTCTCCGAACATGGCTACCATGCTTTGTTTTCTCCTGACCGATATTTCGATTACCCGGTCGGCACTTGACGCTGCTCTTTCACGCGCTGTTCAGAGTTCGTTCAACAGGATAACCGTCGATGGAGCTATGTCGACCAATGACACCGTTCTGGTGATGGCAAACGGCATGGCGAGGAATGACGTCGTGCATGAAGGGTTGGTGCACTTTCAGAAGTTCTCTTCAGCCCTCTCCGCTGTTACCACCGAACTCAGCCGGATGATCGTAAGGGACGGGGAAGGGGCAACAAGGTTTGTGGAGATAGCGGTGAGCAATGCAAAGGATCAAAAGGATGCGGAGAGAGCTGGATTTGCCATAGCAAACTCGCTCCTCGTGAAGGCCGCCATCTACGGCAATGATCCAAACTGGGGCAGGATCATGGCTGCCCTGGGCTCTTCCGGGATAACCGTGCGTGAGGATAAGATCGATATCTATGTGAACAGGGTGAAATTGGTGAGCGGGGGGCTTGCAACGGCAAAAGAGAAAGAGGCGGCTGCTGCGCTCAGGAAGAAGGAGGTCAGAATTACTGTCGATTTACATCTCGGTCATTCCTCGGCAAAGGTTCTCACCTGCGATCTCACAGAAGACTATGTCAGGATAAACGCGGAGTACAGGACCTGAAAGCTAAAATTTAAATGTATAGCTGATCTGCTATTTTTCGCTTGACAAAGGGGCACCGTTTGCTATAATAAAATCATTCTTAGCATAGTAACATTAATGTCTCGTTACCTCCCCAAAGCTGCTGTTCATTTTTCAGGAACAGCAGCTCTTTTTTCATATTTCCACCAATTCGTATGTGAGTGAGCCAAGACCGAGCCTGGCAGCCTCTTGCACCTGTATCGCATAGGGTTTCCCGGTCAGAGCGAGGAGTACATCTCGTTCCCTTCCACTGTCTTCTCGGGTGGCCGCGGAGTCTGGCAGAGGAGTTGCTTTCCGCAATATATCAATACTTGCCTGCTCGATGGAGGCGATATCATCCGATATGAGGATGCCCTGATCCTGTATCACAGGGACATCGGCCATGGGCATACAGTCACACTCGGGTTGTATCTCGGTAAGGAAGTTTATGTAAAGAACCTTCTGAGGCTCAAAGGTGCTTAACACTGCCTTCGCCGCCTCAGCGAGGGAACGCATGAACCGCTCATCATCACCGGGTAGGGTGATGGCTTCAGACTGGCAGACCCGTGCGCAGCGGCCGCATCTCCAGCAGGTATCTCCATCCCAGACCAGTGCAGCGTCTTCATTAAATACGATGGCATCGAGCGGACATATCTCTGCGCATTGATAACATAACTCGCACTTCTCACTGTCCCACGAGAGCGTGCCTTCCCCTAAGGTGTGCATGGCACCCCTTCCGCACTTCCACCCGCAATCTCTGTGGGACGAACTGACCCCTCCCATGGCGACATTCTTGATCGCACCGGCGTAGCCTGCATTTATGTGTCCCTTCACATGGCTGCAAACCACCATGGCTGGTACATCATGGATGACCGATGCGACGGCAATTTCGCCAAGGATCTCGCCAGCCCTGACGATGATACTGTCGTTACCATAAAGGCCGTCTGCGATGACCACCGGAGCGCCAACAGTGAGATGGGTGATGCCGTTCTGGGTGGCGACGTCCAGATAGTCGAGGCCCTTTATCCGCACGGTATCTGTCACAAAAGGCTTAGCCCCGATGCTCCGCAATCCCTCGACGACTTTCCTCAGAAAAACCGGCCTTACAATCCTATGGGCGCCTTCTGAACCAAAATGGGTTTTGACGGCGACCCATTCCTTTGGGCTGAAATAGTTCGAGAGTCCTATTTCCCTCAGGAGCCGCTCGAGTTTTCCCGGCATACTGGCATCGTAGCGCCATTTGGCCGGCCTCGCTGATGAAAAATAAACCTTTGACATAAAAACCTCTTTTTGTTATCTATAATAACTGAAAAGAGATCGTATTTCCATTATCTCAAAGAATGATCTTTCGCGACTCACGAAGACTAAATCCAGTCATCAGTGATTTTCATGAAAGAAATACACCCTAGTCGAAAAAGTTCAAAAAACCGCATTCCCCAAAATAATCAAAATCAAGACGTTTCCGGTGAATATAAGAAAAGCCGCCTAATATATTAGCTTCAGCGACAGAACTTACCGCATGAGGCTGGTGCGGCAGCGGCCCTTGTCTCCACAGGCGTTTGTTCCCTCGGACTTCGGGAACCAGTTCGGACTGTTCCGGCCCTGCTGTGTCCGTACTCGATTCAGCATTCGCTGACACTTCACCAAAAGCCTCTTGTTCGACGATCCGGGCGGCATTGGTGTGCCGGCATAAGAGCAGCCCGCATTGAGGGCACGTATGCAGCACCTTCTCTGAGAGCGTCTTTGGCACCCGGTACCCGCAGCGTGAGCAATCCTGAGTCGTGTAGGCCGGATTGACGGTCACCGTACGGTTCTCCCTGAGCATTACGCCGTATCAGGGTGCCCCACTCGGAATCAAGAATCGCTTTTGCGAGATGATGGTCGGTGGATTATCTGAATACCCAATTTAGCAGACAGCTCATCCACTATCTCCTTGAGCCTGTCATCAAGAAGCCCCGTCAGTATTTTCTTCCTGTATTTGACGCGCATAACGAGATGGAACTGAACAGCATATACTGAATGGGAACCCTTATCCGACGTATATTCCCTGCTATATGGTAGCGAAGTAACCTGTTGTGCGCAATTGCAACATGCACGGCAGGCAATTCATCCCCACCTTTCATGAAAGCATGACGGAAGGAGGACTTCTTGCCCGAAGATGTTAAATGTTCTACAATACCCCATGAAGGCGAAGAAAAACATTATTATTGTCGGTGACAGAGTTCTCGTAGATGCCGACGAGAGGACTGACAAGACGTCGTCAGGGCTCTATCTTCCCGCTACGGTCAAGGAAAAGGAGAAAGTAATGGGAGGATATATCGTGCACGTCGGTCCCGGCTATCCTGTCCACGACCCCAACGTGATCATGGAAGAACCATGGTCTTTAAAAAAGAAACCGGAATTGAAATATGTGCCGCTGCAGGCGGCCGAGGGCGACTATGCACTCTTTCTCAAAGACGCTGCGGTCGAGATTGAGTTTGAAGGGAGAAAGTATCTCATTGTGCCCCACTCAGCGATACTCGCACTTATTCGAACAGAAATAATGGAAGGATATGCCGAAACATGATTTGTAAAACAGCAGGGGACAGCACACAAGAATAGTTGTCCATAATTTTATAAGAAACGGTTTATGAAAAGATTGAAACCCGAAAGCGGCTTGCTATGATATCGGTAGCGTATTTCAGCGCGGGCGTCATAGTAGGCGGAATTGTTATATGGCTTATTGCATCTTCACGGTTTAAAGCGGTTCATGCAAGAGACCTCGCAAATCTCCAGACGAGTTATGGACACCAGGTAAAAGTAATCGAGAGCAGGGCGAGCTCCGCCGAAGCGGTTGTTGAAGAGCGAGGAAGGGAGATGCAAAAGAAGGAGACTGAAATAAACCAGATGAGGGCCGAACTGGACTCGGAGAAGCAATCAAAGGTCGAGGCAATGACGAAACTCCAAGCGGCACAGGAGAGCTTCGAAGAGCAGCGGGCACTTATCGATGCGATGAAAAAAGAGATGACCGACACCTTCAATGCCCTTTCCTCTGCTGCCCTCAAGAGCAGCAGCGAGGACTTTCTCCGGCTTGCATCTGAATCCCTCGGCAAAGTTGCAGCCGACACGAAGGGCAAACTCGGAGAGCATCAGGCGGCGATGGATGGTATGATAAAACCCTTGTATGACACCTTGAAAAGATACGAGGAACAGATCAGGGTGATGGAAGAGGGCAGGCACAAGGCTTATGGAAGTCTTGAAGAGCAACTGCGAGCGCTGGCTTTAACACATGAAAGCCTCCAGAAAGAAACGAGCAATCTTGTCACAGCGTTGAGAAAACCCCAGGTTCGGGGCAGGTGGGGCGAGATGCAGTTAAGAAGAGTCGCAGAACTTTCAGGAATGTCCCTGCATTGCGATTTCACCGAACAGCAGTCGGTCGAAGGCGAAAAAGGCAGGGTGAGACCGGATATGGTTGTCCATCTGCCTCTGGAAAGAGAGATTGTCGTTGATTCGAAGGTGTCCCTTGAAGCATATCTCGATGCCATCGCCGCTCAATCCGAAGAAGACAGAAAGACAAAGTTAGAGAAACATGCACAGCAGGTGCGAACGCATATGAATAAACTTGCTTCAAAAGAATACTGGAGTCAGTTTAAGCAGTCCCCTGAATTTGTTGTGCTCTTTATTCCCGGTGAATCCTTTTTGAGTTCCGCACTCGATATGGATACGACCTTGATCGAGGATGGCATAGAGAAAAAGGTCATCATAGCCACTCCCACGACGTTCATTGCCCTGCTCAGGGCTATAGCCTACGGCTGGCGGCAGGAACACCTTACAAAAAACGCACAGGAGATTAGTGAACTGGGCAGGCAATTGTATGAAAGGATGAGCATTCTGACGCAGCATCTCGAGAGCATCGGCTTGCATCTCGAGAAGGCGATCGGTGCGTACAATAAGGCGGTCGGCTCAATGGAATCGAGGGTGTTGCCTTCGGTCAGGAAGTTTAGGGAACTCGGCGTAACCGGTGCTGAGGACATCCCTCCTCTCGAGCAAGTGGACCAGACACCGAGAAACGTCAATTTGTTGTCTGAGGATTCCGATGGATAATTTTTTTGGGCCGGGGGGCATTCTCTCGGACGTGCTGCCCGGCTATGAAACCCGCGTCGAGCAGGTGCGGATGTCGGAAGCTGTTGCTGACGCTTTAGAAAACGGCAAACACCTGATCGTCGAGGCGGGCACCGGGGTGGGGAAAAGTCTTGCATACCTGATACCTTTCATCTGTCGCGTGCTGGCCGAAGAAGGACGTAGGGCGGTTGTCTCAACCTATACAAGGGCGCTCCAGAGACAGCTCATCGAAAAGGAACTTCCCTTCTTAAAAGCGCATGTCTTCGAAGAGTTGCGGTTTGCCCTCTGCCTCGGTAGTGAGAATTATCTCTGCCTCAGGAGGCTCGATCAGGTGAAGACCGATGTGTTGTTCGATACGGATGAAACCGAGGGGCTCAAGAGAATCTCTACGTGGGCAAAGAGGACATCAACCGGCATCAGGTCTGAGATAGACGTCCCCCAACAACTCTGGCAGAAGGTCTGCCGTGAGAGCGATCTCTGTCACGGCAAAGGCTGCAAGATATTCGATGCCTGCCATTATCAGGAGTCGAAGGCTGCGGAAAGAAAGGCGCATATTCTTGTGGCAAACCACCACCTCTTTTTTGCCAACGTTGCATCCGGATGGAATGTCATGCCTCCATTCGATTCCGTTGTCTTTGATGAGGCCCATGAACTTGAGGATGTGGCTGCTGATTATCTCGGCATAGAGTTCTCTCAGCATAAGCTCCGGCACCTTATGGATTCCATCCTGAATGCTCAGGGCAAAGGCCTACTCTCACGTCTTCATCAGGTGGACCCATTCGCATGTCGTGAGATAAGCGCTGTCACCAACCTGGTCAGAAGGCAAGGAGAGACCTTCTTCGATGAACTCTCTGCAAGCCTGACGGACTCTTCAAAACTCAGGATCCGTGAAAGAGATTTTATGAAGAACGATCTTTCCACGGCCCTTACGAACCTTGCTGATGCGCTGACGGTGTTGAAGGAGTCGTCCCAGGATGAAGTCGAAAAGACGGAGATTGCCGCTTTGGCATTAAGAAGTGAGGCACTCGGACTGTCTTTACGGCTGATTTTGGATCAGCAGATGGAAAATTATGTGTATTGGGCCGAGAAGGACGAAAGGAGGCGAAGACTTGTTGCAACTCCGCTTGACATTGCATCAATCCTCAAGACGCATGTCTTCGATGTCGTCACCACTGCTGTTTTAACCTCGGCGACCTTGGCAACGGATGAGAGCTTCACATACGTACAGGAGCGTCTTGGCTTGGCAGATACCAGGACCCTTTTGCTCCATTCTCCTTTTGACTATCATACTCAGGTTGCGCTCTATGTGCCCAATGACGTCAGAGAGCCGGGCACTGCCGGATTTGAAGACGACCTGGTACAACGCCTGAAGGACATCCTGAGCATTACCCAAGGCAGCACTTTGGTGCTTTTCACCAGCTACACGCTCTTAACAAAGGTATATCATTCTATGAAGCTGCCCTTATTGGAACTCATCAGGCAGGGTGAAGGGGATAGCTACAGCTTGGTGCAGATGTTCAAAAAAAATAAACATTGTGTCCTTTTTGGTACCTATGCATTCTGGCAGGGAATCGATATCCCCGGCGATGCTCTCCGATGCGTGGTGATAACAAAACTGCCCTTTGCGGTTCCTGCCGAGCCGGTAATGGAAGCGAGAATGGAGGCACTTACGGTGAGCGGCAAGAACCCGTTCAGCCACTACCAGATACCGCAGGCGATCATTCTCCTCAAACAAGGCTTCGGAAGACTCATACGAACGACAACAGACAGAGGGGCTGTCGTTATACTGGATTCGAGAATCAGGACACGGGGGTATGGTTCCCGGTTCCTAAGATCACTTCCGGCGTGTAAAATAGCTGCCGCCTTGGGCGATATAGCAGAGTTTGCCGGGAATCAGGGAAACGAAGAGGGGGACGAATATAAAGCGGACGTCGGTGGGGAGGCCTGCAGTGTTTCCTCACGGTCTACAGAAAAAGAATAAAAGGTCTTAAGTCCGAAAAGAGGAGGGCGCGATGTCGGAGAAAGTGAGTCATGAGGAATTTGTGAGGAAGGCGATTATCAGTCTGAGAAAAGAAGGGTATAAGGGCATTCATACGGTTTTTTCCGGATTCAATGAAGCGTTCAAGAAGTATTTCGTGGGTGAAAACCCCGTTGAGGTGACAAACCGATTGGCCCAGGAAGGAAAGGTTGCGATGAGGCCTGTGAAGGGAGGCGTGATGCTCTATCTTCCCGAGGATGCGCCTGCCGTCAAGAAGACAGGAGATGAGGCGTTAAAAAAGATGGGACTTGAATAGTGCAAAAGCTTTCTGAGGACGCGAAGGAACTGAGAAAGTTGTGGGGCGGTTTTCAGTCCGCGAGGGTGCTTTTGACCGCCAACAATTACAGGGTGTTTGATTTCTTGAAGTCTTCCCGGTCGGCAGAAGAGTTGGCAGAGATTCTCAAGGCTGACGCGCGGGCGACGGAGATACTCCTGGATGCGTTGGCAGGGCTCGGACTCTTGAGAAAAGCGAAGATGAGATATCAAAACACGACGACGGCAAACCGTTTCTTAGTCAGAGGGACCCCCTATTACCAGGGCGACATCTTACGGCATGCTGATATTCTTTGGAAAAACTGGTCAGGGCTTGATGCGGTGGTGAGAACTGGCAAGCCCTATCACGTCGGCCGTGACCATGATTCCTTCATCAGGGGGATGCATAACGTCGCGTCTTTGAAGGCCGGGGATGTCATGAAGGCCATTGACATGCGGGGCATAAGACACGCCCTTGACCTTGGAGGCGGGCCCGGGACATATTCGATCGAAATGGCAAGAAAGGGCGTCTCGGTCACCCTCTTTGACAGGCCCGAGACAATACAGATTGCGAGGGACATCATTAGAAAATCGGGACAGAAAAATGTGGGTTTTCTCGAGGGGGATTTTTTTTCTGATGATATCGGCAAAGGGTATGACCTCGTATTCGTGAGTCAGGTGCTTCATTCCTTCTCGGAAACGGATAACAGGCATATCATCGGCAGAACGAAAAAAGCACTGAATCCGAATGGCAGGCTTGTAGTTCAGGAATTCCGTATTAATAAGGGCAGAACGAGCCCGCCCCAGAGCAGTCTCTTTTCGGTTAACATGCTGGTGAACACCGCTGCCGGCAGATGCTACTCACCGCGTGAGATGAAACAGTGGTTTTCTGAGGCAGGGTTTCGGCGTATCACGCAAAAGATCCTTGAGGATACCGTGCTGGTCAGCGGGCAGCAATGAACGCTCATAACAAGATCGGCATTTTCGGAGGGACCTTTAATCCCGTGCATTACGGACACCTCAGGGCTGCTGAAGAAGTGAGAGAAAAACTGCATTTCGAAAAGGTGCTCTTTATCCCTTCGCGCAACCCGCCCCTGAAGATGGATGACCTGGCGCCTGCTGAAGAACGCTACGAGATGACCAGGCTTTCCATAGAGGCGAACCCTTTTTTCGAGATATCACCCATAGAATGCGAGAAGCAAGGGAAGTCATATACGGTCGAAACCCTTGCGGCACTGCATGAGCTGTATCCCGATAAAGCTTTATATCTGATCGTGGGCATCGATTCGTTTCTTGATATCCCTGCGTGGCGCCAGCCGGAGAGGGTTTTGGAGCTCACCCATTTTGTGGTTCTTTCAAGACCCGGCTTCAGTTTCTCAAGCATTTCTTCGCTGATACCAACGAACATCGCCATTCTCTCGGAAATGGATGGTGCACGCCGTGAGGTCTATAAGACAAACCTGAAGAATGGGAGAGAGGTCGTGCTGCTCAATGTCACGCCGTTGCCCATATCTGCCACGACAGTCAGAAGGCTCGTGCGCCATGGCAAAAGCATAAAATACCTGTTGCCAGATAAGATAGAATCTTATATAATTTCTCATAGTCTTTATCAGGAAGGTGGTGACGACCTTTAGAAGTAAGGAGAAAGCTGTTCTTGCCGCATACGCAGCTATGGCAAAAAAAGCAAAGGAGACCGTAATCCTTGAACTGGCGGGATTAACCATCCTTGCTGATTATTTTGTTATCTGCTCTGGTGAAAGCACAACCCAGGTTAGGGCCGTTGCCGAATATATCGAGGCAGAGTTCCAGAACAAATCCATGAGGCCATTGGCGATTGAGGGGTTAAGTTATGCTCACTGGGTGTTGATAGACTATGGCGATGTTATTGTCCATGTGTTCGAAGATGAGACTAGGAATTATTACGAGCTCGAAAAGCTGTGGCTGGATGCGCCGAGAGTCATCATTGAAGAACAGGACGGCGCGCATCGAAAAAGAGACATGACTGCCGTGAAAGGCGAAAGGTATCATCAGTAATGGGTAAGATTGCACTGACGGTTTTTGTGGCGTTCCTTCTGGCACTCGGGTATCTTGCTGTCCTCAATAAAGAGCCGATTACGTTTACCCTCGCGCCGAAAACGGTTTACGAGATGCCCAAAATAGCCCTCATACTCCTGTCCTCAGCCGTAGGGGCTGCAATCATGCTCCTTTATTTCTTCATCAGGGATACGCAGCGGTTTATTCACAGCAGGCAGTATCAGCGAAAACAGAAGAGAGATCTGAAGGTCCAGGAACTCTATTCGAAGGCACTGAACTCGATTCTCGCAGACAACGAGGAAGAGGCAAGGTCCGCGTTGGAGGAAATCCTGCAGGAAGAACCCGGTCACTTGGACGCCATGCTGAGGCTCGGCGATATTTCTGCTGGAAACAAAGACTTTGCAAAGGCGTTCAACTATTATAAAAAAGCGAAAGAGATCCAGCCGCAGAATCCGGAGGTACTTTTTTCCCTGGTGAGGGTGATGGAGAATACGAACCGGGTGTCCGATGCCCTTCTGTATCTGGACGAGATTCTCGACAGGAACCCGGAGAACCTCACCGCCCTCCATGCGAAACGGTCTCTGCTCGAGAAGAAGGACGAGTGGGATGAAGTCATTTCCCTCCAAAGGACCATTATCAAATCTGAACACAACGAGAAGGACCGCCAGAGAGAACAGGAAAACCTCCTTGGGTATAAGTATGAACAGGGCAGGTATAGTCTTGAGAACGGCCAGAACGAAAAAGCGAAAAAGGCGTTCAGGACAATTCTTCGGCTTGAGAAGAACTTCATTCCTGCCTATCTCGGTCTCGCTGAGGTGATGCTCAGGGGAGGGGAGACAGAAGAAGCGATCGGCTTTCTCGAGAAAGGGTTTGAACAGACATCCTCTGTCATCATCCTGGCACGGATTGAGGATCTTCTCATAAACCTCGGCGAACCGGCTAGACTGATCCGACTCTATAAGAACGCCCTCTCGAAATCTCCCCAGGGCCAGTCATTGAGATTTTTCCTAGGGAAGCTCTACTATAGGCTTGAGATGCTGGACGATGCCTTTGATATCCTCTTGACGGTCGATTCAAGCGGCGTTGCCTATCCTGAATTGCATCAGCTTCTGGGGAACATATACCTCAGGCACCAACAATGGAACAAGGCGGTCGAGGAATTCAAGAAGGTGATAGACATAAAAAAACCTTTCAACCTTTTGTACTGTTGCGAATCGTGCGGGTACTCTTCTCAAGAGTGGGCGGGAAGGTGTGCAAATTGCAAATTGTGGAACTCGTATCAGTTCAACTTCTATGGCAGCTGCAAAGCGTAAAAGCGTAATAGCGACGATGCTGCGTCAACATCGAGTGGCGGGTTGAACGAGAACGAGAAAAATGCTGAAAGCCGGGAAGGGTGCGTGCCGCTCATCTCGCATCGCTCGACACTGCAGCGAGTCGTTCTGGATACCAGCCTTTTCGTCAATCCCGATGTGAGAACGAGCTTGGGGAATACCCCCACCGAGGCCCTCGAAACATTCCTTTCCATGGCGGCTCAGATACACGTGCTCGAATTCTATATGCCTCCGTCGATCTTTGCGGAACTCCTCCATTTTGTCGAAAGAGAGAAGATACCTGGTGACCTTCTTGTCATCCTTCACCAGAAGCCGCCTAAAAAACATGAGCTGAAGTGTCCCGCGATTTTATTGTACGAGTTAATCGAAGATATGAGGGAACGGGTAAATAAAGGGCTGAGAGTTGCTGAAAATGCTGTCAGGAGCGCTGAAAAGAAAAAAACCGATGAGATCATTCAGGACTTGAGACGGAAATATAGGGAAGCTCTGAGGGAGGGCATTATAGACAGCAGAGAGGATGTTGATCTCCTGCTGCTCGCAATGGAACTGGACGCCCTTCTCATTACCGCAGATCAGGGCCTCATCACCTGGGCGGAAAAATTCGGCATACAATGGCTGTTTCCTGAAAAGTTCAAGGATTATCTGACAGGGGCGATAAAGCGAACAGAGCTTCTTTCAGCAATGCCAAAGAAGTGAGCTGGGATTCCCCTCCTGCTGCCAGACTGAACCCATGGCAGTCACAGCAGGAGCTCCCGGGATAGCCGTTGTCCTACCTCCATCAATGCCCTCTTCCCCCTCATTTCTTTGCTCGAAAAAGGCAGTATCGCGACCGAATGCCCTTTTGTCATCTCCTGCAGTTCCGCAAGATAGGTTTTTTGCATGGCACGCACTTCTTGCAGGGATTCCGAGTCCGGATGTTCTATCACCCGATTGATCACCATGCCGTGGATAGTGAGAGAGTAGCCGTTGAGCGTTTCCATAACCCTGCGCACCTGCTTCACGACAAGGGCCTCGGGGGTGGCAACCATAACGAAGGTCGACCGCTCGAAGAGAAAGCGCGATATCCTCTCTGATGCTGAAATCCATTCGTCCATAATATCCGCCACAGACCTTTTTCCGGTGATCTGTTTCCCTATCCTGTCGAGGCCTTCGAAAACCCTGGCGCCGGCACGGAGGTGTCTTCTTATATATTTGGGCATTGCGATGAGGTTTAACGTTTCACCGGCAGGTGCGGTGTCCCAGACAATCCGGTCATATCCGCCGGATTCAGCCATATCCACAATAAGATCGAGCATGGTCTCTTCCCTCAGAGAGGGGGCAGAGCCTATGTAGTCCATCAGCTGATGGCGGGATTCGCTGTCTAGCCCTTCCACATCGATAAGATGAGAAAGGATATCATAGAAATCAGGGCCGAATTTCTGTTTCCATTTGTGTACGATCGCGTTCTGGCTGATCTCCACGGCATGAAGATTTTTATCGATTTCCCTGGCGGTGTCACCTATTTCTTCATCGAAGATGTCGGACAGAGAGGGGGTCATGTCAGAGGTGAGAATAATCGTCTTTAAGCCTGAGGACGCAAAGCGCAATGCCATGGCTGCTGAGCAGGTGGTCTTTCCGACTCCACCTTTTCCGCCAAAAAGGATCATAGGCCTCTCTGTCATATCTTACCGTGCTCCGCTGTCTCCATGGTTAAACAATGGGATGGTGATTTCCCGAGCGAACTGGGCGCCAGAAGAGGGCTCCCGGCCAACTCTCAGATCCCGTATCGCACAGCTCAAGCGAACCAGCAATGTTGGTAAGCCCAATAAGGAACAAAATAAACTCCATAAGTGGCAAGGCGAAGGACATTGTCCGTAGTCTCGCCGTAGTTCAAGCCACCGACGAGGTCGATGGGAGTTAACTATCTTTTCGGAAATATGTCTGATGGTCTCAACGTAGGTGGAGGCATTCCAACGATGACCCCTCCATAACCACCATGGGATCATTATAGCAGAGTCTTGGGCTAAGAAAGAAAAGAGTGCTCCCGTTAACACCGACCTGACAAGACATTTAACATCTTAGGGCAAGAAGTCCCTTCCGTCATCCTTGCATGAAAGATGAAGGATGAATTGCCTGCTGTACATTTTGCACTTGAGGATAATAGGTTATTCTGCGACAATATGGCATGTAATATAAGTTGGATCAAGGTTTACATTCAGTATATGCTATTCAGTTCTACCTCATTGATCTTGATGTACGAAGACTGATTCCAAAAATGATCAAGGGAATAGCTGGCTGTGAACAGGGATGCCCTGCAAATGCTAAAGGTCTTGTCTCTGACGGCTTTATGAGTTTTGAACTGCAATGCATAGAGGGCGGTATTCTTTCGGCATCTGCATCTATCGGAAACGGTAAGATGTTATGGCTCAAAATGTTTCCTGACTTTTGATGTTACTGCATGCTTTGGGAAGATCATTCCGGGGGGAAGCCTCTTCACGTGTCATCCTTGGATGTGAGCGATAATAGCTGATATAGCGCTTAGCATAGGGATCATGGCCGCGAAGTAGGTCGGTTGCACGGATAAAAGCAGTGAACTGTATCGGGTCAGTGATCACGCAGTTTGCCCCTGCCGCAACCGCCAAGGCAAGGAAAGCTTGGTTAATCGTATTTCGCGAAGGGAGACCGAATGAGACGTTGCTCGCTCCTAAAATTATGTTCACTCCCAGTTCCCGTCGTATCAGCTCAATCGTCTCCAAAGTGACCTTGCCTGCTTTCTGATCTGCACCCACTGGCATCACCAGTGGATCGATAATCACATCGTCGCTCGGAATGCCGATCCTGACTGCTTGCTCAAGGATTCTTCCTGCAATGGCTAGGCGTTCATATGGCTTGTTCGGTATGCCTTTATCATCTAACGTGAGGCCGATCACCGCCGCTCCTCTATCTTTAACAATTGGAAGCATCTCCCGTAACACTGACCCTTGGCCGTTCACCGAGTTAGCCAAGGGTTTGCCAGGAGCTACGGCCAGGGCAGCAGCCATTGCTTTCGGGTTTGGCGAGTCAATACAGAGTGGTACGCTTACCCTTGAGGCCAGGACTTTCACCACTTCAGGAAGCAACACGGTGTCGTCGAGGCCATGGGCGCTCACATTGATATCCAAGACATCCGCACCAGCGGCAACTTGTTCGGCAGCCAAGGTCCTGATATACTCGTAGTTACTTGTCTGAAGCGCCTTAGCCAATCTCTTGTTCCCTGTTGGATTTATCTTCTCACCGATGATGATGATTGGCGCGTTGCTCTGGATTCTAACTTCAGTTATCTCACTTTGCAAGGTTGTCTGCATGAGAAAACCGTCTTCCAGCTAAAGATATCGTTGCGGTGCAGGAATCCGAGATAAATTTGTACGATCAGTGCTTTCCGATCTGCTCTCTGTTCCTGACAGTTCGGATAATAGTTTCTTGATCTTGCGCACTGCCATGCTAGCATCTGATGCATATCCGTCGGCTTCTATCAGGTCTGCGTACTCCTGAGTGAGTAATGCCCCCCCGACCATCACCTGAACCCGTTCGCGCAGACCTTCGGCCTTGAGCGCATCAATCACGAGTTTCATCCTGGGCATGGTCGTGGGAAGCATAGCGGACATTCCGATCACTTGAGCGCCGCCGCGAGCAGCTTGAACAAACTTGCTCTGACAGACATCAACGCCCAGATCTGTGACGTCAAAGCCGGATCCTTCCAGCATCATGATGACCAGGTTCTTGCCGATATCGTGTATGTCACCCTCCACTGATCCTAGGGCTATCCTGCCAGCTGAACGCACACTTGTCGCAGCCAGCATCGGACGTAAAATGGATAATCCTGCCTGCATTGCTTCTGCTGAGATCATTATTTCCGGCACATAGTATTCATGTGCCTCGAATAGATGTCCTACTTCTGTCATTGCTGGAATGAGCGCGTCAGAGAGAATTTGGCCTGCCGGCACCCCTGCTGACAACGCTGCGCGCACTGCTATTTCGACGATCTGATTGTCTCCATTCACGACGGCGTGATAAAGTTTTTCTAGCTCTATCGTGCCTTGTAATAGATGTTCTGATTTCTTTACCATGACTGTTTCCTCCCCTAGCTGTTACGGTATCGTTAATAATTTTTGCAGGTCGCTTCCACTGCTCGAGGACTCTGCCTTCTCGCAACCTGTCCCTTTACCTGTGTTTGCTGTAAATGTGCTCTCCTTTCTCTCGTCACGTCTTGTTTTTTTTCATTTTTTTTATTCATGGATCGCTTACCCTGTTGCCTCTTGTCGGATTTCTGCCCTGTACTCAGTATTCCCGATAGTTCATCGGCATAAGTATCTTTTTAAAGCCTGCTTTTCTTGACGATACCCGGCTTGTCAGGATTATTTTGCAGACCCATATGGTGTAACAATTCCTTGGAAGTCCTCTATGAACTGCGCCTGTTTGTTGTCTGGCTGATCGGCAATCGCAATTGAAATAAGCGTATCCTTCATCAGCTGATTCTCTTTATCGGACCACCAGTTCTCGATACTGACGTAAACAGTTGAGTCTTTCTTATCGATGGAGAGAACATAACTGTCCTTGGAAATGCAGCAGGACCTGATAGAATCGTGTCTGATTACAGAGAATCCCTGAGTTTTATAAAACTCCACTGCCTTAATGACGGAATCTGGAGTGAGATAAGAGTGGTAAAGAACTTTTCTCTCCTCGCAGTCGAAAAAATCGGCCGATCCTTTCTTGTAATCGACTGCGCCGGGATATGCTTTCACCTGTAACGGCTCGGCCGCCGATGAACAGGTCACGCCCGCTCCCAAAACTGACACCATCACGAAGGCGGCGGCCACTCTCGTTACAGCCCTCAGCCTTTTCCATGAAATACTCTGCACTTTTTCCATTTTACACCTCCGTCCCTGCACACGAAGCGGAACGGGATCCGCTTCGGCCATTAGAAGCATATGCCTGCTGCTGCTACTATCATCAGACATCCGAAAAACCCGATGCCAAGGAGCGCATAAGAAAGCAGCATGGTGCACATAACGATTGTCCCTATGTTCTGAGAAACTCGTTTTCCAACGCTTGCTCCGTTTACCATGTTCATCCCTCCTCCTGAATGCATTAGCAAAATACTGAGGATTGTACGTGTTGTCTTGCCGTACGTTGATGCATACGTCGTGCCAATCTCTCTGATGAAGAAAAGAGCTTGATTAACAAGCACTATTTGCCCTTAGTTAGCAAGGAGAGTTTGGATTACTCTGGGAAGAAAGTCGCGCAGGATATGCAGAAAGTTCAGTGAAGATGTGCTCACCGAAATCGAGGTTAAGGCGGAGAAACGGGTTCAAAACGAAGATAAAACAGAATGTTGTCTTTGGAGGGTTTGGGAGTAACCAGTTGATGACCTGCTGTAACTCTCTTATCATGACAATGAGGTGGCCGAGGCAGTTTGTTTTCATGAATTTTTAGGAGGCGGACACCCTGCGCTCTTGGCGCTGGGCTGTTGACGAACACTGATTGTATGATTCATGAAAAAGAAACGGCATCGGGTCGCATGGAAGGAAACTGATTTTCTCGAATCGACAACTGACACGGCCTAATCATTTCGAGCGGTTTATCAGGGGTGATCCTGAGGTGAACATTTTCAGTGGAATGTACTCAGAGTTGCGAGGGTAAACCATGTTGTTACATCTTCCATATGAAACAATGTTCTGGCTGGCAGTTCTCAATCAGCCTCTTTGAGTTTGCCCTCAAGGCAAACTCATCCATGATCGTATTTTCCATCATTTTAAAACTGAAAGGTTTTTCCAAACATTTGGGCACACCCAGCGCGCGAAGTCTCTCTTTCGCTTCAGACGTGTAGCTTCCGGTCATCGCAATTGCCGGAATGTCCGGGTAGTTTTTAGTGGTGTATGCCAGGAGTTTATAGCCGTCCATCACCGGCATCTGAAGGTCAGTGACAATGAAGTCCACCTGAACGGATTTCAGGATTTCGAGTGCTTCCGATCCATTTTCTGCCGTCAGGATTTTCCAACTTGCGGCTGATATACTAAGCCAGTCGGCTAAGGCACGAAGAAAGCTCTCAGCGTCGTCTACAACTAAAATATTCTTCAATGTAACCTCCGCCTGTCGGTCAATCTGCTCCGAATTCACTGTCAAGATGCGCACGTTCCGATCTGGATACATTAAGATAGAAAGGACATTGTTCGAAACCCTGGTTTGTGCAATATTTTGTCACCGGGTAAGAATCGAGGACAAAACCTCCTGAAGAACACCATGTTATAATCCATCGCCTCAAATAGCAGCAGTCCATCATGTCACCCGGGAAAAAGGTAGATTTACTCGGCTGTTTACTTCCTAATCTGTTAGCAAAGGTAATGCCAAACAGCTTACGCAGAGGGTCGGCATTTCCTCTGATCAAATCCTCCTGGATTAATCAAAAGATTGGCCACTCATTGTCGGTCGTTACCACTTGGGCCTACATGGCCCATCTGACCAGTAATTTCGGTATATCAGATCGGGAGACAGGCAAATGTCTTTGTTAACGGCTGTAAAAAGTTAAACAAGGCATTATCCTTAACAAGTAAGTACTTATATTCATATCTGGTTAGTTTGGTCAGAAATTAGATTTCCTTTGCTTAGTAACGTGTTTTTTTAACGGAGGAAGAGAGTACTGTGCGGAAAACCGCAGAGAGTATGCAAAAAGTATATAGTCGAACATAGCATGGTTAGATCATGCTTAAGATATCGTGGCTCTCGCAAACAAAAGGGTGAGACACAGACAAACATCGATGTAATCCGGCGCGTCAGGTGCGCAGTATTGCTACCTGTCAGCTTCGGTCGATACAGATATCTTGAGAGGTATCGATTCCGTATTCTCTTATCTTTTCGAAAAGGGTTCTGTAACTGATATTGAGGACTTCTGCTGTTTTCGTCTTGTTGCCCCTGCTTTTTCCAAGGGCGTCAAGGATCATCCTTCTTTCAAGTTCCTTCACTGCGTCCTTGAGGTGCAGAGAGGAAGACGCACGTGTCTCGGATTGTTCATTCATCAAGAAGTCGATGCATCCTTCATCGATGGTATCCTTATCTGTCATGAGCACGGCTCTTCTCATGACATTCTTCAATTCTCGTATGTTGCCTGGCCATGAATGCTTCGTCAATCTGGCGATCGCATTTGAAGTCATTTCCTTGATCTGTTTATTCAGCTCTGCGCAGGCCTCAAAGATGAATTTCTGAGCAAAGAGCTGGATGTCTTCGCCCCGTTCTCGCAGGGGAGGGAGGCTGATAATAAATTCACCGAGGCGGTAAAAAAGGTCTTCCCTGAATTCCTTCTTGAGCACGCTCTGCTTAATGTCGCTATTCGTTGCAGAAAGAATGCGGACATCTATATCGACGGGGTTCGTATCGCCGAGAGGATAGACCTTTTTTTTCTCGATAACCGTAAGGAGCTTGCTCTGTATGAGGGGAGACATATTCTCGAGCTCATCGAGGAAGATGGTACCGAGATGGGCCGTTTCAAAATAGCCGATCTTATCCTTTTGCGCTCCGGTAAATGATCCTTTCTTATAGCCAAAGAGTTCGCTCTCAATAAGATTATCGGGTATCAAACCAATGTCGACGCTCACGAAAGGCTTTGACGCCCGTTTGCTCATATTCTGTATTGCAGAGGCGACAACCGATTTTCCTGTGCCTGTTTCACCTTGAATAATCACCGAAAAATCAGTCTCTGCAACCTGGCGAACCTCTTTTATGACCTTTCTGATGGCGGGGCTTTTCCCCAGCAGGTGCTCAAGGGAGGACTCAAGGGCTGAACTGACCTTTGTGATCTCCGCTTCCAAGGTTAGCCTTTCAATCGCCCTCTTCAGGGTGATAATGAGTCTTTCAAATTCTGGTGGCTTGACAGAAAAATCATATGCTCCGTTCTTTATCGCCTCAACCGCGGTTGGGATGTCCCCATGCGCCGTAAGGATGATAATGGGAACATGACTGTCGATTTTCTTGAGTTCCTTCAACGTCTCCAGACCATTCATCCGCGGCATCTGCAGATCAAGAAGCACGGCTTGGGGTCGGTCGGCTTTAAAGACTTCTATTGCTCTGATTCCGTCTGAAGCCTCCGCAGGTGAGAAACCTTCATCACTCAATACCTCTTTCACGATACCCCTCAAATCTTCATCATCGTCTACGATCAATACCTTTGCCATCTGCTTATTTTCTCCTCTCTGGCTGTTAATCTAGTCCAATAACCTGCTTTTTGTGGTCGCTCAGAAGCAAAGGGAAATAAATCATGAATTCCGTACCCTTGCCTGCCTCTGTTGTAAGATCGATGAACCCTTTGTGTTGCTCCACTATCCCAAAGACAATGGAAAGCCCGAGCCCAGTGCCTTTACCAGGCTCTTTGGTCGTAAAAAAAGGCTCAAAGATTTTGTCGTGAGTCTTGTCATCCATACCTGTGCCCGTATCGCTTACAGAAATCCGTACGTATCTGCCTGGTTTTGTGAACAAACTGCCTCCCGGATGTTCTTCATCCATGAAAACAAAATCGGTCTTAATCGTAAGGAGCCCTCCTACAGGCATCGCGTCCCGTGCATTTGTGCAGAGGTTCATCAAGACCTGATCTATCTGGAGTGGATCGGCCAGCACGACAGACGGTTCATCACAGAGCAAGGTCTTTATCTCCACGGCCTCTCCTGCAAGATTCTTGAGCATAGGTATTAATTTCCTAATAACCTTATTAATATCTACGGGGCTAAGATGACTGATCTGTGTTCTACTGAACGTGAGGAGTCCGTGAACGAGACCTCTCATCTTGGATAACGACTTCTGCATCTGTTCCGTATACTGCATCAGGGAGATGTTCTCTGTCAATTTCTTCTTCAAGACAAAGAGAGAACCCTCGACGGTCGTCAGGATATTGTTAAAATCATGGGCGATGCCTCTGGCGAGTCTTCCCACCGCCTCCATCTTCTCGGCGCGTCTGAGTTTTTCTTCGATCAGAAGTTTTTCCTCTTCCCTTTTTCTCATGTCTTCTGTCATGGCATTGAAGGCCTCAGCGAGTTTTCCGATTTCGTCGCTGGACTCAACGGGGATCTTTTCAGAGGATATTCCTTTCCCGAGTAGCCTTACCGTTTCGGTCAGGCGGACGAGGGGTTTTGTGACCCGCCTCAAAATCGTGTAGATAACAATAACGCCCAAAAAGACAAAGAGGGCCGCAATGAGAACATTTCTGAGAAAGACTTCTCGTACCTCTTTCCGAATGACTTTTCTGTCCAGGGTAATTTTCACATATCCGATAACCTGTTCCGATTTTTTGGTTTTGCCGACATCAAAATAGAGCGCTTCTCCCATGGAAGTGGCTGCCTCGATGGTTACGGGTTTATAGACGTTTATGGTGTTCTTATCACTAGTTACTTCCCATGACAAACTGTCACGAAGTTTCGCAGCGATCTCCTGATCCTTCCGGGTGAGCGCCATCGGCATCACCTCCCGGGAAAGCGTTTTCTGCTCCCCAATGAGCTGCCTGTTGTCAATAGTGCAGATCTCCACCGCCTGAACCTCCTCCTGGGCCAGTACCCCGTCTACAGCATCCCTCAGACTGTCCCTGTTCTCCGCGAATACCCCGGTCCTCGAACTGGAAGCGAGGAGTTTGGCGAGAAGCTCACCCTTCCTGAGCAGGTTTTGCTCGACCTCTCTGGACTGAGAGTAAACGGAGAAGAACGTAAATGCTGATGAGACCAGGACGATGAAGGACACAAAGGCCCGAAAGATCCTCGTGCGGAAGCTCTCTCGAGCAGTCATAAAAAACACAAATTTATTGGAAAATCTCTTACTGAACCACATATGCCTTCTCAAGGATGGTTTTGCTAATGTCTATTCCGAGTTTCCGAGCTATTTTCCTGTTAATGGTCAGCACTGTTTTCCGTGGAGCGACCGGTGCGGCAATGCCTCCCTTTTTTTGGTCGAGGAGCCTCTTCATGATCTCTCCAGCCTGAACTCCAAGATCCACGGGATCGATGTTCAGTGCAGCGAGCGCTCCCATTTCTACATATTTAGTCGCAAAAGCAAAGATCGGTATTTTATTTTGGAACGAAAAAAGGAGAAGGGAATTGACCGTTTCGGCGTTTATGACTGTCGTATCAGGGAGCATCCAGAACACATCGATCTTGTCCTGCATGCTCTCTATGAGCGACGGCACGTCGCCAGGCTTGCTGGCCTTCTTCGGGATAAGGATAATTCCCTTGGCTAGAGCACTCTGGCTTGCTTCCCTGACAAATGATTCAGCGTTTTGGGGGTCATAGATGATGCCGATTCGTTTTGCAGTGGGTACGAGTTGGAGGATTGTGTCGAGTTGTTTCTCCGGCGAAACAGTCATGCTCACGCCGTAGATGTTTTGCCTGCCTGTCACGGAAGATGGCAAGTGCGGCACCATTGTGAATACAACGGGGATGTCCTTGATCGACTGAGCACCCTGGAAGGCATCCATCCCGATGGCGAGGACGGCGTCAGGATGTAACTGAGCGATACTCTTGGGCAGAGCAGCGGGATCCGATTCCTGGTAGGGTATCTCTGTGATCGAGCAACCGCACGAACTTTTGAATCCCGACAGTGCATCATTGTAAGGCTTGATATCGGCGCTCTTTATCACCGCAACATCATGGCCCTCTGAGATGATGGGGTGCAATACGGATATGAAAACGGCTATTAAGGCAAAAATAGAGCGCAACACGATCTTGCCCCCTTCGACTGGAGTGGAAACGTTTCCCATCGAAGAAAGGTAAGCAAGATCTATGCCTGCCCCTTTGTGTTATATTTGATGTCCTGCAGGACGAAGGCTTCAAAGGTGGCATCAAAGAGGGGCTTACGACAGTCAACCCCTTCCATAGTCCCGTCACTGATGATTTTCATGTATCTGCAGCCGCCGAAGCAAAGAGGAAGGTAACTGCAGTCGAGACACTTTTTGTTTTTATAGCTGTCCAGGTTATGGGTCTGCCTGTAATCCTTTATTCCCATCTTGAGATCCCCGATGCAGAAGCCTTTCCTGCCGATGAGCCCGGGGCACTTGTAAAGGGTGCCGTCATGGTTAACGATTACATTTTCGGTTTGCTGCACACCGCATGCCTGAGGCATGACCTTCTGCGCTCGATAACCTCTCTTAAGGACCTCTTCCCTCAGAAAGATCCCTGCCTTAGAAATCCAGCGCTCGTTCATCGATGCGCAACCATCATGACAATGAGGAGGCCGGAACTCAGAGCTTTCCAAAAATACAGGATCAAATGATACATCAGCGATCTTCTCAGGTGTCAGGCCGTTCTGCATCATATGGTCGAGGAGAGAGGGAAATTCTGCATAGTTTTTCCGCGTGAAGTTCCCTCCCATATGGACTTCCACCAACTCACAGACTTGCCTAACATTCTTAAAGATTGCGTCAAAGCTTCCCTTGCCCGATTTGAAAGGCCTGGACCGATCATGAACATCCTGAGGCCCGTCTAAGGTGATGCTTGCGCTCTTTAGTCCGAGAGGCTTCAGTTGTTCTACTGTCTTAGGAGTGAGGAGCGTACCATTCGTTGTTAAGGAAAAACTGTAGCTCACGCTATTTTCTTGAGCAAATTTCTTCAGTTTCCCCGATAAATAAAGGATAAGCTCTTTGCTCAGAAGAGGCTCTCCGCCATAAAAGCGGACGCTAATTGCTTTGAAGGAATCTCCTTTGATCCCTCTTGCTATTTTTTTCTTCACAAACTCATAAAAAGAATCCGCCGTCTCCCGGGTCATGTAAAACCTGCCTTTTCTCTTTCCCTCAAAACAGTAACTACATGCAAGATTACAGTCAAGGTTCATAACGACTGTAGCATTGAAGACCCTATTGCGAGCGCCGAGTTTCCGCAAGAAATTACGCATCCTGTTTTTCTCATGCTCGATACTTGTCACCAGGAAGCCGAGTTTTCGTAATGTCCTCTCTTCGTTGACTGTTATGTCGCCTCTCTCGATCTCTTTGATAACAGACTTCGGGATTTGGATTATGGAGGCGCGCTTCGTCGAAAAGACAATGAGAGAGTCAGAGTCTTCCGGGAGGGGAAACACCTTTGTGTATTGGGAGAGAATCATAGATCTCCTTTCGATAGATATTATGAGACGGGCGCTCTTTTATTTTTTCCTAAAAGATTCCCACCGCGAGAGGGCTGAGCACGAGAGAACGCGAATTATCTGGTCCTCGTCGTGCTCATTAGCTCATGTACTTCTTGATGGGGGCTGGTATTCTCAAACTCCCTTTTAGCAAAGGCGACCACGGCCCCTTCTCAGCATTCTTGAGATTACCTATACCAATTTCATCACTTCAGCGGACCAGCCGGCCAATTGAAGCAATGCGCCATCACCTGCATGCTTTTTTCACTAATACCTGGTGCGATTATGGTGATACTGTTTTTCCCTAGTTTCACCTGGTGTTTACCGGTCCCCTGGATAGAAATTGCGATATGGCTGTGCTCAGTAGTAATACCCGTGACTCCTATCTCTGGGTTGCATGCGCCTTTGTCCTTGAGTGCCTTCGTTTTTCCCCCCCCACTGCTGAGATCTGTGCGTTTCGGCATATTTCCCTCCCCACTGCTGAGATCGTCCCTCTGAAAGAGGTTGACAAAATCTTCTCCATATAACATTTTTCATAGAAGACTCAAAACTTCACCCGTATCCCTCCCTCGAACCATCTATTGGGGGTCTGGGATATATCTTCCGCCCGCTGTGTCCCATTGAATAGATTGTGGCCGGAAAGAAAGAGCTCCAGGGCTCGTCTGCCTTGTTTCTGCTTCAAAAGATTCTTTATGAGGGTAATATCAACCAGCCATGCGTTATACGTGCCAAAATAGTCGCCCTCGGAATTCCACCAGATGTAGTGGCCTGTGAGCAGGGCCTTAAAGGACTGTTCATCGTCGTACTTGAGGCCGAAGTCATAGGAATATCTAGGGACATCTTGCTCTGTTTGACCGGTGGTGCGATCTGTCGTATCAATAAACGTCGTGCCTCCATAAAGAGTGAAATGATAGACGGGGACCGTCTTGAAGTCTATCTCGAATCCCTGACGCCTCTGCCTTTCGCTGTTGACAACTGTGTAGAGTTGGTCCGATATTTGAGTAAACTCTATAGCGTTACTTACCTCATGTCTGAAGACGGTGGCCTTGAGCCAGAGGTATTTCAGCGCGGTCGTTTCTGCTCCTAACTGGTAGGACCATATCTTTTCGACCTGCAGGTTAGGATTTGCCACATAACCAGAAAGTGGGTTACTGATGAATTCGTCAAGGCCTGCATTGCTGAAGCCCCGTGCGACCGAGGCCCTTAATAACGTATTGTCAAAGAGTGCATAGGTTATCCCAATGCTTGGGCTGGTGAAATTACCCCAGGGCTTTTGATTGTCATAGCGCAAGCCTGGAGTAATAGACAGTTTATTCAATACGATAGTATCGTTAGCGAATACTGCCCATTTCTGCGATGACACCTGGGAGGTTGTCATCTCTGTTTGAGTATACGTGGCAGCATCGTAATCAGAACCTATGACTACGGTATGCGCACCATTGCTGTAAGTGAGCTTGACTCTGTCTCCGTATGTGCTATCCTTGGTAGGCTCTTCAGATGACATCCCGGTGCTCAATGTTGTCAGAGAACCCGTACTCCTCAGCATGGTGGAATAAAGAGAAGCGCTTAATCCCAATTCCTGGGTGAAAACGGTCTTGAAAGAGAGGCTTGATAAGAATTCCTCGGAGCTATCCCGGGCAGAGTAATCAGATGCTGGAAACTCCCCCTCCCCTTTTGAACTTTTCACGTAAAGTAAAGTGAAGAGAAGGCTACTGTCTTTTGACAGATCGTACGATAGCTTTGAATAAAAGTTCCTTTGCGAAACATCGCTGTTGTTGGGCAGGCCATGCAGGCCATCGGACTGCAGATCCCCGCCCTGGAGATAATACCCGAAGTCATTTTTTTTGCCGAAAAGTTCGGCTCTGAAATCTCCGGTATCATCGTCTCCATATGATGTCGAAAAAGTCCCACTCACCTTTTCGTTATTTCCGGGGGATTTTGTGATGATATTCACCACTCCCCCGAGAGACGAACCCCATGAAGAAGATGCGGGCCCCTTGATGATCTCAATCTTTTCGATAAATTGTACCGGTATGAGACCGAAGTCAAAAGCATCAAGATTAGTCAGGGGAATCCCATCGAGGAATACGCTGACCTGCCAGCTTTGCGATCCCTGGATGTATACTACACTAGCGCTTCCCGGGCCTCCTTGCATATCCACCTCCACACCGTTTACCCTATAAAGGACATCCGCTACGGTATGGGCGTTCATCAATTCGATGTCTTCTGCGGTGATGACCGTAATATTTTCAGCAACCCGCGTGATGGATGAGAGGTTCCTCGTGGCGGAAATTACGGCGAGTTCTTCGTCTGAAAAGTACATGGAGAGGAATGTTTGTTCTTCCACCGAAGTGGCAAAGGCGTTCAAAGAAAAGAAGATGGATAGGAGAAAGCAAAATAAACAAACTGCTGTTTTCCGAACAAACAAATTACCCCCGGCACTTTCTTCTCTTGGTCGGTTACGTATATGTTTTATTCTTATAATGTGTATACAGTAAAACAATATTCTTGTCAAGTAAATTCCTCTACTATCCGTTATCCGTGGCAGTTCCGCTAACGCTTATTGAAGCTACTTCCCAAGCAGTTCACATGGCAGATCACAAGATGCGGAACATCCCGATGTCACTTGCCTTGCCCACTTCGAGCTATATATACGGGAAGGACAAGTTCCTCCTTCCCGTATAAGCCCTTTTCAATGGCGCATTTCTGCATGGCTGTCGACAATTATGCTTCTGGGTACGACAGCGCGGGGCTTTGAGAGGTATTCAAATTATACTTAGGTTCGAACTGTCTGCGGCACTCGGAGCAGAGAATCATCGCCTCCTCTTCGGCTTTTTCTTCTTTTGGGGCCCGCCCGCCGTTGAGACAGGCACTCCGGAAGACCGAGACAAAAACGAGCGCTATGGCGAAGCCAATTACATAGCTTACGGCTTCTGATTCAAATGCGTCGGCAAGGCCGGTATAGATATATGCGGCTAATCCCCACCCTGCACTCATCAGCATTCCCACTACGAATAAGATCTTTCTTTTCATGGTATCCTCCTTACTGGAAAAATTTAAGTTAGCATCGTTTTTGCTGCTCAAGAGCTATCCTTGCCTCACCTCCCTCTTCTCATTTTTTTCTTAGCCTCTGTGCTCTGGGATAAAAACCCTCTCATATTGTATGTTGCTGTCTCCACTTCTTCTATCCTCCCCTCAATTCGATACCTGACTATAGAAAAGCAAAGAATGTGCCACACGATGATCTATGGAAAGCCCTTTGATTTAATAGCCCTTGTCAGTTGTCCTGTCAGTTATAAGGAGTGAACCTAAGCAGAAATTCGCATGCGGTGCGCGGAAAGTTTCAACTCATACAAGCCGGGACGGAGTCCCGTTGGCAAACGCTGGTTTTTTTTGTAGCTTCGGGAGACAAGAGCGAGGAGGGCGAGTAGATAAATCGATTTGACATACTCCCGTATCGCTCCTCTGCTCATTCTGTCACCCTCTTTCCTGACTCATCATCAGGGTTACATGGTAAATGGCGCAATGATTCTCCATACGGTTACATTTTAGACCGCGCAATGCGGGGGGATTTTAAAATTATTTGGTTTTTTGGTATCATCATTAACGGGTTCGTAAAAAAAAGCTTCTCTGGTCCCTCTTTGCTAAAGAAAGGCATAGCGTGAACTTCTTCTTGTCCGGGAATTGCGTGGTGCGAAAGAGGAAGGAGACGGAGGGGAGTGTGACGGCACAAGAGACCCCGATCACGAATGAGAGGTGAACAGCATGCATAAAGTTGTTTTACTCAGACACGGAGAAAGCATATGGAACAGAGAAAACCTTTTTACCGGGTGGACTGATGTTGATCTGTCCGAAAGAGGCATCGAGGAAGCCAGAGACGCGGGCCATGTGCTGAAACAACAGGGATATGTGTTTGATGTCGCTTTCACTTCAGTTTTAAAACGCGCGATACGAACTCTTTGGATCGTGCTCGATGAGATGGATCTTATGTGGATTCCCGTCTACCGCGACTGGCGACTGAATGAACGCCATTACGGTGCGCTGCAGGGTCTCGACAAAGCGGAGACTGCTCGGAAATTCGGAGAGCAGCAGGTGAAAATCTGGAGGCGGAGCTATGACGTTCGTCCTCCGGCTCTGGAAGAAGACGATCCGCGGAATCCACGGAATGACCCTCGCTACAAGGAACTCACCGGCGGTCAGCTTCCGCTCTCGGAGTGTTTAAAGGATACGGTAGAGCGGTTTTTGCCCTGCTGGCATGATCGTATTGCGCCTGCGGTCAGGTCAGGGCAGCGGGTGCTCATCGCTGCCCACGGGAACAGTCTTCGTGCCCTCCTAAAATACCTAGATGGAATCTCTGAAGAGGAGATCGTGGGACTGAACATACCCACGGGAATGCCGCTGGTCTACGAGCTCGATGGCCAGTTGAAACCGATACGAAACTACTATCTCGGTGATCCTGACAAAGTAAAGAAGGCCATGGCGGCGGTGGCAAACCAGGGCAAGGTCAGGAAATAGCTGATTGATTTACTCTTGAGAGGCAGAAAACGTTGTGACTCTTCCCGCTAACAAAACCAAGCTTGTCTGCACCGTCGGACCAGCATCCGATTCGCCTGAGATCCTAAAACAGATGATAGGGGCCGGCATGAATGTGGCGCGGCTCAACTTCTCCCACGGCGATTTCAGATGGCACAAAAGGGTGATCGATGAAATACGTGCTGCGGCTATTTCAGCCGGACAGCGTGTCGCGATTATGGCCGATCTGCCTGGACCCAAAATGCGCATCGGTCAACTGGCCCAAGAGCCAGCGGAGTTGAGGCCGGGTGCCGTTTTCACCCTGACGACAGAAGGCATAGTCGGTGACAGCTCCAGGGTCTCTGTTACCTTTTCCGGTCTGCCGAAGGCCGTGAAGCCGGGAGATACGTTGTTTCTCAATGACGGCCTCATTCAACTCGAAGTGGAAGAAGTGCGGCGCAATGAAATTCGCTGCCGCGTTCTGGTCGGCGGTGAACTATGGTCACGCAAAGGGATCAACGTGCCAGGCATCAATCTCGGTATCGGGGCATTTACTGACCGTGACCGCGAGTGCCTTAAATTTGCTCTGGACCAGGGGGTGGACGCAGTCAGCCAATCTTTTGTTGAGACCGCAGCAGACATTACCGCTGTCCGTGGAGCCAGTGCAGCTCTCGGCCACAATCCGTTTCTCATCGCGAAGATCGAACGATCAAGGGCGCTTGACCATCTGCAGGACATCCTTGAGGTTGCCGACGGTCTCATGATCGCCCGCGGCGATCTGGGAGTCGAAATACCGATTGAGCAGATAGCCGTTGTTCAAAAGCAGATAATGCGCCTTGCAAATCTGCGCGGGAAACCGGTGATCACGGCTACGCAGATGCTTGAGTCCATGACCGATAACCGACGCCCCACCCGTGCGGAGGCGACTGATGTCGCGAATGCCATCCTTGACGGCACAGACTGCGTCATGCTTTCCGGAGAGTCTGCAATGGGGAAGTATCCGGTGGAGGCAGTGGCTATGCTGGCCAAAATCGCAGCAGCAATCGAACCGCACCGTGTTGGCAATCAGGCGCGAGACGCAATGAAAGTCGTTGACCCCGAAAGCGCAATCAACATCACTGACGTAATAGCCTTCAGTGTTGAGGCAACGCTGGATCATATCTCTCCTGCTGCTGTCTTTGTCCCTACCCGCACCGGGACGACCGCGAGGAGTCTTTGCCGTTTCAGGCTGCCGGTCTGGATAACGGCTGTGAGTTCCCAAGAAACAACCTGCCAGCACCTCCAGTTCTCCTACGGGGTCTATCCGGTTCATGAGCCTGACCACCCCGAGGACTGGCGTCTCTATGCGAGAGAATGGCTTGCTTCGCACGGGGTGAGCGGGAAACTCGTCGTGCTGACCGAGGGGCCGTCTTCTCGGCACCCGGAGGCAAACAACCGCATGGAAATCATTGACCTCGAGCGAGCGTGACGCTGCGCTGTCGTATCGGCATGTTTTTTCCTTCTCCAATTGCATCTCCTTTTTTTCTCCTCATGATGCGGAATCTGTCTCTTGCAATAGCGCTCGTTGCTATGCTAGTATCCTTTTGACCACACTGCAACGAAAGGCGGAGGTTGCGCAGGCACTGAGAGAATGAGCATCGATAATATAAAGGGGACTGACCTCTGGGCTTGCTGCAAAGGTTCCCGCCAGACACCAGACACCAAGCAACAACATACAACCGCGTGTCATCCATGCGCTGGATTTTCCGAGTCGCACCACTTCTAATCATCGCCGCGATCGTGGCGGCAATTGTTCACTGGGGTGGCCCAAGGAACGTCGTCTACATATTTCCGGGCGTTACCGGACCATCGCAACCTACTCCGCCGCCAGACGGGGCTGTTCCGACCCCCTGGAAGAACTTCGTCAAAGGGGGCCCCAGCCGGCTCGCTGTGCTCCTCACCGATGAGGATTCAGACTGGCTCGGCGTTGCTCATGGGTTAAAGTCTATAGGCGTTCCCTTTGTTATAACCCGAGATGTCAGCAACGCCCTCACGCACCATGTGGTTCTCGTCTACCCAGTGATCTCGGGGAAGGTGTTACAGTCCGACGAGATGAAAGCTCTTGCCCGCTACCCCCAGCAGGGTGGCACCCTGATCGGGGTGAACGTTCTCGGAGGATTGAACGAGGTATTCGGCTTCGATGAGGCAGTGGCGACGCACAACCACTATGAGATCCGGTTTGATACCACCCAGCGGATAGCATCAGCGTTTACGGATCCGAAGGAGTCGACAATCCGAATTGCAAGCCCGACCAATACTGCAGTAGCCGGTGGAGCCTATAGCTACTCGAATCCGCGCACTGCGCTGATAGCCCGCTACGAGGACGGTACCGCTGCGATAACGATGAAGTCCTATGGCACCGGGCGGGCTTACGCCATCGGCATGGACATCGGCCATCTGCTTCTCAAGGGTTACAACAACCGCGAGGAGGATATCGCCCGCTCCTACGTCAATGACTTCGAGCCGTCTCTGGATGTACTGCTTCGTCTGATCCGGAATATTTACCTCGACGGTGAGGATTCCGCTGTCACGCTTGGCACAGTTCCCTTCGGGAAGTCTCTCGCTGTGGTGCTCAGTCATGATATCGACTACACGAGGTCGATGGTAAACTCTCTTGTCTATGCGGAATTAGAAAAAAGCCAGGGCGTCCCCGCGACCTACTTTGTCCAGACCAAGTACGTACGCGACTGGAACGATGATGTTTTCTTCAACGCACGCGGCGTGGAGTTGATGAGGGCCCTTGACGCATCGGGCTTCGAAGTTGCAAGCCACTCGGTGTCCCATTCCCGCGTGTTCAGCAAGTTTCCTCTCGGCAAGGGTGACGAGACTTATCCCAGCTATGTGCCCTTTGTTAAAAGCGCTAAGGTGACCAAAGATGGAACGGTGCTGGGCGAATTGCGGGTGAGCAAGTTCCTGATCGAGCATTTCCTGCCAGGCCGCACCGTCGACACCTTCCGCCCCGGTCACCTGCAGAATCCCTATTCCCTGCCAAGCGCGCTTGCGGCCATTGGCTATCGTTACAGTTCGTCGGTGACCGCGAACAATTCGCTCACCCATCTGCCATTTCGGCTGAACAACAACCGCGACACCCGCTCCGAATCAAAAGTGTACGAGTTCCCGCTCACCGTTGAGGACGAGGCGCCGCCGAAGATGATCCAGAGGCTCCCTGAGGCTGTTGATCTCGCGCGGAAGATCAGCAGCTATGGAGGGTCCTTCGTCGTTCTGATTCATCCCGACGTTCTGGCCGAAAAATTTGAATTTGAGCGCAAGTTCATCCCCGCGGTCAAAGACTTCTCGTGGTTCGGGTCCCTCCGGGATTTAGGCGGCTGGTGGAGTGCCAGGGATCAGATCGGAGTCGACGTCACCTCGTCTGGTAATGAGCGGATAGTTCTGCTGACAGTGCCTGAGCACATAAGCGGTCTTGCTCTTCAGGTTCCTCGCGGCTTTCGATTTGTTTCGGCCGATCCATCTACAGTCCGGGTTTTAGCGAAGGAGGGAATCGTAGTCATCAAGGATGCGCTAGGCGATCTCACGCTGAAGTTTAGAGTGAAGAACTGATTTTCTCCGTGACCGTCACTTCGTGATGTCTTTGGATATTATTCCCTCGCCCTCGTCGCTGTCTGACCTACCGTAAAAATTGAGGCATATGACTTACAGTATGGAGGCTGCGCTCATAGGTGATTCTAAAAAAATCACCTATTTTAAGGGAGGGTGAATGGTCTCTTAGAGCGCTCTCCGAGAGAGCCGTCATGACAGGCCCTTGCTCGTTTTGAGCACTTGGAGTATGCTAAGAAGAAACCAGGTAATAATATTGTTATACGTTAATTAAGAAGAGCCAAATGCAAGCCGCAATTAAGTTCCATGGTTCTGATTTAGCCTGACGATTGTCCCCGTGGAAATATGCGACGGCGAAATATCTGGTGGGAATGTGGTATTTGATAATCTGATACCCGGTTCCATTGAAAATGAATGGTCGGTCAATGCTTCAACTTTCAGCCATTCTGTCTAATCGGTTTTTATTCCCACTACGGAAGAAGAGTCGGAATACGTCCGCGAGATAGCTTTCCGCAAGGTTCTGGGGAATTAAAGGTCTATCACAAGTAACGGCATGATTTCCTCTGTCGATCAAGAAGAACCGAAAGCGATCCTGCAGCACCGCCCGTTCGTCCTGTTCTGGTTCTCCCGAGTGGCGACCATGATCGCCTTCCAGATGCAGGCTGTTGCCGTGGGTTGGCAGATCTACGCCCTCACCGGCAGTGCATTGTATCTCGGCCTCGTCGGCCTTGCCCAGTTCCTGCCCATGTTCCTGCTGACGCTCGCCGTGGGTCATGTTGCAGACCGCTACGACCGCCGCATCATTGCGCGACTCTGTCAGATCGTTGAAGGCCTTGCCGCCTTCGCACTGGCCTGGGGGAGCGCCGCCGGCTGGCAGAGCAAGGAGACCATACTCGTCATCATGGTTATTGTCGGCGCCACACACGCATTCGAAGGGCCGACCATGCAGTCGCTCCTGCCAAGCCTGGTCACCGGCCCGCTCCTTCCGCGAGCACTTGCCTGGTCTGCGTCGGCAATGCAGACCGCAACCATTATCGGGCCGGCGCTCGGTGGTCTCCTGTACACTGTGAGCCCGACCGATGTCTATGCAGCAGCAGGGGGCCTGTTCCTGTCTGCAAGCGTATTGCTCGGTCTTATCCGCTCCGGCCGCGCTCCCGTTATCCGCGAACCTGCGAGCATTAAGTCGACGTTTGCCGGCATCGCCTTTATCCATAGCCGTCCGGATGTCTTGGGCGCCATATCCCTCGACCTCTTTGCCGTTCTCCTGGGTGGCGCTACAGCCCTCTTGCCAATCTATGCGCGCGACATTCTGATGACTGGACCGTGGGGGTTGGGCTTGCTCCGCTCGGCGCCTGCTGTGGGCGCCCTTGCTATGTCGCTTTTCCTGGCGCGCCGCCCGCTCAAGCGCCGCGTGGGCAGGACTATGTTCATTGCCGTGGCGATCTTCGGTCTAGCAACTATCGTGTTCGCTCTTTCGACATCCTTCCTCCTGTCGCTGGCCACCCTTGCCGTGCTCGGAGCCGCCGACGTGATCAGCGTCGTCATCAGGCATTCGCTGGTCCAGATCGAGACGCCTGATGAGATGCGGGGTCGGGTAAGCGCCGTCAACTCCCTGTTCATCGGAACATCGAACCAACTGGGAGAGTTCGAGTCAGGGATCACGGCAGCCTGGTTCGGCGCGGTTTTTGCCGTCCTGATCGGCGGCATCGGCACAATCATTGTCGTTGCGCTCTGGATGCGATTTTTTCCGCAGCTGTTGCAGACCGATGCCTTGGATTCGAGGAAAGAATCGGGATGAAGGCTATTCGTCCTGTCCCATATGCAGATGCTACATAAGAGGCGTTGTTACCGAACTATCATTGCTATCGGCGACCGCTGCTCGGCCTCCTTCTTTGCCATGCGGAACGTATTCAAGTACAACGAGTGATTGCCGGTTTTTCGTCAGTTCGGTAACCTTATCATGCGAAGGGTTTTACAGAATAAAAAAACGAGGTTAGTCACTGCGTATCATGACTATTGGGATGGTAACCAGCAGCTCGATAGCACCCTCTTATATATTGATGAGTTCACAAATACCAAGAAAAACATACACAACTGAGTGCTGGCAAAGGGGCACGGACTTCAGGAAATACTTCTCACTCCCCTGTAGAGGCTCCGGATTGATTAAAGGAAGGCAGGGCATAGATGATATGCCCTGCCTTCCTTTTTTGATTCTCGTGACGGTTTGGTGACGGTATTTTTGTTCGCAAATCAGGGTTCAACCCATTGAAATAAAATAAAAAGAGTTGGTGCCGAAGGCGGGATTTGAACCCGCACGGCCTTTCGACCACTAGACCCTGAACCTAGCGCGTCTGCCAGTTCCGCCACTTCGGCAATTACAAAGCGAAGGAGTTCAGCGCTAATCTCTTGCCACGAATACGATAACTCCAGCGTACGCTCTCTGTCAGTTTCCTACAAGCTCGATGAGATCTTTGGCGTCTCTGTAACCCGAGAGTAACCTTCCGTCAGGCATGACGAGGGCGGGTGTGCCTGAAATCCCGAGTTTCTCCGCTAGCTTGATGTTCTCGTCAATCACGGAAGTCTCACATGTTGGTTTAGGCAATTCTTTTTTCGCATAGGCGTCTTCGAGGAGCGCAAGTGATTTTTCGCACTCAATGGCCTTTGCCTTCTCATATGATCCCTTATGCATCGCAAGCGGATACAGCTTTATGTAGAAAGCGATATCTTTTCTCTGTTCAATGACCTTCTTCATCTCCTGATGAAGTTTTTCGCAGAATGGTCATTCAGGGTCGCTAAACACGATCACCTTATATTTGGCATCTTTAGCCCCCATGACAAGGGCGTCATCAAGAGGAATCTTTGATGCGTCGACCTTATTGATTTGGTCGAACCTCTCTTTGGTGAGATTCTTTTTCTCGTTGATTGCGAAGATCGAACCCGATATGATGTGCGTCTTCGAAAAATCAATATAGGTCAGACCTTTTTTCCCTCCGGTTTCGATATCCACTTCCCACATACTTTTCAAAGGACTTGCTGTAACCTCCAGGACCTGGATGTTTGGGTCCAACTTTTTCAGCAGTGCAGAGGCCTCTTCTTTGCTTAACGTATGGCATTTTGAACAGTCCTGGCCTTTTTCGCTGAAGCCATGGGAATATGACACTGGCAGGAGAAAAAACGCCACTGCCACAAACAGAACAATTTTTCGCATGTTCACCTCCGAAATGTTTTCTCATACTACCATAAGCGGGGTGAAAGGAGCAAGAAAATATACCTATTCGCTCTCTGGTAAAATGAGGTATACTAACATCCTATGCCGTTATATGGTGCATTGTTCCTCAGTGAGTTAGTCAAGAAGCCGGTTTTTGACCCCGAAGGTGAGGTTTTGGGAAGGGTCAAAGACATCATTGTCGTGAAGGGCGACCCCCTTCCACAAATATCAACCACTATTACCGAAAGAAAAAAGGAACTGTTCCAGATTAAGTGGAAGGACGTTGATATTTTCAACAAGAGGATCATATCGTCAGAATTCGCTGGATGGACGGCAAGCAATGAATTATTCGGTATCAAGGAATACCCGGCGGTCCCGATCAGCCGTGGGCTCTCTCATCGTACTGATTCCGAACGCTCCCCTCATCGCTATCGTGTGGATTTTGCAGGTGGTAAACGGTGTGATGTTGCCTTTCGTGCTGATCTTCATGCTGTTTTTGATAACAAGAAGGAATTGCTGGAAGACCTTACAAATTCAAAAACGTTTAAGAGAATCGCATGGACAACGGGCGTAGTGATGATCGCGTTGACCGGGATGTCTGTTGTTATCATGTTTGTTTAGAATGTATGGACAGGTGAAAATGATGGTAAAAGCGATCGAATGGAACAATGGCGAGGTCATCATGCTCGATCAGAGCAGGCTTCCTGCAGAGGTAACATATATCGAATGCCGGGATTGTCAAGCGGTCGCGGAAGGCATCAAGAAGCTTCGGATACGGGGGGCTCCGGCCATCGGCATTGCGGCGGCGATGGGCATCGCCCTCGGTGCTCGGGATATAGAGGCTGACGATTTTAAAGAGTTCATGGCAAAGCTTGAGCCGGTCTGTAATCTGCTTCTTTCCACGAGGCCGACGGCGGTAAACATTCGATGGGCGGTCGACAGGCTGAAGGGGTTTTTATCGGACAAAGAAGGCCTGCCCGTTGTGCGGTTGAAAGAGATGCTCATCGAGGAGTCAACGAGGATCCTTGACGAGGATCGACAAGTCAATAGGGCAATCGGAAGGCACGGAGCGGGGCTCATCAGAGACGGCGATACCATCCTGACCCACTGCAATGCAGGGGCCTTGGCAACCGGCGGATACGGTACGGCAACAGCACCGATGTTCATTGCGAAAGAGCAGGGAAAGACAATACAGGTGTTTGCTGATGAGACGAGACCGGTGCTGCAGGGGGCGCGCCTTACCGCCTGGGAACTGATGGAGGAAGGCATCCCTGTCACTTTGATCACTGATAGTTCGGCGGGGTCACTCATGAAAAAGGGTCTGATCGACCTCGTGATCGTTGGAACCGACAGGACGGTAAAAAATGGGGACGTGGCAAATAAGATCGGTACGTATCCTCTTGCTGTTCTCGCTAAAGAGCACGGGATACCCTTTTATGTTGCAGCTCCTACGAGCAGCATTGACCTCTCCATCTCCACGGGAGATGAGATACCCATCGAGGAGCGAGACCCTTCAGAGGTTACTCATCTGTTCGGAAAAGTTTCGGTGGAGGGATGCGAGTCCTTCTGGGGCTCTGTCCAGATAGCTCCCGAGGGCGTCGCGGTGAGGAACATCGCTTTCGATGTGACGCCTCATCGGTACGTTACTGCAATAATTACAGAAAAGGGTATATTCAAGCCAGGCGATATCAGGCATATAATGGACCGGCCATGAAGTGCGACAATATCTTTTCATTCTATGCAGAGGACTTGGACCGTGTAGAGAAGAGCCTCAGAACCATCTTTGCGAGCGATGCCTTCATTATCCCGATGGTCGGGGAGCACATTATACGCAGTGGCGGCAAAAGGCTGAGACCGCTTTTTTTAATCCTGAGCGCTGAGCTTGCCAATTACAGGGGTGAAAACAGGATCATCCTCGCGGGTATCATTGAAGCGATCCACACAGCCTCCCTTCTCCATGATGACGTTGTGGATGGTGCCGAGGTCAGGAGGGGGAAGGCCGCCTCTCATGTCGTTTGGGGAAATCAGGTAGTCATCTTAGTGGGAGACTACATTTATGCCAATGCCCTGAGAATCTCTGTCCTTCAGGAAGACCTGAGGATCATCGAGGCGCTGTCAGCGGCGATAGCGGCCATGACCGAGGGCGAGATTATCCAACTGAACAGGGTGGCGGACCCGGAGATAACCCTCGATGAGTACTACCGGATAATCTCTTCAAAGACTGGCGCTCTGATCTCGGCGGCATGCAGGATCGGCGGTATCCTGGGTCGGCTTCCGCTGGAACAGGTGGATGCGCTCGGCAGATTCGGTATGAAGACGGGCATAGCGTTCCAGATAGCTGACGATATACTGGATTACATGGCAGAGGAGAGGGATCTCGGGAAGAAACTGGGGAAAGACCTTGAGGAAGGCAAAATAACCCTTCCCCTCATTTATCTGCTCGGGGAGGCATCCGGTGAAGAAAAGGAGGAGGTGAAGCGTATTATCAAGAATGACCTCTTCGCAGTGGATGACTTGATGAGGATTACGAAGCTGTTCAGAAAGTATCATGCGATAGAAGAAGCTCTCAGGATTGCGCAAAGGCTGCTCAATGAAGCCAAGGAAGAGCTTGCGGTATTTGGGGACATACCGGAAAGGCAGGCCCTGTTGATGCTTGCGGAATACGCCCTTGCAAGGGAGAGATGATGCATCCGCTGGCTGAACTGGCAAAGAAGGTGGTGGAGGAGTTTGCGGCAACGGGTAGGATTCTTCCTCCGCCTCAAGAACTTACCCCCGAGATGCAGGGGCAGGCAGGCGTTTTTGTCTGTTTGAAAAAAAACGGAGAATTGAGGGGATGCATCGGTACCTTTCTTCCCTGCAGCCAGAACGTTGCTGAAGAGGTCATCAATAATGCAGTGGCCGCTTCAACGGAAGACCCAAGGTTTCTCCCCGTAGAAGTTGATGAACTATCAGCTCTCGTGTACTCCGTTGATGTGCTTTCTCCCCCGGAAAAGGTGACGAGTGTCAGGGAGCTTGATCCCAGACGATACGGTGTGATTGTCGAGTTCGGAGGAATGAAGGGCCTTCTCCTGCCGGATCTCGAAGGCGTGGACACCGCGGAGGAGCAGCTCAGGATTGCAAAGATGAAAGCCGGAATATCCGTGGCCGAGGACTGTGCAATCTATAGGTTTGAAGTCAGGAGATACCATTGAATGAACATGTCTCTCAAGGGAAACCTCAGAGATCATAGTCTGCCGCGAATACTCCTTGACATCAAGAGGAAAGGAGTGACCGGCACCCTTTCTCTCATGTCTTCGTCTGTTGAAAGAACTATCTATTTCCGGAACGGGGAAGCGATTTTCGCTTCTTCCACGTCGGATGCTGACAGGCTCGGGGAGATGCTCCTGAAGGCCGGCAAGATTACCGTGCAGGGGTACGAGAAATCCATTGAACTGCTGAAGAGAACGGGGCAACGATATGGTGCGATACTGGTGGAACTCGGCTGCCTCACACCGAAAGACCTCTTATGGGGCGTCAAATACCAGGTCGCGGAGATCCTGTACAGCTGCTTCAGGCTTGACGAGGGCGCTACCTATGAGTTGCAGGAGGCAGTCTCGCCTTCCCTCGATATAACCCTCACGCTGAGCACGGAAGCTCTTGTCTACGAGGGCATAAAGAGGCTTCGGGAACAGGGGGAAATGGGGAAAGATATGCCGGACCTGGATATGGTATTTAAACTCGATGATGATCGCGCACATCTTCTCCGGGGCGAGGGCGCCGTTGTTGACCTCGATGCCGAGGATAGAAGGATATTTTCCCTCGTGGACGGAGAAAGAACGGTAAGGCAGGTGATAGAGGAAGCGCATGCGAGTCCGTTTGAGACCATGAAGACCCTGTATGGGTTGGCGGTTGTCGGAGTCATTGTGAAGAGGGAAGCCCCGCGGGGGGAAAACGGTGAGACCAGAGATTCCAGAGCGACGGCCGGGGACGAGCCGCGAGGTCAAGGCGATAAAAATCCGTCCACTTCCGAAGTCGATAGCGCCCTGGCGCGAAGGGTTGACGATTTTTATCAGCGGGCGAAGGATATGGGCCCAGATGAAATACTCCAGGTTGATGAGAAGACAGGACCGGAGGAGATAAAGAGAAATTACTATCGACTGGTACGAGAGTTTCATCCTGACAGGGTTTATCATACAGACGATAAGGAACTGAAAGGTAAGGTCACCGTCCTTTTTGATACCATCACGAAGGCATATAGACTGTTCCAGGATGAGGAAAAGCGGAGGGAGTATTTTGATTCCCTTCTCAGGCCGTCAAAGCCTCCGTCATGGAAACAATCCCAACAGTCACCTGACAACGCGACGCGGGAAACACTCTTGACAGAAATGTTTCAGAGAGGGGTCCAGGAATTTAAAAAGGGCAATTTCTGGGGTGCTGCTGATCTGTTTAAACGGGTGACCAAGGAGGACCCTCGAAATACTAAGGCGTGGAGTTATCTTTCTCTTGCCCTGAGCAAGGTCCCCAACAGACTGAAAGAGTCTGAAGAAGCGCTCCTCAAGGCTGTTGCCCTTGACCCGCTGAACAGTGAGCATCTCACGAACCTGGGGCTCATATACCTCAAGGCGGGTCTTAATATGCGGGCAAGAAAACAGTTCGAGAAGGCCCTGAAATTAGACCCTGCGAATAAACAGGCAAAACAGGGACTTGAACAGATAGGATGACTATCGAGTTTGGGGCAGGAGTCTCAGACCCGATGGAACGCTCGAAGGCGTATTGATAATGGATGCGATCGCCGAACGGCTAAAAGAACTCTTTGCGGAAATCTCACCCATGATTGAATCATACACCCGGGAGGTCTGTCCTCAATGTGCGCAGGTCTGCTGCAAGCAGAGGCATGCCTTGCCGGATGCGAAAGACCGTGTTTTCCTGCGTGCTCTCGGGCTTGAGAGTCCGCCGTACGACAACCGTCGGTCGCCCGACGAACAGTGCCAGTTTCTCGGCAGCACGGGCTGTGTGAACCCGCGGTGGATGAGACCTTTTCGGTGTACATGGTTTTTCTGTGAACCCTTGTTGAGGGCCATGGATGAAGGAGCTGGAAAGAGATGCCGGAAATTGACGGCACTGCTGGGGGAGATCGTCAAAATGAGCAACGACTTACAGGGAAGATCCCTGTATGGGACATCCCCGTAGATTTGTTGCAGGAGATCAGCTGTCTGTTGCCGTTTGGCGTGAACAGCGCCGAAGAGATGGCATTATCGTACGCCGTACAGAACACGTGCTATGAATATTTCATATTTGATGAGTTCGTATCCAGGGATGTACATCGTCCAATCGTTTTGGCATTCTCTCATAGCGACTGTTTTGGTGGACAGCGCCATCCGTATATGGAGGATCAACAATTCATCCGCAAGGCAGAGGTTTCGATTCCTCGTTCTCATATGCCCGCTCGTCTTATTCCCCATTTATCAGGCAATAAATCCTGACCGGGGCTCCGTTTTTTTCAGACTTGAGGCGCTCTTCGATAGTAATCGATTGATGAACCTGGAGTTATGGGGAGGGATCCCCTTGAGTGCCGGCGTCGCTCTTGTCGTCTGTATTACGACAATCATCTTCATCATGCAGGAGATAATCCCGATCATGAGGCACGCCATTGAATCGAGACAATCCGGACCTGAAGGGGACATGCTCGCTGAGGATTCTCCTGTGCAGAGGGCTTTAGAGGACTTGCCCGGAGAAAAGCCCGACATTATCGTACTGGATGATGACGAACTCGTGTTGTTTTCCAGGACAGGGAAAAAAACGGCAATCTTCTTATCCTCCGGCGTGTTGAAGGAACTGAGCGTTGAACAGTTGCAGGCTGCGATCGCCCATGAGATTGCTCATATCATCAGAAATAGACAACCGGTCCTCATTATTATATTTCTCCTGCGGCTCCTGATGTTTTATAATCCCGTTGTCCTCCTTGAGTTCAGAAGGATTGTCCAGGAAGAAGAAAACATCTGTGATGATGTGGCGGTTTCCCTGACGCGCAAACCCCATGCATTGATTGAAACACTGAAGAAACTGTATTATGAGCCTGAAGAGAGGAATCCCCTGAACCTGCGTGAGCTATCGAAGTTGAAAGACTCCATCGAGGAGTACGGCCACAATATGCATATCGAGGGCAGGATTATGAGGCTCGAACAAGGGGGTGGCCCGAAAACCGACAGCGCATGGTTTGCTTTCGTGCTGACACTTTCGGCGATCATCGTAATGAATTATTTCATCGTGTGAGGGCAAGGTGAGTGTAGGTAAGAAAATCCTTGGTGCGTTTTCCTTTGCAATACTGATCGCAGGCGTCATCATCGCCTTAAAGATCCTGAATTGGCTGCCTCTTGCTGTCCAGGAGGGCTCCATGAAACGGTATGACAGCATAGAGGAGGTGAGGGCGGCGTTGAATGTCAGAGAGATATATGTCCCGGCATATTTCCCCCAGAGTCTCACCTGGCCGCCGTCATTGATCTTGGCGCAGAGTAAACCGTTTGAAGCGATCATTATGGTGTTTACTTCGGCGGCCAAGGGCGGTGTCACACTCGTGACTTCGCAGTCGACCGCCGCTGATTTTGTCCCCGATGACACAATAAAGATCCTCCGCACAAAGGAAACGGTCAAATACTCTTTAAGAGGCAGAGATGCCCTGATCGAGGTGGGAACCGGCAAAAACGAAGAGCAGTGCAGCCGGATTTCATGGACTGAGGGGAAATTCAAGATACGTGTCGCGATGAAGTCAAATCCATTTGATTTAATAAGGATTGCAGAGAGTATGGTGCGTTGAGCCTTCCCCTGCGAACGCCCTGTCATCATGTTCCGATATGAAATAGCCGCTCGGCCAGCATGTCGAGAAAGGCAGTCGTAGCACCGTCCGGCAGTGCCCGGTAGGCATATCTTCTCCCTCGTCCAAATTATCCCCCTGACGTAGGAACAAATTCCTATAAGAAATAGGAGTTTGTTCCAATTTTCTTCGCCTTCTCCTTCTGTTATAGTGGATTCAGAAAGCACGGGATACAACATTTCAGGCAGGAAAGGAGGTGAATAAAGATGACACGGTATAAGGGAGGAGATAGGGTCCGCAAGGGAACTTACTGGGATTTCAAGAGCGGAAACAGGGTTGATATGGCCGGCGAAGGTATTCTTCCGGGGGATGAGAGATCGAAATACGTAAGATGTCCCCCCGTTCTCGTGCTGCTTTCAGGCCCTGTAGTGGGGCTGTTCTACGTCGTAGCACTCCCCTTTATCGCCTTGGGAACAATCCTGACGCTCGCGGCGGGGAAACTCCTAACCGGTATAGTAAGCATTGTGCCTTTTGGATGGAGACCGGGAGAAGCGCATTTAGGAGGGAAACGGAAGAAACAGAAATAACGGTGATTACGGCGGGCCGACATGAAGAAGGTCCGGAAAGGAAGGAGGAAAAAATGAATACGCTCTATGATTTCATTACCCATGTCAAGGGAGTGGAGTACCTATTAGCAATCCTGTTCATTGCGGGATACATTCTCTACGCCGAAGCGTTAAAACCGAAGCCCTTCAAGACCCTGGTAGAGTCGGGCAAGGAGGACCTCGAGTTCATAAAAGAAAGGGGCCTTGCAAACACCCTGAAGAGCATTGGTAAGATCGCCGCCGCTCCGTTCATTGGGCTCGCGTACGTGATTATGCTTCCCTTCACCTTTGTATATGCCCTGGGAACAGCGGCGCTCAACGGTATCTTCGCACTGGCAGGAAGGAGTGCATCATTTGGGTGGAGGCCTACCGAGGCTTATCTGGCGGGCAAGAAGAAGGATAAGAAGAAAAAGGTCGAAGAGGAATAATTCCGAGGAGCAGGAAAGCACCCACGACAACTCAGCAATCCCCCGTAGTGTTAGCCCTCTCCGGGGGTTGTTGAAAAGGAGGCAACAATAGATGAAAAAGATAATCATGATCTGCTTTGTATTCAGCATCTGCATATTCTTCGGTACGTCCCTCTTTGCGGGGAATGGTGCCAAAAACCCTGAGTTTGTGACCCTTGACAGCATAGCAGACAAGTATGAGTCAGTCATCTTCACGCATGCAAGGCACGCCACTCTGGCGGGGAATTGCGGGTCGTGCCATCACCAGCACGCCGACAGTGGAACGCTTCCCTGTAAGGGATGCCATTCCCTTACGCCCGCTGATTTTAAAAAGTCGGTTACGCAGAGTTTCATGGCCTGCAAGAACTGCCACGCCGGCAATGACCGCGCGAATCCAGCGGTTCCGGGACTCAAGGTTGCCTACCATCAGATGTGCTTCCAATGCCACAAGGGGATGGGCAACATCGGTCTGGACCCGAAGGGCTGCACGGAGATATGCCATGCGAAGAAAGAACAGGTAATAAGCCAGAAGTGACGAAGCCACGGAAAGGAGGAATCATGGACAACGAACACAGAACAGATAAAGAACACGAAGCCGTAAAAAACGGCGGTGGAAATTCCGACTGCAAGAAACGTCTTACCCTGACCAGGAGAGGTTTCTTAGGGACCGTGGCTTCGGTAGGGGGGGCAGCCCTCATCAGCAACGCGAAAGAGGCTTGCGGGTATAAGGAATTTGCCGGCTACCCTGACAGCTTCGGCTGCCTGACGGATTTTACCCGGTGCGTGGGATGTCGGAGCTGCGAAAAGGCCTGTAACGAGGCGAACAACCTTGAGAAGCCACAGGTCCCCTTTGACGATAAGTCTGTTTTTGAGGAAACAAGAAGACCGAATGCACATGCATATACGGTGGTCAATAGATATGAAAATCCGAAAGATAAGAGCAATCCTATCTACCGGAAAATGCAGTGCAACCACTGCAAAGAGCCAGGGTGCGCCACTGCATGCCCCATCCATGCCTATTCGAAGACTCCGGAAGGGGCGGTTTTTTACGATGAGAGTCTCTGTTTCGGCTGCAGATATTGTATGACGGCCTGCCCGTTTTATGTACCGTCCTTTGATTATTGGAGTGCCCTGGAGCCGAAAATCGTAAAATGCACTATGTGCCGCGACAGGATCAAGAAGGGCGGCATCACCGCCTGCGCAGAGGCCTGTCCTACGGGCGCTATCACCTTTGGCAAGAGGGAAGACCTGATCAAAGTGGCGAGGGAGAGGATCGGGAAAAACCCGGACAAGTATGTCGACCATATCTACGGGGAACATGAGGTCGGAGGGACGAACTGGATGTATGTCTCCGGAGTTCCCTTTGAGCAGCTCGGCTTTCCTTCGCACCTGCCGACAACACCACTCGTTGAACAGACAAAAGGCTTTCTCGCCGCGGTACCGGTCGTGCTGACCGTCTGGCCAGCGCTCTTCGGAATGTGCTATGCAGCCCTTCGTCACAGGAACGAGCAGGATAAACAGGATAAAGAGAAAGAAGCGAGTCAAGGAAAGGAGGAGATGAAAAATGGGTAACGGATATGCAGTGAAGAACGAAAACTTCAGATCTTGGTTCATGGATAAGTTACTCATGGGACTGAGTTGGCCGGAGTACTCGAGAAAACTCCTGACTCCTTTCAATGTGATCGCAGCGATCATCCTGTCCATCGGACTCCCCCTGATCGTCCTGCGGTTCGTCGATGGTCTCTATCTTGTCACCCATGCTTCAGACGATTACCCGTGGGGCTTGTACCTCGGGTGGGGACTTTTTGGAGGAGTTCCGCTGTCGGCAACGGGATTTGTGATGGCCACAGCCTATTACATCTTCGGGTTTAAAGGCTTTCGACCGATTGTGAGGCTTGCAGTCCTGACAGGATTCCTGGGCTATCTCTTTGCGGTCATTTATCTCCTCGTGGACCTCGGCAGACCGTGGAGAATCTACTACCCCATGATTATCGGGTTCGGTACGGCCTCAGTGCTGTTTCTTGTGGCGTGGCATGTGGCAACATACCTGACGGTCCAACTTCTTGAATTCAGCCCCGCTATCTTAGAATGGCTTAAATCGAGAAGGGTCAGGAGATGGGCAACAATGATCACCATTGGCATGACCATTGCCGGTATCATCCTGTCCACGCTCCATCAGTCCGCCCTCGGCGCAATGTATTTGCTCGCGCCCGGGAAACTCCACCCGCTCTGGTTCTCATCGTATATCCCAACCTTCTTCCTGAGCTCGGCGGTCTATGCGGCTCTTGCCATGGTAATCGTCGTGAGCACCCTTGCCGTCCGTTTTCTCAGAGACAAGGCCGGCCCGACTTTTCTCGGAAGTATAGACAGAATAACTCTCGGCCTCGGCAAGGGCGCCTGTATCGGCATGTACGTCTACTTTGTACTGAAGGTGATCGGGATAGCGCATGACGACAACTGGGGGCTCCTGAGCACTCCGTATGGCTACTGGTTCCTTGTGGAGATCCTCGGCTTTGTCCTGCTGCCCGCACTCATCTTCACGTTGGGAGTGAAGATGAGCAGTGTGAGGACGGTCCGCTTCGGTGCCTTCCTTGCCGTCATCGGGATTATCGTGAATCGCCTCAACGTATCGATCGTGGCGCTGAACTGGAATCTCCCGCATCACCTCCATCACATCATTCCACCCTGGCGGGAAGTGGCCGTCGTCCTAAGCATCGCTACGATACACATTCTCATATTCCGTTGGATCCTGAACCGCATGCCCGTCATGAGGGAAGAACCGGGTTATGAGGATCACTAGACGTGAGCTCTTGAAGGGATATAAGGGGGATACCTCGCTGCGGGGTGTCCCCCTCCGGGACAACGGGGGGGGTGAGACAATGAGGGCTCCTCAACGAAATACCTTTATGACGGAGGCGGTGAGCATAAAGGGGAGAAAGGACATAATTTACCTGGTGCTTTCTCTTTCGCTCATCTTTCTTATTCCGGCAGACTTTGCTTATGCAAAAGGGAACGGCCAGCAGGAAGCGGTTCAACAGTGTCTGAAGTGCCATGGGAAACGGGGCATCACAAAAAAATTCGAGAACGGTGAATCGGTAGCGGCCTATGTGGACAGCGAAAGCTTCAAGAATTCTGTTCACAAATCCCTGACCTGTTTCGATTGTCACCCCGATTTTTCCGGAGAGAACCATCCCGACAGGAGATTCCGGAGCGCGGAGCAGTTCAGAATAAAATCCTCGCGGGCATGCAGAAAGTGCCACACCGTTGAACAAATAAAAAGGGAATCCATTCACGCCACATTATTGAGGGAGGAAGATGAGGGCAGAGCACATCCCTGCACAAACTGTCATGGTTCCCACGCAATAGTGCCGATAGGCGTCGAACGGATGACAAATGAAGAGCAATATTGCATGGAGTGTCATGCTCACGAGGTGAGCATGGAATGCAGAAATGGTGAAAGGGCGTTACTGAAAATGGACAGCACTGCGTTGAAGGCCTCTGTGCATAACAAGCTCGGGTGCTCGGACTGCCATTTCGGATTTTCCCCGTCTCATCACCCTCAGAGAAACTTCAGGAGCATCCGTGATTTTTCGATCGCCAATGCAGAGATGTGCCGACGCTGTCACTTCGATAAATATACGAAGGAGATGGAGAACGTCCATTATGTGAAGCGCAGTCAGGGCAACCTCAGTACGCCGGTATGTACCGATTGCCACGGCTCTCACGCCGTGGTGAGTTTTGAGAAAGAGAGAACGGCGATAGCCTGGAGATGCCAGAAATGTCATCCGCAGGTATTTGCCCTGTATGCACAAAGCGTACACGGAAGAGGGCTTTTTGAAGAACAGAGCCAGGACGTCCCGGTCTGCACGGATTGCCATACGGCACACGATATCAAAGACCCGCTGACCCTGGAGTTCCGCGAGCACATACCGGAGAGGTGCAGCAACTGCCATGCAAATAAAGCCGTGATGGCGAAATATGGACTTTCGACGGATGTCGTAAAAACCTATTTGTCGAGCTTCCATGGGGTCACCTTGGCCTTTTACAGAAAGCAGAGGGAGGAGATGAGCAAGCCCGCCAGACAGATAGCCGTATGTACGGATTGCCACGGCACCCATAATATCATGAGCACCAGAGCCGCGAATCCGGCCGTCGTAAGAGCCAACCTCGTGAAGAGGTGCCAGCAGTGTCATGCGCAGGCAACTCGGAATTTTCCGGACGCATGGCTCTCTCACTACGAGCCGAGCCTGAAACAAGCCCCTCTCGTTTTCATGATCAACCTGCTCTATACGGTTTTCCTGCCTATTCTGGTGGTAGGGCTTATCCTCCAAATCCTCTTGCATGCCTGGCGTTATGCGGTCAACAGATGAAAGGAGACAACGATGGAAGGTGACCAGATAAAAGAGGGGTACGTGAGGAGATTCAGCTTCTATCGAATAATCGAGCATTGGCTGCATGCCGTCATTTTTGCGATCCTGGTTGTGACCGGCCTTTCCCAACGGTTCTATAGCCTTGATGTCTCGCAGCTGCTGGTGATGTATCTCGGCGGAATCGATTCCGTCAGGATGATCCACAGGGTCACCGGGTTGTTCCTAGCTTTCCTCCTGATCGAGCATGTCTTTGTTGCCTCATACGGCATTCTTTTCAGAAAATGGAAACCCTTGATCATGATCACCAAAAAGGATTTCAGCGACGCCATCGACAACCTGAAATACTATCTCAACATGAAAGACCATCAGGCATACTGCGACCGATACGGATATAAACAAAAATTCGAATATTGGGGAATCCTTTCCGGCCTGCTCGTGATGATGGGAACAGGGGTCATCCTGTGGTTCCCTGCGACGGTCAGCCGATTCCTCCCCGGAGAACTCATCCCCGCGGCAAAAGTGATGCACTCAAATGAGGCATTCCTCATATTCCTCATCATAGCCCTTTGGCATATCTATAATGCGATATTCAATCCGGAGATATTCCCCCTTGATACCAGTATACTTACCGGTTACATATCATGGGAACGGATGGTGCGTGAACACCCAGCTGAGCTCGCAAGGATTGAGGGTAAAACGCTCCAGGAGATTGTTCATCCGGAGCACCGCGAAAAGTTCAGACGCGATTAGAGGAGCTTACACGCAAGACCATCATCCCTATTCGTCCCTTTCCATTTTTTGAATGTTCATTTATAATGCTTTATGAGGATTACAAAAGGTGGGCTGCAAAGAAGGATCACGCTCGCGGCGACGCTCGGCTTATCCCTGATAGTGTTATGCTTTGGAATCGTAAGCTATTATCTTATCGAGAGGAACATCGAAGACACCCTGAACAAGAGAATTGCCCTTGCTCATCTTATCCGGAATAATGTCGATACCGTCATAAAAGAAAATATTAATCGCCTCTATGACATATCGCTCTCCGGAAGCATCGACCTGCATGGCAGCGATGTCAGACTGGCAAAGGAAGCCCTTGCCACCGCATATCGGTATTCCATATTTACCGACGGTATTTTTCTCATGGACACGGGAGGGAATGTCCTTCTCAACTATCCTGAAAGAATGAAGGACGTCTCCCTTAATTTGCTGAGTATCGAGCCAATAAGCAGGATGATTGCCATGGGAAAGCCGGTTGTATCGAATATCTATACGGTGGAGCCCGTAAAGAAGAAGCTTCTCTATATCCTCGTGCCGTTTCGTGATAAGAATGGCAACTACGCTGGAGTTGCCGGGGGGGAGATTGACCCGACAAATCCGCTCTTGACCAGCATGCTTAGGTTACGCGACGCGGGGGGAAATACGTTTGTCGATATCATCGATTCCAACGGTGTGGTTGTTGCGTCGTCAACTCCGTCGCGGGCACTGACCTATTGCGACTATAATAACATTTTCAGCGCGCTGATCAGTTCAAAGAAAGAACGGGTGACTACCTGCCATCAATGTCATATCAAGGGCACCGGGAGAGAGAAGATCACGAATATGATGGCTTTCGTCCCCCTCGAGACAGCACCGTGGGGGGTATCGATCCAGGAACCCGAGAAAGACGTTTTTGCGCCTGTCGTTAAGTTGAAGTGGACCCTGTCGGCGCTGGGCATCATTTTTATCGGTACTGCTTTTATGCTGACCTGGGGCGTCAGTCGGAGTATTGTCAATCCTATTCGAGAGTTAACCTATGCAACCGAGCGAATCGCAGAGGGTAAGCTCTCGACTCCCCTTTTTCCCCAGGGAGGCGATGAAATAGGTGTTCTCGGCAGGAGCTTTGAGAGCATGAGGCTAAAATTGGTCGAATCCATGGAAAACACGAAGCGGTACAACATCGAACTCGAAACTCGGGTGAAGGAAAGGACTCGGCAGATAAAAGAGAGCGGGAGGAGAATCCAAAACCTTTTGAAAAAGATCATATCGAGTCAGGAGGAGGAGCGAAAGCGGATCGCCAGGGAATTGCATGACATCACCCTTCAGGAACTCTCAGCTATCCTCATGAGGCTCGATATTTGTAAATTGTTCCCGGAGAGCATCTCTCAGGAGAAGATCGAAGAGGTGCGGAACATCACCCTGAATGCGCTTGATGGGGTACATACGATTACCCAGAACCTGAGGCCATCCGTTCTCGATGATCTGGGGCTTGAGTCGGCAATAAAATGGCTCCTTGATACCCATCTCAAGGAACGGGGTGTAACCTATTTCTTCAAGATGTTCGGAGCCACTGATATGAGGTTCAGTCCCGAGGTCGAAATAAGCCTTTTCAGGACCATACAGGAGGCAATTGTGAATATCGCCCGTCACGCAAAAGCGAAACACGTCCTTATCAGCATGGAGATAGTTGGCAGGATGGTGTCTGTCCTGATAGAAGATGATGGCCAGGGTTTTGACCTTGACCTTCTGTTGCAGAATACGCTCAATTATAAAGACGGCAGGGGGTTAGGCATCCTTGGCATGAGAGAGAGGGCCTATTTCATTGGAGGCACATTGCATTTAAGTTCATCTCTGGGCAGCGGCACGAAAATAACGCTGAAGGTGCCTCTGGATGCTCAGGAGTTTCATGATGTCTAGGATAACGGTTCTCATTGCAGATGACCATACGCTGGTGAGGGAGGGTATCGCGGCATTCCTTAAGTTGTCTGATGACATCGAGGTGATTGCTGAAGCCTCGGACGGCCTCGAAGCAATCGAAAAAGCCAAGAAATTTGATCCTGATGTGGTCTTGATGGATATCTCGATGCCCAAGCTTGGGGGGCTGGAAGCGACGATTGAGCTGAAGAAAATAAAACCAGCGATAAAGATACTTGTCCTCACCCAGTATGATGACAAAGAATATATCTCACGTTTTTTGAAAGCAGGGGTTTCCGGATACTTGTTAAAACGGGCGGTGGGGAGCGATCTCATCTCCGCCATACGGGCGGTAAGCAGGGGAGAGACGTATCTCTTTTCCTCCATTGCCGCAGAGGTGGTCGCGGGCTATCTCGGCAAAGATAAGAATGAATCGATGGTGGATCCCTATGAAAAACTGACGGACCGGGAAAAGCAGGTTTTAAAGCTTGTTGCTGAGGGATATACGCACAAAGAAATAGCGGATATGCTTGATATTAGCGCCAAGACGGTCATAGCCCACCAAACCAATATCAGTGAAAAGCTTGATATTCATACCCGTGCGGGCTTGATTAAATTTGCCATCCACCGGGGAATCATAAAGATAGACTCATGAACGAACTGCTGACATCCTCCGACCACCAAACCGCCACGCGTTTCCTGATATAAATCATACCCGGTCACCAGTAAAAATTGTAATATGCATTATGAGGAGTGATCGTTCGTATATCAGAAAGGTACGTTACGCTGTCCAGGGGATTATCTCTCTTCTCGTGCTTTATGTCGGGTTCACTTTTTATCTTTTTGCCGAGGATCTCATGCAGGGGAGAGTTCCCTCTTTGCCCCGTCCTCCATCGGTGGAAGGATTCATGCCCATAGGCGCGCTCATGTCATTGAAACTCTTGGTTACTGAGGGGATCTTTGATCCGGTGCACCCTGCGGCCCTAGTTCTTTTTTGCGGTGCAGCACTGTCGTCAGTTTTGCTGAAAAAGTCATTCTGCGGATGGATATGCCCGGTGGGCACGCTGTCGGAGGCTGTCTGGAAGGTGGGACAAAGAATATTCGGGAAAAATGTCACCCTGCCGCGATTCATCGACTATCCCCTGAGGTCTCTAAAATATATTCTCATGGCGTTTTTCCTTTTTATCATACTCGTGAAGATGTCATCCCAAGAAGTCATAGGATTCCTCTCGACGCCTTACTGGAAGGTCACGGATATCAAACTCTTGCAATTCTTTATGGAAATGTCATTGATGACGCAGATAGCGATCGGCGTTCTCATAGCATTGTCCCTCATCGTTAAGAATTTCTGGTGCAGGTATCTTTGCCCTTACGGCGGATTGCTCGGACTGGTGAGCCTGCTCAGTCCCGTAAAGATAAAGCGGACTGACCTGGCATGCATTCACTGCGGCCTCTGTTCCAGGCATTGCCCATCACTCCTGCCTGTCGACCGGAAAAGGGTCATCCGCTCTCCGGAGTGCATGGGCTGTCTCACCTGCGTGAGCCACTGCCCTGCACAGGGCGCTCTTGATGCGATGGTCACGGGCAGAAAGCGGATGAGCCCGCTGGCCTTCGTTCTTATGGTTATGAGTGTTTACTTTGGTCTGATTCTCGTGGCGAAATTAACCGGGAGATGGCATTCATCTGTTTCTTACGAGGAACTCCGCAGCCTTGTGCCGATTCTCGACGGGCTCATCCACCCCTGAGATACAACGACCGCCTAATATCACGTACGAGACGGGACAGGGATGCAAAGGGGAAAATGGGTACCCTTTCCAGGGCCGGTGCCAGAAAGCCCACGTGATTCATCCGTCAGTGAATGGCACGCCGTCAAGCTCCTGTGCGCTGCTGCTCTCTGTGCTTCCTGATGGTTTCCGAACAGTTATCGAAAGTGTCAAGAGCAACAGCATACCGGCAGTTTTTTTCTGTCAAGACCGGAAATCGATGGCAAGGTCATCTCATTGTCTTTTACGGTGAAGAGTTTGACGATAAGAATGAGTATAATAGAGGGTGAGGCTATGGAGATGAATGCTCAGGACAAAGCGAATCCAGGCAGCTATGACATTGTCTCGTGGCTGATCATGGGAGTCCTGCTCCTCCTGACGCTTGAGTTGCACCTCCTGCCTGCGTTGCTCGCCGGGTTACTCGTGTACGAACTCGTCCATCTCTTGGCCCCGTTGCTCCGAATTACCAGATTGGCGGGCAATCGCGCCAAGGTCGTGGTGGTCATGGTCCTATCCATTACGGTCGTGGTGTTGCTAGCTCTGCTGACGGGGGAGACAGTCTCCTTGCTCCGGAGCGAGTCGGGTAGTATTCCGGAGGCGATGAAGAAAATGGCGGAGATTCTTGAGGGATCGCGCGACAGGCTCCCTGCTTGGTTGGTGGATTATCTGCCGGCTGATGCTGAGGGGTTTAAGAACTGGGCGGTGCACTGGTTACGGACGCATGCGGGTGAGCTACAGGCGGCGGGGAAAGAGGTGGGCCGCGTGGTTGTGCATATCGTAATTGGCATGGTGATCGGCGTGCTGATTTCCCTGAGGGAGGTGATGCCCATCCAGGAATATCGTCCCCTTGGGCGGGCGCTGGTTGAGCGCGTTACACGCTTCAGTGAAGCTTTCAGTTCTATCATTTTCGCACAAGTGCGCATTGCGGCGCTGAACACCTTTTTTGCATGGCTTTATCTGGGCGTTGTGTTACCGGTACTCGGCATTCACCTGCCACTCGTGAAGACCATGGTGGCTATTACCTTTCTCTCAGGCTTGCTACCGGTTGCCGGCAATCTGATCTCGAACTCGGTGATCGTGGTAGTCAGCTTGAGCCAGTCGCTGTCCGTTGTGGCAGCTTCTTTCGTTTTTCTTGTGGTCATTCATAAGCTTGAGTATTTCCTGAACGCCACCATTGTGGGAAGCCGGATCCATGCTCGGGCCTGGGAGTTGCTGGTGGCGATGCTCGTGATGGAGGCGGCTTTCGGGCTTGCAGGCCTTATTGCGGCTCCAATCTACTATGCATACGTAAAGAATGAGTTGGCGGACTGGGGCCTAGTCTGAACAAGAATCAAGAATGAGGTCGTCCGATGTCTGCTGATTCGTAGCCATAGCGCGAGAGAAAAAGACGTAAACCGTTTATATATGCCGTTCCGGAGAGCAGAAATCCCTCATTGTGCCCACCGATGATCTGGAGAAACTCTTTCGGCTCACATGCCTTTTCAAAAAGCTTTAACCCTTGCTCATAAGGCACGATCTCGTCCGCCGGACTATGGATGAAAAGTTTCGGTATCTTTATTTTGTCGACTTTGCTGATCGATGCGTAGTGGTATCGCGCTATAAGTCTCACGGGCAAGTGTGGAAAAAACTTTTCACCCAGGTCAGGCACGGAGGTAAATCCTGACTCCATGATGAGTGCACCAGCCTGTTTCCGCAACGCGATTTCGGCGGCGACGGCGCTTCCGAGAGAACGTCCGAAGAAGATAATTCGGTCAGGTTTCACGCGGAGACTGTTCACCAAATAATCCCATGCAGCCTCTGCGTCTTCATATGTCCCTTTTTCATCCGGTGAACCCTGGCTCTTGCCATAGCCTCGATAATCGAAGATGAGTACCGCGAGGCCGAGGCTGTGGAATATACGGATCGAGTCCAGACGGTGCGAAATATTTCCAGCGTTCCCATGGCAAAAGAGGACGACACTCCTCAAGTCCTCAGCAGGGACATACCATGCTGAGATATTCAGGCCGTCCGCCGTCCTCAATGTGAGATCCTCATAAGGAAGTCCGATATCAAGAGGGGTGGCCTCTATCTCCCCCGAGGGGAAATAGAGCATGGAGCCTTGTCTTGCATAAAAATAAGCGACAAGGAGTATGTAGCCAAGGGCAAGGCCGATTGCGACTGCCAACAACATTCTCTTGATTCTACGGAACGTGGCGTTAGTAATATCGTTCCTTAAAACATGGACAAATAAGCCATGGCATCATTCGAACGGTACTCATGACGATTAGCAAACCGCAATTTCGCCGGCAACAAGCGGTATGATCGCAGGACGTGCCGTGCCCTTCGGTCGGTGACAACCCGGATCGGGACGCGCCCGCCCGCCCGTGCGCTGCTTGGCCTTGCAGCAGACAACTGCCCACCTGCTCCACCCATGCCTACCTCGATTTGGAGGAACTGCAGGGGGAACCGGAATATCAAGGAGGTGGCATGGCCGTTACTCGGCGAAAACAGTAGTGTGTGCTTGCATTGACTCATCGTCATCTTAGAATCCTCTTATGAGTCTGTCATCTTTGCTCAAAGGTCTATATCTCATCGCTCACGTATTACGTTCTCTCGTCCTGGATCTCCTCAGTCGGCCTTCGCAATCTCAACGCAGGCATTTTTTCAGGAAGAGATGTCACTGTTTCAGCAGTCAGCATAGCAGAAATGAACCGGAAATAACGGGGGGGGAGAGATGACATCCGCGGCCGCAGAGGGTTATCTTCTTTTGAATTCCCCGCTCTTTCCGCCGCGCTTCTTCATGAGCATAATGCCGGATATAACCATTTCCTTATCAACCGCTTTGCACATATCGTATACCGTCAATGCGGCTACGGACACGGCGGTCAATGCCTCCATCTCGACCCCGGTTTGACCGATGGTCTTTGCCGTTGCCTCCACGTCCACCAGACTCCTTGCTTCATCGACCGTGATCTCAACAGCAATCGACGTGACGTTGAGGGGATGACACAGGGGGATGAGCTCACTCGTTTTTTTTGCTCCCATGATGCCTGCAACCCTAGCCACCGAAATCACATCACCCTTTTCAATGGCGTTATCCATGATCAGTTGTAGCGTCTCCGGTTTCATATGCACTGAACCTCTTGCAACGGCTTCCCTTTTCGTTGGAGACTTCTCAGACACATCCACCATTGTTGCCTTTCCCTCTTTATCCAGATGGCTGAGTTTTCTCATCCCCCGATCCTCGACATAGCTCGTAAGGACAAGAGATCTGTGCGCTGATGGATATTGTGTCCTTCGGGCTTGATCTCGATGGAGAGCCTGAGGATGCGCTTTATCTCCTCATCAGAGGAGTATTCCCTCAATGCTGGTTTCAGGTCAATTTCCGTCTCTGAGAAAAGACATGGTCTCAGCTTCCCATCGGCGGTAATGCGGAGACGGTTGCAGTCAGCGCAGAAGTGGTGGGTTAATGCGCTGATGAATCCGATGATGCCACAGGCACCGTCGAATCTGAAGTACCGCGCCGGTCCTGTTTTCCTCAGCCGCACAGGAACGAGGGGGCCGATTTTTTCGACCACGGCCTTGAGAGAATCGGATGAGATATACCGCTCGCTATTCCATAGTTCCTGACCTCCTATGGGCATGAATTCGATAAATCTCACGTGGTATGGGGTCCGGAGGGTCAAGCGGGCAAAATCCTCAACCTCATCGTCATTCAGAGACCGTATGGGCACCATGTTTATCTTTATCGGCATTAACCCTGCGTCCTCAGCAGCCCGAATGCCCTTCATCACCTGATTGATGTCTCCTCCGCGGGTCATTTCCCTGTATCTGTCAGGCTTGAAGGAATCGAGGCTGACGTTAACCCTGCTGAGACCCGCGTCTGCGAGGTCTTTCGCATACTGCTCAAGGAGTGTCCCGTTCGTGGTCAGGCTGATATCCTCTATGCCGTTGATGACCCTGAGGGATTTGATGAGATAGAGGATATTTTTTCGTACGAGGGGCTCACCGCCGGTAACGCGTATTTTTCTCACCCCAAGGGCCGCAGCGACCCTCGCGACCCTTACAATCTCTTCGTACGTCAGTATCTCCTTATGTTTAAAGGGTCTTACGCCGTGCTGTGGCATACAGTAAACGCATCTCAGATTACATCTGTCGGTGACAGAGATGCGGAGGTAGTCTATGGTCCGGTCATAAGTGTCTTTGAGCTCCATACCACCTCGGGCGCGGCTACCGTTTAGGCTTGGCCTTTGCCCCTTTCTTATCTAGCTCGGCTATCTTTTCCTTGGCAAGTTTGGCCTGTTTTGAATCTGGATATTTCTCTATCAGTGTCTGGAATATGACCTTCGCAGTCTTTTTATCGCCCAACTCCATGAAGGACAGTCCTTGCTTATAGAATGCGGAGGGTACCTTTTCGCTGTTCGGATATGTTTTTATAACCGTCTCATATGCCAGGATGGCCCCTTCATAGTCCTTCTCCGCGTAGTGGGTCTCAGCAATCCAGAACTGTGCGCTGCTCACCCGACTATTTTTCGGAAATCTCTTTACGAAGGCATTGAACTTTTCTCGTGACTCTTTGTACTGTTTATCCTCAAACAGCATGTAAGCGGCCTCATAGGCCTTCGCCGGGTCATCCTCGATGCCTTTTTCCTCGGTGGTCTTCACGCTCTCTGAGGGAGCTTCACTTTTCAACTCGGGCTCTTCTTTCTTCTCCGGGCTTTCTGTCGCCGGTTTAGCGGGAGACGACGCCTCAAGGAGTTTCGCTAACTTATCATTCAGTTCTTTCAGACGAGTCTCAAGGCTGCCGATCTGGGAGCGGAAAAGCTCTCGCTCAGTGGAGTCGTCTTTCAATGTCTTGTCGATGAAAAACTTGTTTTCGTCAAATCGGCCGCGGAGGACCTGGAGATCCTTCGAGAGATCCGAGACCTGGGAATAAAGGGACGCCTGGCTCTCTCTGATGGCGTTGAAGGTTTCTTCCTTTGCGGCACCGGCCACCAGCAGCTTCGTCGCGCTCATATCTTTCTTGAGATCAGATGTCTCGGTTTTCAACTGATCGACGTCTGCTCTCATCGAGTCGAAATCGCCCGAGGATACGCATCCGGCGAAGAGAAGAAGACAGAGCAGTGGGAGTATGATCGTTGGACGGAACGTCATTTTACTTCTTTCCTTTCATGATGACAAAGTGCGCCCTTCTGTTCTTCGCCCAGCAATCCTCCGTGTGTTCGTCGCAAAGGGGCTTCTCTTTGCCGTAACTGATGGTGTCCAGGCGGGATGAAGGAACGCCAAGGGAAATGAGATAGTCCTTTGCAGCCTTAGCCCTTCTGTCCCCGAGACCGAGGTTATATTCTGCTGTTCCTCTCTCATCGCAATGGCCTTCAATGAGCAACCTCTGCCCGGCATTCTTAATGAGATAATCCGACACCGATTTGAGAATGGGTTTTACATCGTCCCTTATGTCGTATTTATCAAAATCGAAATGGATGTCTTCAAACATTCCTGAGACTTCTTCAACCGAAGACGGGAGTTCTTTTGATTGGATCGGTGGGACTTTCTCCTCTGTCACCTTTTCGGACGGCTTTACTGTCTCCTTTGACGGTTGCGGGGCTGTCGGCTGCTGAGCCTCCGGAGCTACCACTTTTTTCTGGGCACAACCGAAACTGACTACGAATCCCAAGATTACTGCCAAGACAAAAAACTTCTTCATGGAAAACCTCCTTTGAGTAATTTAATTAGGTGACCAGCGGGGACCAAAGGCCCGCTCACCTTTTGGTGTTATCCTTTTTTGCGCCTCTCCATTTGCCCTCATAATGTAGATGGATCTCCCTCCATCCCTGTCTGAAATAAATACTATATACCTTCCGTCAGGGGAAAAGGAAGGGTCTTCATTATTCCCCCTGTCGGTAAGCTGTGTTATCCCTGAACCGTCAGTGTTGATGGTGAATATCTGATTTCTGCCACTGTACCTTCCTGAGAAAACGATCTTATCTCCCTTTGGAGACCATGACGGAGCGGTGTTGTAAGGACCGCTGAATGTCAGCCTCCTGACATCGTACCCCTCTTTATCCATGATGAATATCTGAGGACTTCCCTGGCGGTCAGAGACGAAGGCTATGTACTTTCCGTCAGGGGAAACGGTGGGGGTAACTTCTACAGACCGGGATGCAGTCAATCGCACGAGTTTCGATTCGGAGATGCGGTAGAGATATATGTTCGATGTACCGCCCATGGAGGAAGAGAGGGCAAACTCATCGGCATTGGGGAAGAAATCACCGGCAAGGTTTGTCCCCTTGGCTGAAAAGACCTTTTTTTCCGACTGTTTTTTGAAATCGAGGAGGTATATGCCCCATTGTCTGTTCCTCTCGGCAGAGTAGATCAGTTTTGATCCATCCTTTGCCCAGCGCGGACTGAGTAAAAGTGAGCTCTTTATCCCCGTTCTGTATGAGCGCTGGCCGTCCCAGTCCATGATTGAGAGTTCGTCATGACCGCTGAACCGTGTAATATATGCTATCCGTGTTCTGAAGATACCGGCTTCATTGGTTATCTGGTTATAGATGTCATTCGCAATGCTATGAGCAAGAGGACGCGTAAGTCCGGCTTCGGCCCGGTATTCCTTTTTGAAGATCTCCTTGCCTTCACCCACATCGTATAGCGAGACGATTGAAACACTATTGTTATCACTTCTCACCGTCCCTTTCACAACAACTTCAACACCGAGCACTGTCCAGTTGTTGGGATTGAAGGGCTGGGTAGGGGCCTCAAGAAACGCATTCCTATCGAGGACGAGGAAAATGCCCGTAAAATCAAGATCATCCCTGATGATATCAGAGATCTCCCTGCCGGATGGCCCCGGAAACTCGGAAATGGCAATAGGGAGTTTCTTGACTGCTGGCGATGTGACGTCAATGTACACCTTCGCATCGGCAACAGAGAAGTGGGAATGAAGGGTGCACAACAGACACAACGCAATAAAAAAGGCGGTGCGGTATTTCGTGTTCGATATGTGCGATGCAATCGCTATCATGGATAGAATCTCACTCCGATCTCCATCTCATAGGGAGGGGATGTAACAGGGCTTGCCTTGGTTATCGCCCTCAAGGCAGAGCGATCGAAGAGGGGATTGCCGGAACTCTTTTCTATGTGGAGTATCTGAACGGAACCGTTCTTCTGTACCCGTATCAAAACAATCGCCTCGATGTTCCTGTTGTCTAATAAGTCTGTTGGAAATTGCCATTGCCGCCGAATTTCCTCTCCCACCAGCCTGCCGTAGTCATCGATCACGGAGCCTTTCCCCTGACCTGCGGCTCCTGTAGCAGGGCCGATTTTCGCCTCAGTATTCTCCTTCTTCACGGAGATGATCTCTCCCAATTTCAGATTCCTCTTAATGTTTTCTATCTCTTTTAACGTAGACAGCCTTTTTTCGACGATCTTTTCGTTCTTTTCTGTTTGTTTAAGCGCTTCAATCCTTTTTTCGACGATCGTTTTGTCCTTTTCTGTTTGCTTGAGCGCTTCGATCCTTTCTTCGATCAACTTTTCATCGCTCCTGCGCAGTGTCTTTGGAGCAGACATATCCGCTTTCCGTTCAAGCCGGCTTTTTTCCGCGGGCAGACTTTCTTTGCTCTCAGGCAGACTTTTCTCCGCTGTCTTGTTTGCGAAGGCTTCGGGACTGACGAGATCCACCATATAAGGCGACGGCATGACGAAATGGGTTGAGTGTCTCACTGCCAGCAGTGTTGCAGCGAAAAGCGAGATATGGAGGAGCAGGGAGAGAGCTGCCGTGCGTTGCAGAGACACCGCACTCATTTCATCTGAATGGCCGGCTCGGTTATCATGCCGAGTTTTTCTATCCCGGCATCCTTTATCTCGCCCATAACCTCAACGACGAGGCCGTAAGGCACGGACTGGTCAGCCTTTAAAAACACGTTGGGATTCAGCCTGCTTATGGACTCGAGCTTTTTCTTCATTTCCGGGATGGACACGAGATCGTTATTCATGTAAAGCGTCCCGCCCTTTTTGATGATGAGGGTTATCCGTTCCTCGGAGGGGAGCTCTTTACCTTTTGCCTTCGGAAGATTGACGTCGATCCCTTGTTGCAGAAGCGGCGCGGTCACCATAAAGATGATGAGCAGAACCAGCATGACATCTACAAACGGCGTCACATTTATTTCGGACATCGCTGACCTGTTTCTCTCTACCCTCATAGAGTCTCTCTAGAAAAGAAATCGAGGAGTTCTTCGGAGAAGTCCTCCATATCTATGCTCATTATTCTGGCACGACTGAGATAATAGTTGAAAGCCACGACCGCCGGGATAGCTGCGCCGAGTCCCGCCGCGGTCGTTATGAGTGCCTCCGCAATCCCGGGCGCTACGACCGCAAGGGATGCCGAGCCTGCTGAGCCTATCCCCCTGAATGCATTCATGATCCCCCAGACAGTACCGAAGAGCCCGATGAAAGGGGTCGTTGAGCCAGTTGTTGCAAGGAAGTTCAGATATTGCTCCATTTTTGCTATCTCCAGTGCTTCGTATCTCCTGAGGAGTCTCTTTATCTCATCGCGGTTCACGCGCCCCTCTTCGGTATACACAGACCTGAAGACGTTTGCGAGAGGGCTGACGGTAAGGTTTTTTGCCGTGGTAAAAAGCCCTCGGGTCTCGCTACCCGCCCTGAACACTCGCAGGAAAGCATCGGACTCCTTCGTCGCCTTTGAGAAATACCGGTATTTATAGAAGATTATCGCCCATGAAAAAACGGAGAAGAATAAGAGAATCAGGAGGACACCTTTCACAACATAACTTGCCTGAAGAATCAATTGAATTGCCGTATCTTGCATTTATACCTCTCTCGTGGCCTTGTATTTCTTGATATTTTAAATCAGATTAAAAAAAAATGCACGGAAAGTCAAATCGGTTCCGACGCGTTGTCAAGGTTCCGACGTGAACCAATCTTATTCTTCGTCAATGAAACACATATGAGATTACCCTATTATCCCTCTTTTTTCATCCGCAGCCGCCGAAGAAGTGGTATCTACCGTCAGACAATTTGCCTGTTTCACGCGTATAATAAAGAGGAGGCAGACCATGGTGAACGCGTTGAGGCGGATAAAGATAGAGCTTCAGTATGACGGCACTTCTTACCGGGGGTGGCAGGTGCAGCCCTCCGGTGTGACCATTCAGGGCATGCTGCAGGAGAGTATCCGGGGCATCACCGGCCAGCCCGTGACTATTGTCGGTGCGGGCAGGACGGATGCCGGTGTCCATGCCATTGCGCAGGTTGCATCGTTCGATTCGTCGTCCCGACTTGATGAGACGGTTCTAAAGCGGGCGCTCAATGCCCAGCTCCCGCCGGATGTGAAGATCATGGCTATAGAAAACTGTCCAGGTGATTTCCACCCGCGATACAGCGCACTTCGCAAGCGATACTTTTACCTGATAGCGAACGCGGGGGACGTGCCTGTTTTTTTTGAACGGTATATGTGGTGGATAAGGGCACCCCTCGACGTGGGGGGCATGAAGGCCGCATCAGAGTTTCTCCTGGGCAGGCATGATTTTTCTTCTTTTCGAGGAGCAGGGTGTGACGTGAAGAGCCCTGTTCGAGAGGTCTACTGCATCCAGGCAGAGAGATTCGGGGAACTGACGTTCCTCTCGGCGCGATTCAGTGGCAACTTCATCAAGATTTCTCTTGAGGCCAACGGATTTCTGAGACATATGGCGAGAAACATTGTGGGAACGCTCGTTGAGGTTGGCAGGGGAAGGATACGTCCGGAAACGCTAAGGGATATCCTCCTGGCACGGGATAGAAGGCGTGCCGGTCAGACCGCGCCAGCAAAAGGGCTTTTCCTTGACAGGGTCATCTACAGCCTATAGCTCTTCGGTTTCTATCTTTTCGATCTCTTCCCTTTTTTCCTGGCAGTCTCGGCAATAAATGGCAAAAGGAAGGACCTTTAACCGTTCGATATTTATCTCTTCTCCGCAATCTTCGCATGTCCCGTAGGTGCCTTCTCTCAATTTCCGCAATGCCTCGTCTATCTTGAGGAGGACGTCCCGGTGGGTGGCGAGTCGCCGGAAATTGATATCCTCCGAAAGATCGATGACCGACCAATCACCATCGTCCAGGACGGACTCGACGATCTGCCGCGTTTCCCCCTTGATATATTTCCCAATCTCGGCCTTCGCTTCCCGTACGATCTCTTCCCGGTTGAGAATCAGCCGCTTTTTCAATATCGCCTCCCTGTTCGGGGTGGCGGTTTTGAGCTTCGGTTCCTTGGCTTTTGGCAGCGCGGTTATTTTTTTTGCCGGTTTGATCACGGCCGACTGGCTTGCCGAGCGTGATTTCTTTGCTTTCTGGGGAGCTTTTGTCCGCGGCGGTGTTTTTTTTGCTTTGTCTTTGGCAGACTTCTTCTGCGGCTGTGGTTTTTTTCTTAACGGAGTCGCTTTTTTTGCCATAAGTACCTCTTTATGCTTTATTTCCGATCAGTTATCAGGCTGTTAACAAAATGTTCTCTTTTCATGACGACCGATGAAAAGCCCTATTGCTTCTGAGATGCCGCGGGTTCCGGGCTCTTCTCCTCTTCCTTAAAGATCTCGATGATGCTCCCCACTTCTATGCCTGCCTGCTGCAGCGCCTTCTGGAGGTCAACGAGCTTTGCATCCTTCACCTTCACGATATAATTGATATTCATGCTAAACCTCCATGATCTCATTCTCTTTATGGCTGAGCACCTCGTCGACCTTCTCGATGGAGGAGTCGGTGAGTTTCTGTATTTCAGCGTGAAATTTTTTGACATCGTCCTCGCTTATGTGTTCTTCCTTCTCGAGTTTCTTCAGTTCCTCGTTTGTGTCTCGCCTGATGTTCCTTACCGATACCTTCGCCTCTTCAGCACGCTTTTTTACCACCTTGACAAGTTGTTTTCTCCGCTCCTCGGTGAGCGCCGGAATCATGATCCGTATCATCTTCCCGTCATTTGAGGGGGTAAGGCCGAGATCGGATTTCATGATCGCTTTCTCGATTTCAGGGATGATTCGCGGTTCCCACGGCTGAATTGCTATCTGCCGCGGGTCAGGGATGCTCAGGCTTGCCACCTGTTGAAGAGGGGTGGGTGTCCCGTAGTAGTCCACCGTTATGCTATCGAGCAGCGCAAGGGAGGCCCTTCCTGTCCGTATCGAAGCGAAGTCCTTCTTGAGCGCTTCGAGGGTCCCGTCCATTTTTTCAACGGTCTTTCTTCTGAGTTCCTTCTGCATTGTTACCCCCTACTAAGGTGCCTATCCTTTTTCCCTGAACGATTTTCTTGATGTTCCCTTTTGCCCTTACGTTAAATACCATGATGGGCAGGTTGTTGTCCATACAGAGGGATATTGCTGTCGAATCCATTACCGACAAGCCTTTCCTAAGGACATCGATATAGGAAATGAAGCTGTATTTCTTGGCGGTTGGATCCTTCATGGGATCAGAGGTATATACCCCGTCGACCTTTGTTGCCTTGAGTATGATTTCGGCCCCGATCTCCATTGCCCTCAAGGCAGCTGCAGTATCGGTGGTGAAGTAAGGGTTCCCTGTCCCCGCAGCGAAGATAACGACGCGGCCTTTTTCGAGGTGCCTCATTGCCCTGCGCCTGATATAGGGCTCGGCCAGCTCCTGCATCTCTATCGCAGACTGGACTCGCGTATGAACTCCAATCTTCTCGAGGGAGTTCTGAAGGGCGAGAGCATTGATGACCGTGGCAAGCATTCCCATGTAATCGGCAGACGCTCGTTCCATTCCTTTGACGCTCGCTTCCACGCCTCTGAAAATATTCCCGCCACCAATCACCACTGCAATTTCGACCCCCATGGCAACAATTCCCCTGATTTCAGATGCCATGAAATGAACCGTCGTCGAATCGATCCCATAGCTCTTTTCGCCCATGAGGGCTTCGCCGCTGAGTTTCAACAGTATCCGTTTATAGGTGAAGCCTTTCATCTTAAGTCCTGGCGGCTGAGACCCAGCCCACGAGGGCGGTGAGAAGCCGCTTGTGTGGGCTGCCCCACTTTCGCCTTCCCGTGGTAACGCACTCGCCTTGTGAGAGAGTGTCTCCACTCGCCACTGTTGTACGGCCGCTGTATGTCTCGGTCCGTTTCGCGGTCATCCAGACCGTGTCAGCAGGCAGAGGTTCGAGTGGTCCGAACTGAGGAAGCATTCGGACGTTGGTCTTAACCTCCCGCACGACGTACTGCCTTGTCGGCCGATGATCCGGCTTATGAGTATGAGGACTCCGTCTGGTCACTCCCGGGCTACGCATCAACTGCTTGCGCACCCCGTCCGTCAGGGAGGGGGGGCGGCTCGTGTATAGGAAGTCCTCAGGATAGGAATGAAGATCCCCCGTCCCTGAGATTATGACCGCTCTCCCAGCTGGAACCTGACAAAACGCCTCACGACGATGTTTTCCCCGAGCTTTGCGATCTTCTCGGTCACCAGGTCCTTTATCGTGCGCTTCTGATCGGGGTCCTTAATGAACACTTGATCGAGGAGACAGGTATCGCCGAAAAATTTCTCCAGCTTGCCTTCCACTATCTTTTCGACAACCTGTGCCGCTTTGCCTGCGACCTGCGCCCGGTAAATCGCTTTCTCATTTTCAATAACATCGGGGGGAACATCTTCCCTCGCTGTATAGGACGGATTTGCTGCGGCTATGTGCATCGAGATGTCCTTCACAAGATTCTTGAAATCATCGGTCCTGGCCACGAAATCGGTCTCACAGTTGACCTCCACAAGAACGCCGATTCTGTCCATGTGTATGTATGAGCCGACAGAGCCCTCGGACGCGCTTCGCCCTGCCTTTTTCGATGCGGTTGCAAGGCCCTTTTGCCTAAGCACAACTACTGCTTTTTCAGAATCTCCATTGGCTTCGGTGAGGGCTTTTTTACATTCCATCATGCCTGCACCGGTCTTCTCCCTGAGTTCTTTCACCTTGTCAGCTGAAATAGTTGTCATCCTAAAACCTCCGATGTCTTTGTCGCAAAGCCTTGTGGAGGCAGTGGCACTGTGCTTTCCGCAGGGGCCTCAGCAGCTTCTTCCTGTCCGATCTTCTCCTGTATCGCCGCCTTTTCCGCTTCAAGGGAAGCGGCTTTTGCAGCGGTCTCTTTTCCCGTAAGAATGGCTTCAGCCATCTTTGCTGTTATCAACTTTATTGCCCGTATGGCGTCATCATTTCCGGGTATTACGTAATCCACCTCGTCCGGATCGCAATTGGTATCAACAACAGCAACTATCGGTATGGAGAGCTTTTTTGCCTCCGCAATGGCGATCCTCTCCTTCTTCGGGTCTACAATAAAAACAGCGCCGGGAATCCCGGGCATATCTTTTATCCCGGTGAGATTCTTTTCCAGCTTCATCCGCTCTTTTTCGAGGCCAGCAACTTCTTTTTTTGAGAGGGCCTCGTAGGTGCCGTCCTCCTTCATCTTTTCAATACTCTTCAGGCGCTCGATGCTTTTCTTAATGGTAGAAAAGTTGGTCAGCATTCCTCCGAGCCACCTCTGGTTCACAAAGAAGGCTCCGGCCTTCTGGGATTCCTCCTGGATAGCGTCCTGTGCCTGTTTCTTGGTTCCTACAAAAAGTATCGAATCACCCTTCAGTGACGTCTTCTTGACGAAGTGGTATGCCTCTTCAAGCCCCCTCAATGTCTTCTGAAGGTCGATGATATAGATACCATTTCTCTCTCCGAAGATGTACCGTTTCATCTTCGGGTTCCACCTCTTTACCTGATGACCGAAATGAACGCCGGCCTCAAGTAATTCCTTCATTGTTGCTACCATGGTGTCCTCCTTTGGTTGTTCCTCCGCCATTTCTCCCTTCACCCTGGTATAGGGACCGAGAAGGGAAAGCATTACGGCGTGTGTTTTTCAGGGTAAAAGCTTAGCACAGGGAGAGAGCTTTTTGCAAGACGCTTCCCCCCCGACTCGCCGATCCCCGTGCAAGGGTATGCAGATCGCGGCAATCAGGGGAGATGCGAGGTGGAAGAACAGTGCCGGAAAGCTCGCCGAGAGAACTCCCGTCGATATTAGTTGCATTTTTTGTGTAAAAACTGATAAATATATAGAATCTTTTGGGGGGCAGTTGCCTTGTCCGGCTCCCGGAACAGATTTATTGAGAACACGACAGGAACATGCGAGGAAGGTGACAAAGGCTCCATATGATTGTCTTTAGAGGCATCTTGTGTTGTTTTGAGGTCTCAGCGGTGGCGCTGTTAGCGCGTAAGTCCCTCGAGTCCTATCTCCATCAAAAGAGTGTGAAAAGGTAATAGTGGGAAGGCTTGGACTCTGCTGTTAAGATACGGCAAGCTGTCTCGTCGGCCTCCGGCGTATATCGGTTCAACAACGGGTTTGCCTTACGCCTCAAAGACGCATCGAGTTCTCTGAACGACGTCCGGAAAGACCCCTTCAATGCTGTGGAGAATAAGACGGACATATGACTGCGACAATGTTTTTCGGAGCGCTGGCAGGGAGGGTGACGGTGAGGGTCTCAGGGAAAGCGGTTCGTCGTACGAAAAAGAGGCTCGCGCGAGGTCTCTTGCTCATCCTACTGTCCGCACTCTGTGTGGGTTTTTTTTCCTTTCCCGCTGCTGCCGCAGATAAGACCATCGGTGTGATTCTGCCGGGCGACGTCCCTTATTTCCTTGATGTCCAGAGCGTTTTCCTCTCGAATCTGAATAAGGAAGGGTATGCCGGAAAGGTTGGGATAGTCATTCAGAAACCGTTCCCCGACCCTGTCTCCCTGAGCAATGCCGCACGGAAGCTCATCGCCCTTGATGTCGATGTCATCGTCACCTATGGAGCGCCTGCCACGCTTGCCGCCGCAAGAGAAAAATCGAGGATTCCCATTGTATACGCGGGGGTATATGATCCCATGGTTCCTAAAATCAGGACAAGAAATATTATCGGTATAAGCTCAAGACTATCCGTTACCAGCCTCTTGCGTTATCTCAGGGGGTTGAATGACATCTCAACCCTCGAGGTTATCTATAGCGCAGGTGAGGAGGATTCCGTAATGCAGTTGCGAGAGTTGCTGAAACTTTCCCAGCAGCATGGATTTCGCGTTGAGGCGATAGATCTGAAAAGGCCCCAGGACGTAAGAACGGCACTTTCCGGCAGGAAACTCGATGCGATCTTTATTACCGGAAGTTCGATAGCGAATCTGGCTGGTCCAGCGATCATGGATTTCGCGAGGGAGCAGAAGATCCCAACAGCTACCCTCATTCCTCTGAAAACCTCCCCTGCCACCGTTACCCTGGCTGCCAGTTCGAAGGAACAGGGAGAGAGGATTGCCGAGATGGTGACAAAGATTCTGAATGGCACCCCCCCTTACCGGATGAAAGCGGATTCCTCCAGCGAGATAGAATTAATCTTTAACTTCAAGGAGGCTGCGGCTATGGGTTTCAGGATACCCATGGATCTCGTCACAGAAGCGACGAGGCTCATTCAATGAAGATGAAGGGCACACTGGTGAAATGCGTCGTTGTCTTTCTTCTCCTCTTGCTGCCTTTGAAGGGATACGGTCAGCAGGAGCTGCTCATCGGGCTTATCCCAGAAGAGAATATCTTCAATCAGATGGACAGGTACAGGCCCCTTGCGGCCTACTTATCGAGTAAACTCGGCATGAAAATCAGGCTCACCATCTTGAGCAGATACGGAGATGTCATCGACAAGTTTGACTCGCGTAAGATGGATGGTGCTTTTTTTGAGGTCTTTACTGCTGTACTCGCCATGGAAAAACTCTCCGTCGAGCCGATAGTTACCAAGGTGAACCTTGACGGAACATCGACCAGCCGGGGGTATATCTTTGTGAGACAAGACAGCGGCATAAGAACCGTCAAGGATATGAAGGGCAAGCGAATGGCCTTTGTCGACAAAGCGACGGTCACCGGCTATCTCTTCGCGGTTTCATTCCTTCGGGAGAACGGCGTCAAGAGCATTGAGAGATATTTCAAGGAATACTATTTCACCGGAAGCCACGATTCCGCCATCTATTCCGTACTCGATAACCGTGCTGATATCGGTGCTGCCGATGGGGAGGTCTATCTGCGGATGGTCGAGAAGGACCCTTCGATAAAGAATGAACTTTTCTTTGTCGCGCAATCACCACCGGTTCCTGACACCACGCTCTGCCTTAGGAAGGATTTGCCGGGAGAGGTTAAATCAAAGATCAAGGAGATACTCTTGAACATGGACAAGGACCCTGAGAGCAAGGAGGTTCTGAGAAATCTTAGGGTAATAAAGTTCCGCGGAGCAAGTAAAGACGATTTTCTCCCCGTTTTTGAAATAGCAAAGAAGGCAGGTGTCGACATAAAGTCCTACAGGTATAAATGAAGAAAAGGCTCATATATGCTCTTGTCCTCTTGTTCCTCCTCTTTTCTTTGGGAGCAGGGGTGACCATGGTGTATATCTATCGGGTAACATCCGATCTCCAGTCGGTCATCAATCTTCACCGGATAGAGATTATCCGCCAGAATCTCGTTATCAACACGCAGACCGTCCAATCGAATCTCTACACGACAGGAACCATCTTCGGCAAGGAACTGGATGTGATCGTGGAGAACGTCACTGCCCTGGACGACTCCATCCACGGCTGTAAGAAGTGTCATCATAGCAGAGAGATGACGGCGAGGCTGAAAGACGTCGAAAGAAACGTGGAGCAGTATAAGGAGGCGATCAGTTATCTGATTACCACCACAGCCAATCCGGAGAGGGTCGGACGGTTGAAAATGGTGGCGGTTGGTATCGGGGACAGGCTCCTGTCCCAGACGCAGGAGATGGCCTTTATCGCCGACAAGAGCCTCAGCATGAGGACAATATCGGCGATTAAGGAGATCAACAATTCCAAGAATATCCTGCTTGCGACTCTCCTCCTCACTCTCGTCATAGCCCTTATCATCGCTATTACGTTAACAAAACAAATAACCAGACCGGTATACGCGCTTGTCGCTGCTACCCGGATGATCGCCTCCGGGCATCTTGGATATAAAGCATCCTATGACGACAAGACCGAATTCGGAGAACTCGCGAAAAACTTCAACGCCATGAGTGAACGACTGAAGGAGGAACGTGAGCATATCACCCAGTATATTGAGCAACTCGCCGGCCTTTACGACATAACCCTCTCCCTGTACAAGATCACCGAGCTGGAAGATGCCTATAGCGGAATTTGCCGAGAACTCGCCAACCTCTTAAAGGTGGAGCAGTGTACCCTGATCCTGTACAGTGACGAACAGCGTATGTTTGTCGCTCATCCCTCAGCCTATGGCCTGAGTGACGAGCAGACACCGCTTCTGAAATTTTCCCGCGAGAAGGGGGAAGAACTCTTTCGCCAGGCGCAGGGCCTTCCTGTCGTCTCGAATGACGTTCTCAACGATGAGCGCTTCGACCCTGCTGTCACACACGTCTTGAATGAGCGCTCTGTCCTGATGGCATGGCTGCATCGGAAAGAAAAACTGCTCGGTGTCCTGAGAGTCGCGAACAAGAACGGGATTTTTACTGAGGAGGATGCGAAGCTCTTGACCATCCTCGCAAGCCATATAGCCGTCGCCAGAGAAAATGCGCTCCTGTATGAATACTTGCAGGATCAGATGTTCGAGTTGCGGGACACCCAGGAACAGCTCATCCAGTCTGCGAAGCTGGTTGCAATAGGAGAACTGGCCTCTAATGTCGCCCATGAGATCAACAATCCCCTGACCAGCATTATCGGTTTTACCGAGCTGCTGAAAAGCGAGGGAGACATCCACCGTATCCGAATCCGCCTCGACATTATCGAGAAAGAGTCTTTGAGGGCGAGGGACATTGTGAGGCAGTTACTCCGGTTTGCGAGAAAAAGCCCCCTGCAGCTTATGGAAATCGATGTCAACGAAGTGTTGAGAGAAGTGTTGCAGCTCATTGATGTGCAGGTAAAGGGCAATCATGTCGAAGTGCGAGAAGAGTTTGGCCAATTTCCCCAGACGGTAGGGGATCTCAACCAACTGAAACAGGTCTTTATCAACATCATCAACAACGCTATTTCCGCGATGCCCGACGGCGGGAGGCTCACAATAAGAACAGCTCGCCTCGGGGAATATATCCTCATTGATGTTGAGGATACGGGCGTTGGCATCCCAAAAGAGATTCTCACGCGAATTTTTGAACCCTTTTTCACCACCAAAAAGGAGAAAGGGACGGGGCTGGGGTTATCTATCAGTTACCGCATCATTCAGGACCACGGTGGGCGGATCGATGTCGAGAGCTACGACGGTGAGGGTACCAGGTTCACGGTAAGACTCCCCCTAAGAACGCAGAAGACCTCGTAAGTCCACAACGCGAAATGGTCGACTTCGGAGGTTGCACCATAACGGTGGCATCCATGAAGGCTGGCCTTATTGTAATATAGCAGGAGGGTTATCGCATGGAAGAAGCCTACAGCATAAAGATTCCTGTTTTTGAAGGACCTCTGGATCTCCTCTTGCACCTTATCAGGGAGAACAAGATAGACGTTTATGATATCCCCATAGCCCTTATCACGCACCAGTACCTTGAGTATATAGAGATGATGAAGGAACTCAATCTCGACGTGGCAGGTGAGTTTCTTCTTATGGCAGCGACGCTCATCCATATCAAGTCGAGGATGCTCCTTCCGGTGGATGAAGAGGTGAAGGATGAAGAGCAGGAAGATCCGAGATTCGAACTCGTTCAGAGGCTCCTTGAATACCAGACATTTAAAGAGGTATCCTTGGCGTTGCAGGAAAAGGAAGACGAATGGAGTAATGTGTTTTATCGGCAGTTCTTCGAGGGAGACGAAAAGGGGAAGAGACGTTCTGACGACGACGTGCTTTTCTCGCCGGAGAATGATTCCGATGGGTATCTGCTTGAAACCGGCGAATCCGGATCTGAAACCCTCCATCTTTTTGACCTCAACATCTTCGATCTTCTCTCTGCATTCAGGAAATTCTTGGACAAGGCGCCGCCCGAGGTCGTTGCGATCACGAGGGAAACGTTAACCGTGAAAGACAGGATATCGTTTATCATGGAGAAGCTTGAAAATGAGAATGCCGTTCGATTTGAGGACCTGCTTGGGGGGAACGTAACGCGATCGTATCTCATTGTTACCTTTATTGCTTTCCTTGAAATCTTGAGATTGGGGCTCGCAAGGGCATATCAGGAAAGGGATTTCGGAAATATCTGGATTATCAGGAGACAGGACCCCTCACACGAAGCGGAATGATATAGAGATTTCCCCAGTAGCCCGAGCTGTTAGCGCACGTTTCTGCCTGCCGGAGAACGTCCTTCGCTGGAGGGGTTTTGGCGAGTGCGGGCCGCATGTCGGTTTTTATCGGCAACGGTTACATGGCAAAGGCCCCGCTCTATCCAGCGGCGTCTCTCCGCGGCCCAAAGCAAGGATAGGTTTATGGTATAATTTTTTAAAACAACGTTCAGACAAAGACGGTCCGGTACTGCTGTACGGCCGAAGGAGGTTGACGAAATGAAAGTGATTCTGAAAGAAGAGGTAAAAAGTCTTGGAGCCATCGGCACCGTGGTGAATGTTGCTGACGGGTATGCGCGGAATTATCTGATACCCAAAAATCTTGCCGTGGAAGCGAACACGAAGAATATAAAGGAGTTCGAGCACGAAAAGAAGAAGATAGAGGGGCGTGCGAAAAAGATCAGGAACGAGGCTCAGGATCTCGCAGACAGGCTGGCGAGCCTGACCCTCACGGTAAGTGCAAAAGTTGGCGAAGAGGAAAGACTGTTCGGCTCCGTTACCACGATGGATATTGCCGAGGCGCTGAAAAAGGCAGGGTTCGATATTGACCGGAAGAAGATTATCCTCGATGAGCCGATCAAGAGGCTCGGTACCTTTACCGTTGGGGTGAAAATTCACCCTCAGATAACATCTCAGATGGCTGTACACGTTATTTCAGAATGAGAGAGATCGATTCGACGCTTGACAGACTCCCCCCCCAGAATCTCGATGCAGAGCAATCTGTCCTCGGCGCTATCCTTCTGGACAACGAAGCGATCCCAAAGGCATTAGAGATCCTTTCCCCGGTTGATTTCTATCGGGAGTCCCACAGAAGGATATTCGACGCCATGACGGAACTCTATGAAAAAAACGAAGCGATAGACCTCATCACAGTTACCGATGTGTTGAAGAGAAAGAACGACTTGGATAGTGTGGGAGGTGTCACCTATCTTTCCAGCGTTGCTAACCAGGTTCCGACGTCTGCAAATGTGCGGTATCATGCAAAAATCATAAAAGAAAAGGCATTGCTCAGGGGACTCCTCAACTCAACGACGGAGATCGCAGCAAAGGTGTATGAATCCTCCCTCGAAGCTGATGAACTCGTTGATTTTGCCGAGAGGACCATATTCGAGATCGCCGACAGGCGGACAAAGACAGCATTCTTCTCCCTCAAAGAAGTGATAAAGAGCAGCTTTGAGATGATCGAGCATCTTTACGACAAGAAAGAGGCGATTACCGGTGTACCGTCAGGGTTTCAGGATCTGGATGAGTTAACGACCGGTTTCCAGCCGGGAGACCTCATCGTTATCGGGGGGAGGCCCTCCATGGGGAAAACAGCCTTTGGAATGAATATCGCGCAGCATGTGGCCCTTGAAATGAGAGAGCCTGTTGCCATATTCAGCCTCGAAATGTCGAAGGAACAGCTTGCCCTGAGAATGCTCTGTTCCGAAGCGATGGTGGATTCCAACAGTGTGAGGAAGGGTTTCATCAAGAAAGAGGACTGGCACAAGCTCACGAGCGCCGCTGGTAGGCTCGCCGATGCGCCGATTTTCATCGACGATTCGTCGGGGACCTCAGTCCTTGAGATGAGGGCTAAGGCCAGGAGGCTGAAGAATGAACATCACGGTCTCAGCCTTGTCGTCGTCGATTATCTCCAGCTGATGAGGAGCAGAGGCGGTTTTGAGAGAAGGGAGCAGGAGATATCAGAGATATCTCGATCTCTGAAGGGGCTGGCAAAGGATCTCAAGGTCCCGGTTATTGCCTTGAGCCAGCTCAACAGGGGCGTTGAACTCAGGAAGCCGCCGATACCAAATCTTGCAGACCTCCGCGAATCTGGCGCCATTGAACAGGACGCGGATGTCATCATCTTCCTTTACCGTGAGGAGTTTTATAACAGAGATACTCCAAACAAAGGAAAGGCGGACGTGATCGTTGCAAAACAACGGAACGGTCCGACAAAAACCATCGACCTCACCTTTCTTGCAAACTGCACAAAGTTTGTACCTCATTCAAGGATGGAATACCACGAAGAATCCGGGGAGGCGTATTGACTTGACTGCGGCAATCCTGGCTGGTGGTGAAAACAGGCGAATGCCGTATCTCAAGGGCTTTCTCGCAGTGGAAGGCAGAACGATTATCGAACGCAGTCGCGATGTACTGCGAAAAGTGTTTGACAGGGTTGTCATCAGCACGAATTCACCCGAGTCGTATTTTCGGTTTGGCCTTCCCCTGATTGGCGACGTGAAAAGGAAAAGCGGGCCGATGACTGGGATATTGTCTGTTCTCCTTGCCACGGGCGAGGATTCCGTATTTGTTGCGGCCTGCGATATGCCCTTTCTGAGTGAGGAGCTTCTCAGGTATATGAGAACTCTTTTTGAGGATCAAAGGGCACGGAGCAAGAGAGGACTTGATGCCGCAGTTCCCGTCTTCGCAGGCAAAACAGAACCTCTCCTTGGCATCTATACGAGAAACGCGGTGAAGGTTATGGAAGAGATGCTCAAGGACGGGAACATGAGTCTTCAGGCCATGCTCAGCAACATAGAAGTCCTGTATATCGACGAAGAAGCGGTCATGGCAAGAGATCCTCTGGGTAAATCCTTCGTGAATATCAACACCATGGAGGATTATAAGAAGATTGGAGGCGCTCTCTCTTTGGTTTAGGAACGCAGGATCATTGCCGCTGTTCTCTTTGGTGGATCGAGACCGCCGGAAATCGGCATGGATATCGGCCAGGTCATCAGAAACTTCACGAAGACTCCGCCTGCCGGGAGACATAGATATCACTCCGAAAAAGCCTGTTGAGGAAAGACAGAGGAGAACAAGGAAGATACAGAGGGAAATGCAGAGAGGGGCGACAGCAGAGATTGATCTCAGTGCCGTATCGCATAACCTTCGCCTTGTCAGGAAGGTCACGGATAATCGTGCGGTTATTGCGGTTGTGAAGGCGGATGCTTATGGTCACGGCGCCATTGAAATTTCAAGAAGGCTCCTGAATGACGGGGTGTCGTACCTTGCCGTGGCATACAGTGATGAAGGAATAGCCCTCAGGCAAGCGGGGATTGACTCCCCGGTACTGGTGCTTTTTGATAAATATAACTTCTCTGACTGTTTCGAATATCGACTTACTCCCGTCATCCATGATGTTCAAACGGCCAGGAGGCTTTCCGAGGAAGCAAAGGCGAGAGGACGACGCCTTGATGTCCATATAAAGATTGATACAGGGATGGGGAGACTCGGTCTGAACGGCGAGCGGGTACTGGACGACCTCAACGCCATAGCCGGCATGGATGGCCTGAATGTCACCGGCATTCTGAGCCATTTCTCCGAAGCGGATATTGCAGACAGGTCTTATGCCGATGAACAGCTGAAGAAGTTTACGCTGGTGAGAAATGAGTGCCTGCGAAGTCGGAAAAGCGGGATCCTCTTCCATATCGCCAATACCGCTGCCGTGCTTTCTTTCAAAAGCGCTCACCTGGATGCCGTAAGACCAGGTTTGATGCTCTATGGATATTCACCATTTACGGAGGCTGGCAGCGAGCGGGTAGCGGTAAGCGACGGGCAGCCGTCTCTTGATCTCAGGCCGGCGATGAAGATCAAGACCCGGATACTCTCCCTGAGGAGGCTCCGGAAGGGAACGCCCGTGAGTTACGGGAGGACATTTGTTACCCAAAGAGAGAGCCTCGTTGCAGTTTTGCCTGTCGGTTACGCCGACGGCTACAGCAGGGCTCTGTCGAACGCGGCCGACGTCCTGATCAGAGGTAAAAGAGCTCCTGTGATCGGAAGGGTCTGCATGGATCTAACCATGGTTGATGTTACAGAGATTTGGGATGTCGCCGAGGACGATGAAGCGGTGCTTCTCGGGACGCAGGCAGGGGAAGAGATTACCGCCCACGAGGTTGCTCTGAAGGCGGGTACGATTTGCTATGAAATCCTCACTGCGCTCGGCAACAGGTCGAAAAGGGTTTATCTGCCGTGAATGCCGTCGAGCAGTCGGGATCGCATTTCCATACGGAAACCGCTCAGAAAAGAGGTTCTTAACAGTTGATAATTATCATGCAAAAGTGAACATTTAAATGACACTTAAGATTATATATTGATAACGATAAGACAAAAGAGAATACTCAAAGGCATTATCGGTCAGATGCCGGAGATTCTTGAGGGACTGAGCCAAAGCGGCAGGCGCTAAGGAAGCAGCCAGAAAGAAGCTTTTGTCTCAGATCACGACACTGAAAAACTGGAAGGCATGTTCTCCGGTAAGTACAAAGCATACGTGGAAGTTGTGGTCGTTGTTGTACAAAAGCCTACCATGCCCGGTGGTTTCAAAGGAAGGAACAGCCGGGGTACGTGGCAGGTCATCTCCCCTGACAGGGGCCTGTCCAAGCACTTCACAACAGGTGAAGGCGGTGAGGAGACCGGGGCAGTGGCAGGGCCCGATTCCCTGCGGCAGACACCCTGAACTGGTAAGGGTGTGACGACTCCGCCTTTGGTGGAGGAATTCTAACGAAAGGAACCCAGACGCTGCTCTACAAAACTGGAATATCAGTTCTGTACAGTTTGGGTAACCAGGTGAACGCGATGAAAATACCTTTTCTGAAAGAGGTCTCCTGGTATCTTATTGTCGCGATGTTCGTCATCGCCGTCTGTCCCCGGGTGGATGCAGGCATCGCGCCGTCTACGGTCATAGCTCCATCCCAGGGCGACAGGGCCGCTGACCTCGAAAAGATCCAGCGAACTCTGGAGATGAAGGCCGTAAAGGACCGGCTCGAGAAACTCGGATTATCCAACGATGAGATCACCGCAAGATTCGGTCAGCTCAGCGATCAGCAGATACACCAGCTCGCTCTTCAGATCGACGACCTGAGGGTTGGCAAAGACGGAGCCATCGGTGTAATTATCGGTCTTCTTGTTATCGTGCTCCTGGTTGTTTTAATTCTCTATTTTACCGGACACAAGGTTATCGTTACGAAATGAGGCGTATCAGAATACGTCGGGAGTCGGCAATCGTGAGGATAAACTCCGGCATCCGACTTCCGATGTGTTATCTCGTCCCGATATCGTGTTGGTTCCTGTTGCTTTTCCTCCTCGTGGTTTCAGGGTGTACCCGTGGGAGCGCCAGGCCTGTGCTGGAGCAGAAAGAGACATACGGGCATGTTCATATCATACAGGGCCTTCCCTTCTATCCACAGGAAGATTACCAGTGCGGTCCCTCATCCCTCGCATCGGTACTGAATTACTGGGGCAGTGCTGTCACCCCAGGGGATATCGCTGAGGATATCTATAGCCCATCGGCCCGAGGGACGCTGAACATTGATATGGCTCTGTATGCAGAGGCGAGGGGCCTTGATGCGTCTTTCTATTCAGGCGGACTTCCTGATGTCAAGACCAAGATTGAGGCCGGCTATCCCCTGATCGTACTCGTTGACCAGGGATTTTCTTTTTACCAGGTGAATCATTTCATGGTATTGGTCGGCTTCAGCAATGATGGCCTAATAGTGAATTCGGGAAGAGAGGAACGAAAATTCATCCCCACCGGGGAGTTCCTGAGATCATGGGAAAGGACAAAATTCTGGACACTCTTCATAAAGAAGAAGTGAGCGGGGGCGCTGCATGGTGAGGAGGATAAGAACAAAGGCTTCTTACGCAAGTGTCTCTGTCCTATGCGCTCTTCACTGTTGGCTCGTAGCGGGTTGCGCCCTGCCGAGAATTATCGTGCTCGACGACCCTCTGAGTCCGGAAGAACATATCAACCTCGGTGTCGCATACGAAAACAAAGGAGAGTTCGACAGCGCGATAAAGGAATACGAAATGGCGTCAAAAAGCCTTCCCCTCGCTTACCTCTATCTCGGTAACGTCTCTTTTCAGACGAATGAGTTTGAAAAGGCAGAGAGATATTACCGAAAAGCCATAACAAAAGACCAGCAAAATGCCGACGCCTATAACAACCTTGCATGGCTCTATTACACAAAAAAGGAGAGACTCGATGAAGCAGAAACTCTCGCGAAAAAGGCCGGACAACTCAACCCCGCGAAGAGTGGTATCTATGAGGATACCCTCAAAAAAATACAGGCGCTAAAGACGTTGTCCCCGTGAAGCGAGTGTTCATAGTGTTTTGAAAGAGCCGAATATGGCGTTCGGGGAACGAAGAATACGTCATATGAATATTATTCATCTTATGGGCTGCAGCCCCGTAAGATGCGGCAATACCGCAAGTCCGGGACTGTGCGGGGTGTGCCGGGCAACCGGCATTCCTACCGCGCATAACCGTTGAAATGCTCCTGGAAGCGAATCTGTCTGGCAAGGGCAGGAAGACGGGAGTGGATCTTGGTCTTATCAAGCTGGCTGCCCTGTCAGACACAAGCTATGTCCAATACCCGAAGTTTCTGAAGCAGGCAGAGGACAAGCCCAAGCAGCAGCAGCGCAGCCTTTCTCAAAAGGAAAAGGGTTCTGTCAATTATCGAGAGCAGCAGAGAGTGCTTGCCAGGACCCATGAGCATAGAGCGAACCAGAGGCAGGATTTTCTGCATAAAGTGTCGCTCTGCTCGTGATCACTTACGCATACATAGCCTTTGAGAAGTTGCACATTCCGGGCATGGTGAAAAACCATCATCTCGCGAAAGCGATTCTGGATTCCGGGTGGGGTACCCTGATACGGTTCGTCACTTACAAGAGCGTAATGCTCAGGGGGAACCGAACGGTGACCGTCAATCCGGCCTACACGAGACAGGATTACTCAGGCTGCGGGTATCGGGTGCCAAGGACGCTCTCAGAGAGAGTGCATAAGTGCCCTCAATGCGGGCTGGAGTTATGCAGGGACACCAATGCTGCCAGGACTATCGAGCAAGAGGCTTTTGGTGCAGTGTCAGCGTACGCTGAATCGAATGCT
>JBEKCV010000011.1:0-73438 GCA_050014695.1 Thermodesulfovibrionales bacterium
TGAAGGACCTGACCGTTATTCTGAACACCGACTACGCAACCGAGCAGCATTCGGGGCCTGACGGGAGCACGGGAAAGTGGTACGGCATCTCCGGGATCGCGAAGTACGATTTCAGCAAGCCGTTCAGCGTATCGCTCAGGGCTGAGTATTTCAACGATCAGGACGGCTTAAGGACAGGGACCGTGCAGCAATTAAGCGAGATAACGCTTACCCCGGAGATACGGCTGGCTGCGGGAATTATCCTGAGGCCTGAATACCGGCATGACTGGTCTACTCAGCCGGTTTTCCCGGATGCGGACAACCAACCCACCAAGAAATCACAGGATACTATAGCCCTCGGCATCATGTACACCTGGTAAGGATCAGGAGCAAGCTGGCTGCCCCCTCTCCTATGAAGGGGAATCGCTTGCTGACCGAAGTGGTGGATTCGAGATCAATCCGGACGATGCAGCCAGGAAGGTGCCAGCGTCGTCCGGCTGGAGCAGCCGGTCAAATAGCAGGTTTAATTGCCGGGAGGGTACAACCCTTCTCTGAGGCAAAAGAAAGGAGAACACTATGGCAAACGAACAACAACCTACCAGAGGAACGCTGGGCCTAACGGGCCTGACGGTGAACGCGATGGCACTGATCGCGCCCGGTGCGTTTTTGTGGTTGACCTTCCAAATGCAATCCCTTTACGGTGCCCCGATGGCCGGCATCTCCATGTGGTTCGGCATCCTGTTCGCTCTGTTGCTGTGCTTCGCCACGGCAATCAGTTATTCGGAACTGGCGAAGCTTTATCCCGGACCCGGTTCGTCGTATTTGTATGCGGAGCAGGCGTTTCTCTCAAAGACGCACGCGTACAAGTTCGCCCGGCTCGCCAAGTTCATTACGGGATGGGCGAGTCATCTGTATTATTGGGTCTATCCCGGCGTCATGGTCGGTGTGACAGCGATTCTCGGCGGCTATCTGTTGAATCAGTTCTGGCCTGACACCTTCAGCGGCACCTATAACAGCCCGCTCTTCATGATTCTTTTCTGTATCGTGTTCGCCCTCGGCGTGGCGTATATCGCCTATCGAGGCGTAACGGGCACGACCGCAGTCAACGTGGTGATTAATATTATCCAGATCGCGGCTTTACTGGTCTTCTCTGTGATCGCAATCGGCTATCGCACTCAACATCCGCAAGGCTCGACCGGGTTCCACCTCTCCAATGGCATTGCGGTCAACTATCAGGTTGCACAGGAGCCCCAGAAGGACGACAAGGGCAAGCCGATGCCGCAGTTGGATGCTAACGGCAAACCGACTATGGACAAGGACGGCAAGCCGGTCTATCAGATGCAGGACGCTCAAGACAAGGATGGCAATCCCGTCCCTGCGGACAAAGACGGCAAACAGGTAGCCGATCCAAAACTGGCGGCGCCGTTTACGGTTGACTATTCCGACGGGGCAGTCACGAAGGACGACAAGGGCAACCCGGTGTTTAACTACCATTCGACAGCCGGTTCGGTCGTCGCACCTCATGGGTTCAATTTCATTTTCATTCAGGCGGCTATCGCGATTCTGATTCTGGTCGGTTTCGAGTCCGTCACCTCGATGGCCCATGAAGCGAAGCATCCGACGAAGGACATCCCGAGAGCGGTCCTGATGTCGCTGGCGATTCAGGGCGCAGTCTGCTACCTGGTCGAGTATTTTGCCGCGAACTATATGCTGCATAACGGCTACACCCTGCCGAATGCGGGGGCATCGGGCGCGCCGATCGGTGACATGATGGTCATCGTGGGCACATGGCTGTTCGGCAGCTATGCGGCGGGCAAGGCGTTCATGCTGGTTCAGGCCTTCACGGTGTTCCTCGCACTGATCGGCACAACACTGTCCTGCCTCAACACCGGCGCACGCGTTACTTACGCTATGGGCCGTGACGAGGAGGTGCCGTCGCATTTCGGCCTTCTGCACGGCAAGACAATGTCGCCCTACCGCGCTATCTGGACCCTGGCCGTGATCTCGATAATCATCGGCATTGCCACGGTGTCGATCTATCTGGGAGGGCAGTCGTCGGCGCTCGCTGCCTTGGACAAGCATAATTTCTGGTACAGCTTTGGTATCTTCTCGCCGGATGCGTACACGAAGCTGCCGAACACACTGCTCATCGTGACGCTGATCAGCAACTTTGGTACGTTCCTGCTCTACATGAGCACCTGCTTTATTGCCATGGTGGCCTTCAAGGAGCACAAAAGCTTCAATGGGTTCAAACACGTGCTCGTACCGGTTCTCGGTCTGCTTGCGAACCTGGCGATCATGCTCTTCTACCTGATCGGGCCCTTCTCGGTGAGCGGCATGAGTTGGAAGGAGCCATACATCGCGCTCGGTTTCTGCGCGCTGTGGGGCATTTATGGGGCTATATACTTCCGCAAAAGCAGCAAGGCTCAGGGCAAGGAAGTGCTGCTCAGCAGCAAACCTGCATAACTCCTGTCTCGTAAAAGACGCCTGCGTTTTCAACAGAAGAACAAGTCGGGGCGGTCATCCGGATGGGTGGCCGCCATTTTTCGGTACACGCTTTCCATTTCATAAAGTAAAATGTTAGTGTTTGCATTATGGAACTAGCTTACGCTGAACTGTCTTCACCTGGACCAGCACGCGAGAACAACGAGGATTTCGTGGGCTTCTGGCAGCCGCAAACGCTGGAGGAGAAGCGGAGACTTGGCGCGGTCGCTGTGCTGGCCGATGGCGTGGGCGGGCTACAGCATGGCGAAGTGGCGAGCCGGTTGGCGGTGGAGACGGCCCTGAAGGCGTTCCGCGAGGCTTCGGGGGAACAGTCTCCGCAGCAGCTCCTCACTCAGATGTTCAACGCTGCCAATCTAGCGGTCTACGACAAGGGCATGGAAAACCACGGGAAGTCGCGCATGGCGACGACTCTGGCCGTCGCGGTATTGCGCAACAACGAGGTCACGGTGGGCAATGTGGGTGATTCGCGTGTCTATCTGATCCGCAAGGCCCAGATCAAGCAATTGTCCACGGACCACACTTACACCGGCATGCAGCAAAAGTTCGGGTTGATTTCCGAGCAGGAGGCCAAGACCAGCGACAAGCGTTCCATCCTGACCCGCAGCGTCGGCCCTGAGCCGGTGATCCGGGTCGACGTCGAGAGCGCTACGGTGTTCAAGGGAGACCGGGTCGTGCTCTGTTCGGACGGCTTGTATGCGTTTGTCGCCGACAGCGAGATCGCCGACATCGTATCGCGCACTTCCCCGGCCCAGGCCTGCCGTCAGCTCGTTGCCTTGGCGGAGCAGCGCGGCACGGACGATAACCTTTCCGTGCAGGTCCTGCAGATTAACGACGTCGAGAAAATTACGTATTATCGCGGTGTAGCGATGTATCAGGAGCCGAGCGACCCGACGACCCAGTACGAACTCCGGCCGGGGCAGACCCTCGACAACCGTTTCCTCATCACCGAGACCATCAGCCGTAGCGGAATGGCGACCATATTCAAAGCAACGGATCTGATGACCAAGGAGACCGTGGCAGTAAAGGTGCCGTTCATGGAGTTTGAGAGCGATCCCGGCTTCTACTCACGGTTTCAACGTGAGGAAGAGATCGGGCGTCGTCTGAACCACCCCTATATCCTGAAATTCATTTCCGTGGGGGAGGAACATCGCAGCCGGCCATACATCGTCACCGAGTATCTCCACGGCTATACGCTCGCGCACTTGCTGAACAGCATCTGCCCGATGCCGGAAAGGGATGCGATCGAGCTGGCCGGTCGCGTCTGTGAAGGGCTATCGTACATGCATGAGCACGGCGTCATCCACCGCGACCTCAAGCCGCAGAACATCATGATCTGCTACGACGGAACAATCCGGATTATGGACTTTGGCATCGCCAGGGCCGAGGAGGGCAGACGGATCACGTTCACTGGCTTTACTCCGGCGGTGGGAACCCCCGATTTTATGGCCCCCGAGCAGGTTAAGGGGAAGCGCGGCGACGCGCGGACTGACATCTACAGCCTCGGCGCCATGCTCTATGATATGGTAGTCGGCGTGAAGCCGTTTGAGGGGGACACCATGTTCATGGTCATGAGCGCCCGCGTCGACGGCGATCCCGTCGCTCCGCGGAAACTCAATCCGAATATCTCGCCGCAGGTCGAGGAGATCATCCTCCACGCCATGGAACGCGACCCCAGGAATCGCTATCAATCAGCCGCAGCAATGAAGGCGGATCTGGACAATCCAGACGCGGTACAATTGACCGGGAGATGTGATCGACTTCAGGCGCCGACTCTGTGGAAGCGCGGCTGGAAAAAAATACTCTGGATTTTCTTGGCGGTATCGATTCCGCTCGCTGTCTTCGTCCTGGTACTGCTGCTTATCCTTCACCGAGGAACCGCGCACTGACCCTCAAAGGTTTTTCTTGCCTTTGCTTTTCCCGGAAATTTGGAGTTTTCGGACATAGCCGTTTTGCTTTTCACCTACATTATTATCGTTCTGATACATTTTTGTAGCAGTCGTCGAATCAAATCCCTCACAAAACCGAGACATTACGTCCGGCATGCTTGTTGCTAACATGACGGGGAAGCCTTGAACACATGAAAAGGCGGAGACGACCAGGGAAAAAAATTACCCCGAGGCGGGTATCGTAGTCTTGAAATTGAAATAACATCATGTGTGAAATCTCCCTTTGCCAGAGTCCCTGTGGCCTTCGGGCCGCCGTAATGGAGGGGTCACTTTTAAAAGGAGCGGTAGAGGCGGATGATCTCCCGCCGGTAGGCAGGTTGTGCCCTGTGCCCAATCACTTCAAAGAGGAGGCTCAACGATGACAATGTTTGCCTGGTTGATTTTTCTGGGTGCAGCAATCCTGGAGGTTGGCGGCGATGCAGTCGTCCGCAAGGGACTTCGCGGAAGCAGTCTGAAGATTATCTTCATAGGGTGCATCATGCTGGGTTTGTACGGGGTGGTTGTGAACACGGTGAAATGGGATTTCTCAAAATTGCTCGGAGTCTACGTCGCGGTTTTCGCGATGGTAAGCATATTGTTTGGGCGCTTTGTGTTTGATGAAAACATACCGAATACGACCTGGATCGGATTGATAGTCATCACGTGTGGCGCGATGATCATCCAATTTGGGGAGAAAATGTGATCACCTGCCAGGAGGGAAATATCCTGAATTGTCGCGATGTTTTCATCCTTTCGCCCCGGAACAACCAACATAGCCTGGACAAAAAGAAATGGAGGGAAAAATGAAAAAGGCATGGGCTTTTTTGATGCCAACGATGTTAGTCGCGTGGCTTTCGATGCCTGCGGTATCTGTGCTTGCGGATGAACAGTGGCGGCCCGCCCCTGCCCCTTCCGCACAGCAGGCGTACCCCGCTCAACCTGCGCCGGTAGTGCCGAAAGAATCTGATCCGTCCGGAGCGCGTACCGGGGGCGCTGCAGATGTCGTTGGTGCTTCACCCGGCGCGCCCACCGCGGACGATATGAGGAATCTGGCGACAAACGAGCCGCTCGCCATGAAATTGGCTGACGTGATCGGCCATAACAGGATTGCGGTTAATTTTGTCTGGGCACTGATCTGTGCTTATCTCGTCTTTTTCATGCAGGTGGGCTTTGCCATGGTGGAGACCGGCTTTACGAGGGCGAAGAATGCAGGCCATACCATGGCAATGAACATGATGGTGTTCGTCTTCGGGGTGCTCGGTTACTGGATCTGCGGCTATGCGCTTCAGATGGGCGGCGTCGGCGCCAGCCCGCTTGCAGGCGGAACCGGATTCTTGGATGGTGAATTTACCATGCGCCTCTTTGGCAAGGAATTTGGCCTCTGGGGCACAAAGGGGTTCTTTCTTTCCGGGGTGACCTACGACGCCTCGATTGTTACGCTCTTCCTGTCCCAGGTCGTCTTCATGAACATCGCGGCCACCATTCCGACAGGCACAATGGCTGAGCGCTGGACGTTTAAGTCGTTTGTCGTCTACGGATTTCTTATTGCTATGTTCACCTACCCGCTTTATGCAAACTGGGTGTGGGGCGGCGGGTGGCTGTCACAGCTCGGTAAGAACTTTGGTCTCGGCCATGGAGTTCTCGATTTCGCTGGCTCCTCAGTGGTTCATATGGTTGGGGGAGTTTCGGCGTTTGCCGGAGGGATTGTCCTTGGGCCTCGCATGGGGAAATTTAAGGCCGACGGAACTCCCACTGCAATTCCGGGACATCATATTCCGATGGCGATCATCGGATGCTTGATACTCTTTTTCGGGTGGTTCGGGTTCAATTCTGGCCGGACCCTCGCCGGAGGTGATTTGAGAATTGGCGTGATAGCGGTAAATACCATGCTGGCATCCGTTGCAAGCTCCTTCTCGGCACTGTGCTACATGTGGGTCTTTTATGGCAAGCCGGATCTTTCCATGTCCGCCAACGGACTCCTTGCCGGACTCGTTGCTATCTCAGCTCCCTGCGCATTTGTGAGTCCCGTTGGAGCTGTCATTATAGGGCTGGTTGCCGGAGTCATCTGTTGCGCCAGCGTCTTTTTTGTTGAACGGAAACTGAAGGTGGACGATCCTGTGGGTGCCGTGTCAGTCCATGGCACGTGCGGCGCCTGGGGTCTTATCGGGCTCGGACTTTTTGCCGACGGCACCTATGGAGACGGCTTGAACAATGTCCCCGGCACGGTTAGAGGGCTGTTTTACGGAGGCTCGTCACAGTTTGCGGCCGAAGTCATCGGTGTCGTCGTAAACTTCGCATTTGTCTTCCTCGTGATGTACGCGTTCTTCAAAGTGCTGGACAAAATAATCCCTCTTCGGGTATCGGAGGAAGTGGAGTTTGAAGGCCTCGACCAGAGCGAGGTGGCTGTTACTGCATATCCCGACTTTCATCTAACGAAGACCCACAGATAGAGGAGGCCCATGCGGTTGACCTGGCTTCTCTATGCGGATACGGTGAGGTGGCTCAGTTTTCGGATGACCTCTTAGCTCTGTAAGGCCTTTTTCACGAAGTGTGCTATCTTCGAGGTGGGACAGGGTTTAGTAATGACCCTCTCCATATCGCGGCATACGTCGTGGTCTTTTTCGCTCAAGCCATAGCCTGTCATGAGGATGAATTTTATTTCGGGATCCAAGGACTTCAGTTCATTGAAGAGTTCGATCCCGGACTTCCTCGGCATCGTCTTATCTGAGATAACGATGTCGATTTCATCCGGTCTGCTTTTATAAATCTCGATGGCCTCTTCACCGTCCCGGGCAAGAAGAACATCATATCCATATGATCCCAGGGCGGAGGAGATAACATCTCTTATCATAGCTTCATCTTCAGCGAAGAGAATCACCTCTTTATTGCGGGACATATTCATCCCTCTGTCATAGGAGGCATCCGAGGACGACATCTGGACCATTGCATCTTCTGAAAGGGACGGGAAACATATCCTGAAGGTTGTCCCTTCGGACGGTTTACTGCTCACTTCAATCCATCCACTGTGAGCATATACGATGGAATAAACGATCGCAAGGCCGAGGCCTGTTCCCTTGCCAACACCCTTTGTCGTGAAAAAGGGATCAAAGATATTCCGAATATCGCTTTCCGGAATGCCGCATCCCGTATCGGATACAGAAATGCATATATACTTGCCGGATCTCCCGTCAATTTCACGGGCTGAACATCTTTCTGCTCTGAATTCGATGAGCCCTGTATTGTTCATGGCGTCGCGGGCATTAAGGGCGAGGTTCATAAATATCTGCGTCAGCTGACCGGCATCAGCCTTTATATCCGGCATATCATCTTGGAGGACCAGCCTTATCTCTATCCCCTCTCCGATGGCCGGTTTCAAAATATTCATAGTCTCTTTTATAAAGGAATTGATGTTGATTCTCCTGAGTTCGACCGGCATCTTTCTGCCGAAGATGAGCAGTTGATGGGTAACGGAGGCAGCCCGCTGGCAGAGAGATGATATGATCTGCATTTTTTCGTAATGGGGCGAGTCCTCGGGGGTTTCTTCTATGATCATCTCGGTATAACCCAATATACCCGTCATGATATTATTGAAATCATGGGCCACTCCGCTGGCGAGGGTTCCGACGGACTCCATCTTCTGAGCCTGGAAGAGCAGTTCCTGGAATTTCTTCTTCTCTGACTCAGCCCTTTCCTTAGCCCTCCTCTCCGCCCAAATGTCCAGTGCCCTTGAAACCCTGGCGGATAATCCGCTTATGTTCTTTTTGAGGATGTAATCTATTGCTCCTTCCCTCAGGCTGTCCACTGCTATCCGTTCATCACCAGCGCCTGTTATGAAGATAATGGGCACGTCTATCTTTCTATCCCGGCATATTTGGATCGCCTCTATCCCCGTTATATCGGGCAGGGCAAAATCCGCGAGAATGATATCGACGTCGAGTCCCGGAAGTTTCTCGAGGAATTCATCCCTGTTTCTTGCCAGATCGCGGGTGACCTCGAACCCCCCATTGGTGAGCTCGTGGATCTCCAGCTCCACATCATCAGGGTTGTCCTCGAGGAAGAAGACTCTGAGGTTTTGCCGGGTCATGGTTTATCTTGCACAGACCTAACCGATGGCGGCTCATTGAGTAAAAGCCAGTAATACCCGATCTGCTTGACGATCTCCACAAATTGGTCGAAATCGACAGGCTTTCGTATATAGCTATTCACGCCCAGGTCATAACTCTCCACCACGTCCCTCTCTTCCTTCGAAGACGTAAGAACGACCACGGGGATAAGCTTCCGCGTGCGATCCCCTTTTATTTTTCTAAGCACCTCTATCCCATCGACCTTGGGTAACTTGAGATCGAGGAGGATAAGACCGGGAAGCGAATGCGTTACGGTGGAATATTTCCCGGTATAGAAGAGATAATCCAGTGCCTTCTGTCCGTCTCGCACCACCTCTAATGGATTCGCGATATTATTTCTTTTGAGCGCCCGCACGGTAAGCTCTACATCATCAGGGTTATCCTCCACAAGGAGGATGGTCACTAGCTCATTTAACATGTTAACCTCCCAAAGGTAATTTAATAAAAAATGCCGTTCCCCTTCCCGTCTCTGATTCTGCCCAGATTTTTCCATGGTGACGTTCGACGATCCTCTTCACGATAGCAAGGCCGATTCCCGTTCCTTCGTATTCCTCAGGTAGATGGAGCCTCTGAAAAACCCCGAATATCTTGTCATGATACTGCATGTCAAAGCCTATCCCGTTATCCTGCACAAATATCGTTTTCCTCTCAGTATCGAATCCTATGGCAATCTCGGGACTCTCCGTGTCCCGGGTAAACTTAACGGCATTGCCTATAAGATTAGAAAAAACCACCTGCATCAATGACGGATCACAGTTGAGCGCCGGAAGATCACTTGCCGACACAGCTATGCCCCGAGCTTCGATATCCTCCTGGCAATCACTCAGTACATTTTTCACTATCTCATTGAGAGGTACTGGTCTTTTCTGGATTTCTGTCCTTCCGGCACGGGAGAGGGTGAGGATGTCATCTATGAGAGCTGACATCCTCACAGTATTACACCTGATTCTGCTCAGGTAGTGTTTGCATTCCTCGTTGAGATGCTGCGAATACTCATCCATGAGTATCTTCGAGAAGCCTTCGATACCCCTGAGGGGGGCTCTTAAATCATGTGATACAGAATAGGCAAAGGCCTCCAGTTCTTTATTGGCGTTGGCAATTTCCTTATGGGCTTTCTTCAGAGAACCGTTCTTTTTTTGCAGGACCTCTGCCATGTGATTGAAGGATGTCACGAGTGCACCGATTTCGTCAGGCTGCCTCATGTCGAGCCTCATAGAATAATCGCCGTCCCTGACCTTCATCGCGAGTTCCTCCATCTTATCAGTAAATGTCACAAGAGGCTGCTTTATCAATTTGACTAAGACTATGAAAATGATAACAGCGATGACGCATATACCCGTGATGCCGATAAGAATGTTATAGTTTCTCAAGCTAGCAATGGCCAAAAAGTTCTTTTCGGCATCCTTTATCACTACGATACCGCCCAGGACTTTTTGGTCGGAACCATGACAGCGGTGACACTCGGCGCTGTTCACTATGGGATATATTGAGGTGATATATCTTTTTCCCCGTATCTTCTCCTGCGATGCGTGAGCAGGCTGCGCACCGCTTTTCAGTGACTCACCCAGTGCTTCTAGGAAGGTTTTCTCCGGAATAACATCGGCCATCATGGATGTTATCCTCTCCTTCTGGGTGGAGAATGTAATTTTCTGGGTGTAGTCGCAGATGAATACGTCTATGCCGGTATTATCGCCTAAGTTCAATAACTGCTTCTGGACCACCTTGCCGTCACCGATTGACATAAGATATGATACGCTGGTAAGGATCGTGTGCGCCTCTTCCTCACTGGAAGAAACGATCCCTTTTATCATATCTTGGGTCTGATGAGAGACGGTAAGGTAGATTATCGCTGTCAAGACTATGGCTATACTGAGGGTGGAGACGGTGAGAATGGTCCTACTTAAGCGCTTCCTGATAAACCCGAACATCGGCGACTCCTAAAATAGTTCTTAGTGCATAATCGTTTAGTAAATTTATATGTCTTATCGACCTTTCAAGGCAATAACTTTAGCGTAATGAACCCTTAGGAGAACAAAGGGATATATGGGTTTAACAAGTATTCGCAGTCCGAAAAGAGGCCAGTAACCTATTGTAATAGAATGATAAAACGATGACCTCTATTTTTTTATGTTCCCCTGTTCCGACGCGGCGTCATATACGTGTTATGGAGTGACGTAAAAAACAGAGGTCACATCCGGCTTCTGATCTCAGGAATGAAAAGCAAATCAGAGTTGAGAACGAGGAAGAAGGCCGTGTCAACGAGTCTCAGCCCGGGAAGGGCCCTTTTTTGTGCTGTCCGCAATGCTCCGTTACGAGTGGCCGGTATGCACAAAACTGGCAGACCGGACGATTATCAGTAAGAGAAACGAAGACTTCCGACTGCTCAACGATTGTCAACATCTCGCGAGATTATTTCTTACCAAACGATATATCCCTTTCCCGGGTTGTAACCTACTTCTTTTTTTTATCGTCTTTTCACGTTAAAGGGAGATGATAACATGAACACATGGATCAAGAGTTTTAGGGTCTTATCAGCCTGGGCTGCACCGACGGCCATTGATGTTTCGATGGCTGCTGCTCGGATAATCTCGCTTTCTTGTTGTAACTTGATGCTTGGTTTAATCGTCTATTTTTTTGAGGAAGAAGGCGATGACAGGGGAAAATGGATCAAGAGTTGAAGAATTCCGGTAACATTGCTTGTGTTCGTCTCAATGGGATTTACCGATGAGCAGAAGACTCAGCTGAGGGATGTTTTCCAGTAATACCAGCCATTCTCCGGCCATTAAACCGGAAATATCGTGTCGAGGAGCGTTGCCTGAAGAGGAGCGTTGCCTGAAAAGGATGATCCATGCAACGACAGGCGATAATGAAATAATGCATACTCAAGCGGCCCTGGTCTCATCGGCAGGTGCTTACCTTGCTGCAGCGGGCCCCTCGTATATCCACGAACTTCGCGTACGACGGCACCGTATGAGATCAAAGAGCTTGCACAGACGGATTGTGCGGTGAATACAATACTCGATTGGTTCCTCTTTTGACTTGTCAAAGCGGAGAGAAAGGATTAAAATGGGGCGAGATGACCGTACCTGAGGAGGTGCCGAACGATGAGCGCCTCATCGCGGCAATTCTTTCCGGCGATGATGAGGCCTTCGTCGAATTGGTGCGCCGGTATAAACGAAAAGTTTTCAGCATTGCTGCTCGGTTTGTTAGGAATCACGATGAACTCGACGACGTCTGCCAGGAGATATTTATCAAGGTGTATCAAAACCTCAGAAAATATCGTGGCGACGCGCCGCTTGAGCACTGGGTGTCAAAAATAGCGGTCAATGCCTGTTATGACGCGCTCCGCAAGCGGCGCCGTACGGAGGATGAGGTACCGCTGGATGATGTTGCCTTCGCGCTGCGAGATCCCTCGTCCGATGAAATGCCGAGTCGTGAAGCTTGGGAGATCCTCAGGCATGCGTTGGCTAAACTGCGCCCTGAAGAACGGATGGTTATTACCTTGCTTAATTTGGAGGAGAAGTCAGTACGTGAAGTCTCCGCATTGACCGGTTGGAGTGAGGCTAAAGTGAAGGTTCGTGCCTTTAGGGCGCGGAAAGAACTGAAAAGAATCTTGGAGGATAACCATGGACAATGATCCTTTTGACAATAGGCTTGACAGGCTTTTTGCTGCTGCGCGCAAAACTGAGTGTTATGAATCAGCGAGGGCATACGGATTTGAAACTCGAGTAATGGCGAGGATTCGCTCCAACCGTGCAGTGCAGCGGCCTTTTCTTCTATGGGCGTGGCGGACCATCCCTATTTTTGTCTCTCTTGTCATTTTCCTGGGAATCTGGATCTATGCATCCGAACCTCATTATATGGTTGATCTGAGCGAGGTAGCCAAGATTGGCGACGAAGAAGCGATACTCACGGCTTTCTTGGCGGGTGAATGAAATGAAAAAATGGAAAGCAGCAGTGAGCATCATGATCCTATTCTTGCTTGGCGCCGCAGCAGGTGCCCTCGTGACGCATAAGATCGACCAAGAGAGGATAGAAAACATTCTCAACGGTGAACAAAAGACAACGAGAGAGTTCATTGTCCAGCGGCTGAACCGTGAACTTGACCTTGATGCAACTCAACTGGAACAGTTGCGAGCGATAGTGCGGGAGACACATACGGAGGTGAAAAATGTTCGTAGACAAATCAGGCCTCAGATTGAAGAAATCTTATCGCATTCTCAAGACAAAGTTCGTGCCATATTACGACCTGATCAGCGTGTGAAGTTCGAACAAATCATTGCAGAGCGCAGGAAGAAGCGTGAGACTGAGGAAAATAGCAAATGATTTACGAACATGACCGGAATAGCTCGTAACAGGAGATACGTGCTTTCACCTTGCGATGCTGACTACGACCAATATGATGAGAACCAGCGTTGTATCTTCACTTCATCTTTCTGCAAATAATTATCCCCTCACCGAATGCTTTTACAGGCTCTCTCGGCAAGTCATACAGAGTTGTCATCCACTTCATATCGTGCGATTAATGAAGCGATAAAACGGATATAATGAGTGTCTTTTTCTATGATCTCAACCCCCATTCCGTGTCTTGAAGCATGAGTAGTTGTCTCTGTGGCGTTCACAACTCTTTTGACCTTCACTTTTAGCGCTGCCGTTTGCCCGTTGTTTAAATGCAGTACTAAGTTAAGTACGGTATCTGGTGGAAAAGGAGAGGTTGTCTTTATGAAAAGTCCTTGTAAAGATAAATCAGTGGACATCCCTCTGCGTACAACATTATTGTTTGTGGCAAATTCTGTTTCACAGCGCTTCCTAAATCGTTTTCGTCGCCGTGTATTACTCATGCTTTCTTCTCCGGGTCGGACTTGCAGGGAGAGAGATTTTCACAAAATGCTATTGAGATTGCGTTCGGTGCCCTACGCCTTCTTGAAAGGATGATCACAATAGACTCCTTTTCATTTCACTCCTATAAGTATCTGCTGGGTCTCCATTTTATATATCGATTTTTTGAGAAAAAACTTTAATGATTCTTGTAATCCGCCACATTGTCTCGTTTTCGAGAATGGCGAAGGCAATATGCGCGAGAAAAACCTTTGACGGCTAAGCGGCACCCCAGGGATGATCCGTCTGGCGTCGGACCCCTTCGGTACCATCGCCTCCGATTTCGAAGGTCTTGCCGGATCAGTACCGATGAGATGCCACGTCGAGGGCAAAAGAGCGATGTCTCCAGCCCGATCAACACTCTTTGTTTCCAAAGCCATATTCGGCTTCACCATGAGAAATCCTTTCAGGAATTCAGGGACGGCATCTCTGCCCACAATCGGTCCAGAGTGATGAACTATCTTTGCTTCGGCCTCATAACGGGCGCGTTGAGACTCCAAGTCGCCAGGATTCACCGCATCAGTGATAAGTATATATAAACCCCTTCGGGTCTGTGTTCGGCCATTGCGTGTCCATCTTTGATTTATCAGTTTACCGCTTATCTGAAAAATGTCGGCACTCCATTTCCGATCTACGATGCTGGTGAACCCTCCCCTGCCTTGCGGAAGGATCTTCTCGGCCGCGCAGATATAACCGCAATAAAAGAACACGAGAAAAGCATGCCGGGAGAGAGGAGAATTATCTTCTCTCGCGTCCCCTTCCACGGCTTTATTATTATAGGGGAACGTGTGGTTACTATCAAGCAGGTCCGTTGTTTTTTATACGATTTCAATGCCGGTTGTCTTGGAAGAACCACTCGGTGCGTGATGACGGGTATCCGGCACACCGACAGATGAGATGAGCAATCTGTTTACAGGTTGCGGGATATCGGGCGCTTAACGATAGAATCGTATCAGGTTTTCGGGAGAAACCCCCAGGAAATAGAGAGCGCGTATTGTCCAGTTCCGCACGGTGCAATAAAGGATACCTTCAGTTTCCCATCGTCTCGGAGAGGTCTTCACTTTTTCAGGAACGAAGCGGATTCTGCCTCCCGCTTTTTTAATCCTCCTCATCAGCTCAACATCTTCCATCAACGGTATTTCCTGAAATCCACCCACCGCATGGAAATAGTCTTTCCGTATGAATGGTGCCTGGTCCCCGTAGGGTATCCTCGTTATCCGCGAGCGTAAGGACGCAGCGTTTTCTATGATCCGGAAGATCGGTCTGTTGGATTGAATGCCTAAATCAAAGGCCCCACCCACAACGTCCTTTTTCGCCATCACCGAGGCAATACTCCGCAATGCATCTCGAGGCAGTACCGTGTCGGCATGCAGGAAGAGTAAGATATCCCCCCGTGCCCTGGATGCGCCCTCGTTCATCTGCCTCGCGCGCCCTGTTTCAGCGATGGCCGTTCTCACTTCTCGGTTTTGTATTGCTCGTATGGTTTCTCCGGCGGCACTCCCATCGACGACGATCACTTCAAAATCGCCATTGCATGGCAGGGAAACAATGGTATTGATCGTCTGATTGATGATTGACGATTCATGCCAGGCAGGTATTATGATCGAGATTCGGTATTCCATCCGCAATTTGCGATCGCCACCCTGTTTCTCATAATAGCGGACAGGGTATAGGATGTTCTCAAGCCGGCATCTTTGTTCCGCATAAAAAACGATCGGAGATCATCTACGGTATCAATATCTCTCCATTCCGGGAGGATATGTACGTTGCAGCCCTCTTCTTGAAGGACCTTCATGGTCTGCCGGAAAACAGAGCCAGTGCTCCACGGGACCCCGGCAAAGATATCGGGCAAAAAGGTGCCTTTGTTGAAACCGATCAAGTAGTATCCTCCGTCGGAAGCCGGGCCAATGACCGCATCGTTACGCTGCAATGATTCGAAGGCCTCATCGATCACGGCCTCCGTCAAATCGGGGATATCGCTGCCGATGAGTATCACTTTCTCAAGACCTTCTGAAAAAGACTGCACAAAGGCATCCGCCATTCTTGCTCCCAAATCTTCTCCTCTTTGAGCCATATAGACAAAGCTTTTGCCGAGCCAGTTCGCGACATCCTCCTGCGCATCAGGTGGATAAAAAAATATCCTCAAGGGGTAGCGACTGCTTATCAGGGTTTTTAGGATGTCAAGGACAAAACTGTTGTAGATGTCTTGCGCGGCCGTTTCCCCGAGAGTTGTTGCCATTCGGGATTTTACAGCCCCTTTTCCCGGTGATTTTACGAATAAGAGTACAGATTTGTTTTCGAGCATTTAACCCATACGGTCAGTTTCATGAACATGAGATAGCATACAATGCAATCTTGATATAAGAAAAGCAGCATCTGTCCGTCACCCTCCTTGAAACCGGTAAGACGGCAAGTGACGGTAAGCTGATTTCTTGTAAATCCTCTGACCGGTCAGGTAATTTAAAAGGTGACTATGGAAGTGAGAGAGATAGTCGTTGAGCGGCCGGAAGCAGGGCAGAGGATCGATGTCTTCCTCTCCCAAAAGACCGGCATCACCCGTTCTCAGATACAAAAGCTCATCGAGAGCGGCTGCGTCTCGATGGCAGGCACGGCCGTCAGCCGGAGTTACAGGGTGAAACCGGATGACATCTTTGCCCTGAGCATATCTGCTCAAGAAACCGGGGCTCTTGTTCCTGAGCCGATACCCATAGAACTCCTCCATAAAGACGCATATATCGTCGTCGTTGATAAACCAGCGGGCATGGTTGTCTATCCGGCGGCCGGCCACAGCCGCGGAACCCTCATGAACGCCATTGCGTATCATGCCGAAAAACTCGCCGCAACTGGAGGCCCCTTGAGACCCGGCGTCGTCCACAGGCTTGATAAGGATACATCAGGGGTTATGGTCGTCGCCCTCGATGATGCAGCGTACTACAACCTTGTCAATCAATTCAGGGAGAGGACCATAACCAGGAGATATATCGCCCTGGTTTACGGAAATCTAAAAAATGATACCGGAGAAATAGCCTTTCCCATCGGTCGTTCCGAGTCGGACCGCAAGAAGATGTCCACGAGGACGAGAAGGAAGGGAAAAGAGGCTGTCACGCGGTGGAAGGTGCTGAAGAGATTTGGCTGCGCAACCCTCATAGAGGCGCGACTCGGCACAGGAAGGACGCACCAGATACGTGTTCACTGCGCGTCGATCGGACATCCCGTTATGGGAGACAAGGCATACGGCAAGAAGATTGAACTGGAGATAAAGAAAAAAAGAATGCTGGTTTTGCGACAGATGCTCCACGCAGAAACGTTGGGATTTCATCATCCGGCAACAGGGGAATACGTGGAATTTTCGAGTCCTGTTCCCGCTGATATGAGAGGAATCCTGGACATCTTATCTGAACACGACTGCCTCGGTCCGTGAAACTCTTGGAGTGGGGGACGGCACCCTGGATGGATAACCTACGGGGACGATCGCAACGGGTTTGAGATGATCAGGCAAATCCAGTATCGTTGATACTTCACTCTCTCTGAATGCCCCTATCCAGACCGTGCCGAGACCATGCTCATATGCGCAAAGCATCATCCCCATGACACTGGCTGCAACATCTTGAATTGTATAAAGGGTGACGCCTCTATCACCATATCTGCTTGCGATCCTGTAGTCAGCACAACCAACGATCACCAGAGGGGCGTCCGCGATAAAGGTTTGATTCAATGCAGCGGAAGCGATCTCCTCTTTCAGCCTGCGATCCCGAACAAAGTAGAACTTTCGTGCCTGGAGATTCCCCGAACTCGGCGCCCAGATCAATGCATCAATGAGCATATCGATGATCTCATCCGGAATGTCCCTCGTCTTGAAGTTTCTGATGCTTCTGCGTCCCTTGACTGACTGGAATACGTCCATGCATGACCTCTCTTATAGTTTCAGGAGGGTTAATCCGGACACCGGGTCAAGTTCTCTCACAGCGTTTACCCCAGTGATCTCGATCATCACCGCCTCAAGAACCAGGAACGTCTCTGACTTCTCTCTCATGCAGCCGACCTTTACAGAATCCCCCTTGCCATAGGCGCCGTGAAAATGAATCTTTGGCTCATCGCCCTCGTAAAATATGGTGCCAAAGCCCACAACCTCGTGGCTCTCTCCAAGTTCCCTCCAGACCGGAACGGGTGGCATCTCCTCTGTCTCGGGGCCTACAACGATCCTTGCTTCACGCATGCCGCCGATAAGGTAAATGACAGCTGCCCTGAAATTTTCCTTTTTTGCGATGCTGACCAGGTTTCCCAAAACGTCTTCCTTATCCTCAAATCGGGATATGACAACCCTTCCCATCTGTCCCACCTGATAGCGCATAGAAGTTTTGACTCCTTTCCACGGTTAATCACAGATCGCGTCTTCTTAAGAGGCCTTTTCGATGCGAGCAGAGCGAAGCACCATCGTCTTTTGCCTGATGATTATCCTTGTCTCGCGAAAGGCATTCTCATTTTCATATTACAAAAGAAAGGGCAAAATCGCAACGATGAGAGCAAAAAGCGCGTCTCTCACGTGCTGACTTAGGCGTACGATGAAGATATAGCGTTCCCGTCAAAGAGATTTATTTGATACGTCCTTCGTGCAGAAATCGAAAGAGATTTCTTGGAGGGTCAGGAGTGCGCTTTTCGCACTGCTTCGGTGAAAAATATTTCATCGTGGTGAGATTGCTATTTAAAAACTTGTTCTGGTATGATGTGTTAAAATGACGGATATGAAAAAAGGAAGTGTTCGGGAGTCCTTTGCGTAAAGCACTGTGCATAACTGTCCTGCTCGTTATGGCCGGTAGTCCACTGCCTTATCGCGATTTGTTTTCGTCGCAGGGGATGCGAGTCTATGCGGAACAGCTCGTCCAGATGCCTGACAATCTCTTTGTTGCGACGGCAGAGGCGACTCAATCCGCAACACTTGCTCAGCAGCCGGTTCCCGAAGCAGAACAGCCGCAACCGACTCCGCAGCCACAGCAGGCAGTTCCCGGAGCACAACCACCGCAACCGACTCCGCAGCCACAGCAGGCAGTTCCCGGAGCGCAGGCGCCGCAACCGACTCCGCAGCCACAGCAGGCAGTTCCCGGAGCGCAGGCGCCGCAACCGACTCCGCAGCCACAGCAGGCAGTTCCCGGAGCACAACCACCGCAACCGACTCCGCAGCCACAGCAGCCGGTTCCCGCGATCCAACCGCAACAGCGTGGACCCCAAGTGCAGCAGCCTCAACCCGTCAAACCCGCCCTGATTAAGCCGCCTTCCATGAAAAAGGGGGAAGTCAGTTTTAATTTCGACGACGCTGACGTTTTTTCAGTAATACAGACCATCTTCGGGGATGTCCTCAAGGTGAATTACATCGTCGACCCGAGTGTCAAAGGAAGGGTGAATTTCAGATCTACCGCCCCTGTCGCGAAGGAAGATGTAATGCCATTGATGGAAGTTATCTTGAGGCTCAACGGCATCGGCGTTGTGGAAGAGGGTGGCCTTTACCGGATCGTACCGATCGCTGACATATCAAAGGAACCCTCTCCGGTGGGCGTCGGAAGGGAGGCCGATGAAGTCGAGATAACCGGCAAGGCGTTGGTCCAGGTGGTCCCTATCAAATATGTTCAGTCATCGGAGATGGTGAGGGTGCTCACGCCATTTCTTTCGAAAAACGCGGTGATCATTGATGTTCCGAAAAGCAACTATATCATTATTTCTGACACTGACGCCAATGTGAAACGCCTGCTCCAGCTTGTGGAGATCTTCGACAGTGAAGAGCTCAAAGCGGTGACCCCGCAGGTCTATGTCTATGCGGTGCAGAACGGCAAGGCAAAGGACGTTGCAGCCTTGCTCCAACAGATATTCCTCGGTGCAAAAGCTCCGGCGAAAGCAGCGGCGCCGTCGAAAACGCCCGGACAGACCCCGGCGGCACAACCTGTTTCCATCCCGCAGCCGCAACAGCAGCAGGGCGCCGCCGGACAACAGGGAGCAGGAGAGATGTTGGTAGCAGAGACGACGAGGATAATCCCTGATGAGGTCACGAACTCCATCATAATCCTGGCAACACCTGAAGATTATAGACTCATCGAGAAGACGCTCGCGCAGGTCGATATTGCGCCGAGACAGGTGATCCTAGAGGGACTTATTGTTCAGGTGACCCTGGACAATAATCTGAGTTTCGGCTTAGCATGGTCATTGTCAACCAATGTGGGTTTCCAGAACTTAAAACCGTTCACTACGAATCCCGTGCCTCTCACCGGCAACATAGGAGTCAACGCTCCGGCAACCACAACGACACTGCCGGGCCTGACTCAAGGTTTTGGATTTGTTGCTACAGATCCAAGCGGAACTGCTCGAGCGGTCATCACTGCCCTTGAAAATCGGTCTAAGGCAAAGGTCTTGGCGGCTCCTCATATCCTTGTATCTGATAACCGTGAGGCGAGGATTCAGGTGGGGTCGGAGATCCCACTTGCGACCTCGACAACCGCGCAGCCCGTAGCTACGTCAGGCACCGCAGTGTCAACCATTGCGACATCAACCATACAGTATAAAGACATTGGCATCATACTGAAGGTGAAACCGCAGGTGAATGACAGCGGGCTGATCGCGCTTGAGATATCCCAGGAGATCTCTTCATTGGGTACTTCAGTGTTGGTCGGTGGCTTAAGTGAGGTTAGCATTAATAAAATAGAAGCTACTACGAACCTTGTTTCACAGGATGGCGATACGATTATTATCGGGGGCCTTATACGGGAAGATACCACAAAGTCCAATGCGGGCATCCCTTTTCTGAGCAGGATCCCTGTCCTAGGTGCTCTCTTTGGCAATCAGGGAGATGTTACCGAGAGGCAGGAGCTCCTTATCCTCCTCACTCCCCATGTCACGAGGTCCCTGAGAGAGGCAAAGGATGCGACATTGGATTATGTCAACAGATACAAAGCCGAGACGAAGGATAAACAGATAGATGATTTCATTCGAGAAAGAAGCGCGAGCGGGACTGGAAGCGAACGCCGGTCAATAGCTCCGGGCAAAAAGGATCCGCAAGAAAGCAACGATTCAAAAAATAGCGGCACTCCCTAAGCCGTTAGCGGCTCCAAAAGCGGACTCCTTCATCTTCAGCCCCAAGAGAACAGTTATCTCCTCTCTTAGAAGCCCAAAGCTGATGAATGTGTTCACGCCGGAGACTGCGGAGATAACTCGGGTTATTTGTATACGGCGGCGCCTGAGGTCTCGGAATCTTGTGCCCCTCGACTAAAGAACTGCTTTTCTGTTAAACTTCGGATGTGGTGACCTCTTCTATTGAGTATCCTGGCTGATGCGCATCGCTATTCTGTCCGCTACCGTTGCTATGTTGAAATGTCCTCTTGCCGTCTTTCGCATAAAAAGAGTAAGGTAAAGATATCTTCAAACGGACAGGAATACAGATTTCCGCTGCTCCCTCTGAAGGGAGATAAATGTATAGAACGGGAAGGTGTCTATGAAAAAATTCACCACTACTCAGCTGATAAACATTTCTCTGATCCTCTTTGCCATGACCTTGCCTCTATTTCTCGGAGGCTGTCTGGGGGCTGGGACTCCAACGGCATTAGTGAACATTTCTGGTAGCTGGAATCTGTCCACTCTAACAGGGACTTGGACGTTTAACCAAATCGGCACAACCATTTCAGGACAAACGCCCTCAGGTACGGAGCAGATCACAGGCACGATCGTCGGTCTGAATATTAATTTTTCCTTTACCGATACCAATGGTAATACGGATAGCTATACCGGAACGGTATCTTCCGATGGTACTACCATGTCCGGTACATACACTGTTGGCACCACATCGGCACCATGGGATGGAACACTGTCGGGTTCAACAGGGGCGAGCATTTCGACAGGTAACTGGAGCGTGACCGACATACCAACCGGCGGCACGGCCGGAACCCCTTTTACTGTGTTTCTCAGCCAATCGGGCAGTACCATTAAAGGAAATTTTCCAACAACATCGACAGGGCAACCAGCGACAGAAGGCACATCGGTCACGGGCACGGTCAGCGGTACGAGTAGTATTACGTTTTCCTTTATCGATAGCAAGGGACTTACGGATATCTATACCGGGTCAATAATTAGCTCCAATTCGATAAGCAACGGCACATACACCATCAACGATGCGGCTGCGGGAACATGGTCAGCAACATTGCCCTAAGGTGATCAACGGCTGAAGCTTATGATGACTGCCTGCCTGCCCAATGGCGGTATCTTTTTTCGTCGGTCTCATAGCGGTGCGGGAGAGTCTCGTATGCGGGCAGTCCAATCGGAAGAAGAGCTTTTTTTCTTCGAAAATTCTTCAGTCGCTGTTTGATTTCTCGCGGCAAAGGGCTATCGTGATTGGCGTTCGAGGGAACAAATCCTCCAGGATATCGGACGGTTCAGGCGGTACCTCCGACTATACTTTCGATCGAGAACGACTGTGCGGAGAGATATTGAAACGGCCCGATTTATCACGAGCCCGCTTCTCCGTTGTCTTTGCTCTGACCGATACCGGCATTGTCCCTGAGGAGAGGATCAGAAATCTTAAAAGCTTTTGCTTTTCAGACATATGTAGCGTGAGGGTTCATCAATCGTTTCCCGCGGTATACCATCATTCAGGGTATTTGAAGCCGTATAATCCTCTTATCGGAAAGGAAGTCCCCAAATGCTCCTCAAGCCTGCCCCGCGAGGATGGCTAGCAATGATAAGGAAGCGCAGCAAACGTATGGTAGGAGCTTCTGCATTGTGTTTTAAAAACTACACATACACGATTAAAAGAGACACAGTTTGTAGTCTCTTTTCTCGGGGGAGGGCTCAAGAATCCTAATTTTGTCACATGGCCTGATTCTTGCTAATATTTTAGAGTGTAGAACGAGTTTGTCTCTTCAATGAAAATATAGTTCGTGGAAACGAGAAAAAGAAAAAAAGGCTTGACATATGCACTATCTTTTAGTATATTTTTTCACGAGATGCAGTGATTTGATAAAGAAAGAAAATAGCTGTAACAAGGTCTCTTTTTTTATTATTATTTTCTTGATTATTTTTTCAGGATGTGCTACAAAAGAGGCTGTAAAGGGCGTATCTGACGAAGAGGTTCTACGGGAGAGAATAATGGCGTATTGGAATTACAAGGTGAATGAAGAATTTGACAGAAGCTATGATTATGAAGACCCCCTCTATAGGAAGATGGTCAACAGGGTGAAGTATATACAGGGCATTCATACCTCGCGGGCCAAATGGACTGGGGTGGAGATAGAAAACTTGAAGATAGAGGGAGAGTCTGCTATAGTGGATATGAAAGTGAAGATGAAGATTGTGGTAACACCTTCAAAGAATATAGAGCCGGATGCTTTATTGAATGAGAAGTGGGTAAAGGTGAGCGGAACATGGTATCATGTGCCACAGAAATTCAGAGAGAGACAAAACCCTGATTAAGGTTATTGTTTGTGGGCATGGAAGCCTTTACCAGTACAATAACGAAAAAGGAGGTGATGGAGGCAATAAGCAGTTTTTTACATAGATGAGGCTTAAGTCTGAACAAATCACAGGAATTTACTACGAAAAGGAGGAAAGTAAATGTTAAAGAAAGCAGTTTTAGTTAGTTTTGTAGCCATGCTTCTCATACTAAGTTCGAGCTTAGCATTCGCGCTCGAAACCAATGGTTTGATTAGCGGCACATCCTTGACAGGCGTGAATAACGTGGAGGGAGTTGGTACGTTCACATTCCCGGCCGGCCTTGCGCCCTCAATAAATCCCGGTGGGCTTGGCGATGCGCTCATTTATGGGTATTACAATGTGAGGGGTAATGTCAACCTGTTTAACATTGTAAACACGGACACAGTCAATGGCGCAAAGATCAGGGTTGTCTTTAGAAATGGCAAGACCAGCGAGGAAGTGCTTGACTTCAGCGTATGTCTGAGCCAGGGCGATGTCTGGACCGCATATCTTCTGGACGACGGTACGGCTGGTCACATTTACGGCGGTGTTGATACGGACACGATTACGTCGCCGGCAATCACCTCAACTGGCCAAGAGTTCGCATTCGGTGGCACCACCCTTACCGATGTAACCGCCGATGATACCAGAGAAGGTTATTTTGAGATCGTCAGCTTTTCGCAAATCCCCAACTATGACAAGAACGCTTCGACTACCGCTAACTGTACCTCTAGTTCAGGGCCGCAGAATTGCGTTTCGTCAGCAAGTCAATGTTCAGCGGAAACAACCTGGACCAATACTACTCCCGTTGGCAATGTGCTGTTCGGCAACAACACTATAGTCAAGCTTTCTGATCTCGAAACTTACAGTTACAATGCGACAGCTATTGCAGATGCCTTCCCTGAAGCCACCAGTGATCCGGGTCCTGGCAAAGAGTTGAGCATTCCAAGTTCAATGGCCCCGCCAACTTTTTATAATGATACTGAGGACGTACCAACATCCAGCTGTGTTGCTTTTGACTGGCTCTTCATGAAGGACACCGTCTATACGCCATATGACATCATGACGGCACTTGCAGGCCAGACAGACCTCATCATCACATTCCCATCAAGGCATGCATGTCACTCGCACATAGATGCACCTTATGCTGACGGTGATGATGATTCAAACAATATGCTGGGTGCTGAAATGTTCGATTGCACCGCGGAGACCAATAGTAGTGACAAAACCCTGTGTACCGCGTATTGCACAAACGTTGGGCTCAGCGTATGGGACGACAAAGAGAATACACTGACTTCCCTCGCCTTCTCGCCGTCTCAGGGGTCTTGCCTGCCGAACGAGGTGAATGTGATACATATTGGTGGAAGCGCCATATGGAATACGTCCCTCGGAACAACGGTCAACGTGGGTACTTTCCAGCTCGGTTGGTTGGCTGTGAGCCTCACGGATGGGGAAAATGACCACGCTATTTTATGGAATGATGACACGCTCGCCATGGGTGTGATGCACGGGTTGCCTGCAATAGCTTACACGACCCAGGATTTTGAGAGCGGTGAAGCGAGTTACATGGTACCAGCGATTTACGACACTCTCATTAACGAAACCAATACCGTACCATTTCCCTAAGCCGGCATTTGTCGGATCAAAAAGGGTGAGAGGATTTTCCTCTCACCCTTTTTTTATTCCTTTTGCAAAAAGGACAATAAATGGCGGTCTGCATGACACTTCCGGTCATTTCTGAAGAGTGGTAAGACGTACGGGGATCAGAAAAGGTCCCTGAGCATTTCGATAACCTGCCTTAAAACTTCAAGAAAATGTCTTTTTTTTAGACCGGCAGGAATTGATCGTTGTCTTGCATAAAACTTGCTACTCTTGCTCTGTGAGGATGCGGAATTATTAAGATTTGTTCATAAGGTGATTTTAAATTGAAATAATCCGAAGCCTTAGATTAACATAGAAGGAGTTATGGATATTAGAGATCTCTTTTCAAGGAGGATAACATGAAAAAGATTCTGTTTTCAGTAGCGATCGTACTTGCCCTTGCGGCAAGCGCAATGGGACAACCACTGACAGTGACTGTAACAGGGTCGGGGATATCCGGCCCCGGCGTCTACACGATGAGTGACTTCACTATCGACGGCAACGGAAACGTGGCTCTTACTGTTACCGCCCCGTCTTCTTCGGGAGCGTTGGCACTGGGACTGAATGTAACTACGCTTCCCGCAGGCACACAAAATGTCGCTTATGATACGGCTGTAACCATGTCAGCTACCGGTGGTACCGCACCGTATACCTATTCTTGCTCTGGTGCCTCTAGTACTGTCACAGGGATAACGGCCTCCGCAAGCGGTACTTTATGTACAATAAGTGGGACGCCAACCTCAACGGGTACGTACACGGTTAATTTCGCCGTGACTGACTCAACAACGCCAACTGCTGCCACAAACACAAGCTCAATCATATTTACTGTTTCTGCAACGCCATCGCCAACGCCAACGCCAACGCCAACGCCAACAGGCGGGGTAACACCGATACCTGTGGGAGTGCATATATCAGCCAGTATCAATGCTTCGCCTGCTGAGAATGAGTACTCTTTCACCCTCACCGCGGCTTCTTCTGAGGTTATTGTCTATGAGAGCACCGGGGATTGGAAGACTGAGCAGGACTTGTACGTGAGCACTGTAGGTCAGCCAGTGTGCAGCGGCGTCCAGCCGGCGCGCCCTGTCTTTTCCAATGTCAATGACACCAATAATCAGACGGTTTATGTCCCTGGCTCTTACCTGGCGGGCACTTATTTTTATGTGACCGTCTGTAACAGGTCTGGGACAACAGGGAAGTATTCCATTTACTGGTCTACCAACTAACCATAAAGTCGCCAGCCGTTACCGCAGTTCAGGGAAGGGGTATAGCAAATACCCCTTCCCTTTTTTATGACAGATGAATATCGGTAACGTCAGTCACGAGCCCTTCTTCGCCTGTCGTCCCGCCGCCTTCTTGAGGTTCGCCCTGAAGGCCTCATTCTGAGGGGCTATGAGCAACGCTGCGTTGAACTCCGAGATCGCCTCATCAACATTCCCCAGAAGCATGTAGACGACCCCGAGGTTGTTGTGGGCCTCTGCATGCCGGGGATTGAGCTTCAGGGCGGTCCTGAATTCCTGCACAGCATCGCCAAGACGGTTCATTTTTCTGAACGTCAGGCCGAGATTCGTGTGCGCCTCTACAGAATCGGGATTCAGCTTCAGGGCAGCATAAAATTCTCCTGCCGCATCGTTGAATCGTTGCTGTCCCAGGTATATCGATCCAAGGGCATTGTGGAGACCCGGATCGTTTTGATTCCGTGCCAGTGCAGCCTGGAATGAGCTCATCGCATCGGCGGGACGATCACGTTTTCTATCGAGCAGACCGAGATTGGTCAGGGCGGTTACATTGGCCGGATCCAGTCTCAATGCAGCCTCATATTCCCCCTGTGCGGCGTCAAGGTTCCCGGTCTTTTCGTAGAGGATCCCGAGGTTATTATGTACCTTGACATTTCCGGGAGCGATGTTTAAAACGATCTGATATTCTTTTAAGGCTTCTTGGAGATGTCCCCGTTGGTCGTAGATGATACCAAGGTTGTTATGTGCATCCACGTAGTCGGGATTCAGTTTTATGGCAACTTGAAATTCTCTTGCGGCATCGTCAAGTCGTCCCTGCGAGTCAAGAAACGTACCAAGACTAAAATGAGTGAAATAAGACCGTGGAGCATCCCTGACCATGGCATGAGTAAAAATAGCATCGTCGGTCCAACAGTGATTTCTCTGGAGCGTAAGAATAAGCAAGATACCAACAAGGAATGCGCCGCCCGGCTTTACCATATTGCGGAGGCGAAACAGTTCCTGAGCGGAAGCCGGTTTCATTGGAGGAGACGGTTCAGTTTTCTGCACGATGATTGAATAGACGGTGCCCAAAGCCAGCGAGAATCCGACAGAGGGGATGTAAAGGTACCTGTCTGCGAGGAGCGCGGGGGAGAGTGATTTGAATATTCCGGCGACAGGAATGAGTGCGATCAAGGAAAAGAGGAGGCTGAAGGTCAGACGTTTATCATATCTGAGCACAAACATGATACACCAAAGAATCGCTCCGAGGAGGAGGAGGGGAATGATCACATCCGGTGAAAGGAATATCTTCTTGACCGGGATATCATAGAAGACCTTGAGATTGACCGGGAAAATGAGCAGCCTTAGATATTGCATGACGAGGCCGGGAGCCGTATACAATCGCCATGACAGCGGATAGACATCTCCCAATCCGGTGCCTTTTAAGAAGACCAGTCTCAGGATAACATAGGGTATGACCGCAAGGGCATAGACGACGGGAAACCGCATTTTTTTCTGTAACCCTCCGGTTCCGTAACAGAGTTCATAGAGTAAAACGATCAGGGGGAGGATTATAGCCGTTTCTTTTGACAGGAGAGCGAGGAAAAAGAGTACCAAGGAGGGTGCGATATAGGTCATTCTCTGTCTTTCCCTGCCGAGGAGATAAAGAAACAATGAGCCGAGCATAAAGAGGGACCAGAGCATTTCATTCCGGCCGGAAATCCAGGCGACTGCCTCAGCGTGGACAGGATGAACAGCGAAGATGAAAGCAGAAAAGAGGGCAGGAGGGACAGTCCTGAGAATACATAATGAGAGGAGATAGACCATGGCTGTCACTGCACTGTGAAGAGCGATATTGGTCAGGTGATATCCAACGGGTCGTTCATCCCACAGGGAATAATCGGCCGCAAGGGATAGCGTGAACAGGGGCCTGTAATAGCCGCTCGAAAGGTCTTTCACCCCTGCCCATACATCCGAGGCAAAAAAGGAAGGGATATGTGACAGACTTTTGATCTGATCATTGCTCTTTATCTGATACATATCATCCCAGACAAAATCCATAGATAGAGTGCTGCAATAGGCCCCTACGGAGATAATCATGACAATCAAGAGATGTTTCCAGGTAAATCCCGGGACTAAGTCACTGACATGTTTCTTTGCTGAAGAGGGTACCTCGGGTGTTGACCGAGAACCCCTGCCATTTTTTTTGTCTTTTTTCTTCCCCATAGGACTCCCTTTACGTCAGATCGATACCATGCGCATGCGGTAAGAGGTTCTTTTTTGATTTTTGTTTATTGTAAATCAATTTCCTGTTTTTGACAAATGTCCGGGCGCCTGATCCACGCCTCCTGAGGGCAACAGATTGTCATCGGACAATTTCCAGGCCTGTGCGCGCTGATCCTGCTTTCCTGGCCCCATGAAATTGTTAAATGGGGGCGCTATCTGCTATCATATTGAAGCATTTATACTCAGGAGGTTACCGTGAAAAAGATCTTTGTGGCGGTATGTTTATTCTTGATGGTTTCACCCTGCTTGGCATTAGCAGAGGAGGATGTTGTGTTGGCGAAAATAGGTGATACAAAGATCACCATGGCAGACTTGAACAGAATAATCAGTTATTACGATGCCGACAAGCAGAAGGCGCTTGCACAGAACCCGACTTTTAAAGCGACGATTCTCCAGCGGATTGTCCAGGGAATAGTCATCTCAAAAATAGCGAGAGACGAAGCGTTTGACAAGAGGCCCGCTATAGCCGAGCAGCTTACCCTTCTTTCCAATGATTACCTTGCATCAGAGTACATCAAGCTAGAGGTTATTGACAAGATAAAGGTTACTGAGGATGATATGCAGCTTTACTATAAGGCCCATCAGGAGGATTTCAAAACGCGCGAAACGGTCAGGGCAAGACAGATCCTCATTAAGTTCAAGCCGTCGGCATCTGCAGAGGACAAGAAGAAGGCAAGGGCAAAGGCGGAAGAGATCTTGGAAAAGGCAAAGAGGGGAGAAGACTTTGCAAAACTCGCCTCCGAGTTCTCTGACGATGCCGGGTCTAAGACGAAGGGAGGAGATCTGGGGTTTTTCCCAAAAGGTAAAATGGCGCCCGAGTTGGACAAGGTCGCATTCTCTCTGAAACCTGGAGAGGTGAGCGATATTATCGAGACAGCCTCCGGATGTTACCTTATAAAGGTGGAGGACAAAAAAGAGTCCGTTCTCGAGCCCTACGATAAAGTTAAGGATAAGATAAAGGAGAAGGTATTTGCCGACTTCAAAAAAGCGCGGGTTGACGAATTTGTTGAGAAGGCGATGAAAGACTCAGGGACGGAACTGAACCTGACACCATTTTTCACCAAACGGTAGACGCATTATCTCGCACGTGTGATAGAGAATATCGTTCTTAACGGTTACCCTCGGAATAGACTGCGGTGAAGAGGGGGATCCCTCATTCTTGTCCTTTCCTGTAATGAACCGGATTGCACCGGAGTAGTCAATAGCCTTTACGGGGATCATGTGCAGAATCGCGGATAACAGCAGGAAACGCGATCCGGGCAAGAAGATGGAGTAGAGGTGATGGCGGGAGAAGAGATCGTCCGTGGTCAAGGCGCCCCGGGAGTCGAAAACACTGTTACGTTGTCTGTATCGTGAGACAAACACCTATTGTTGAAAGGAGAAAGGAGATGAAAAAACTGTCCTGCTGCTTTTTATTGTTGCAGGGCTCATGGCAGCCAGTTTTTCGATAGGTGAGAGTATATTCTCTGGATTCGTCTTTCACGGGAAATTATACGGAAATCATTACCAGCGTTGATTCTCTTCGTGATCATGCCATGATAACGTAAGAAAAGGACGACAATTTTGGAAGTTTATGGTATTTTGCTGTTCTCCTGGACGCGGATGGCTTCCCGGTGCAATCCACAGTGACTTTCGCGTGGTATCAGTTGTTTGCTGATGTGCAGCCTGATGGTCCGTGGATGCTGCATGAATCAGATGCGCAGGCCTTGCCGGAGATCGGCATCAAATCTTCTTTTACCATGCGCATTCAGAGCGGGAAGGGTATCTCTAGCTTTCCTTACGTGATTACTGGCTCTTCGGTTTAAAGAAATCGAGGAATGTCTTCTTGGGCTCTTGTGGCGACCCAGTCTGCTGAGGGGTTGACTGCTGAGCGGGCTGTGCTGCCGCTGGCTGGTGGGGTGGAGGCGTAACCGAGGGCTGCGTGGTCATCGGCGGGGCTGCGGCCGCAGCGGGCTGGCCAGGTGCTGGACGGCGAGCACCCGCCGGCTGTGCCTGCTGTGCCGGCTGCTGTCCCGGGAGCAACGCCTCTTCCCGTCCCTTTGGGGCATGCTGGTCGTTTAAATTCACGGTCGTGATCTCTTCACCCCTCACCATCATAACCTTGTCTGGCTCGATGTCTGTTAAGGTGAAACCGCTAAGGTTTTCACCTTTTCTCAGGGCTATCTGGCGTTTGCCGCGCCCTGTCGTGCTTTGAGGGGCCTTCTTGTCCTCCATATATGCAACGCTTTCCTCGTCTGTTATCAAAACGCCATAGAGAACAAAATCGGGTTTCGGAAGCGGAGCCTCCCCCACTTTCTCCACGGGTATTTTCCTCTCAGGGTGGAACAGATTCTGCTCAGCAATAATCGCATAATCGAGCGGTGAAGGGGCCTGGACCGGGGCAGCAGGTTCGTCTTTTCCCGCCTCCGCCTTCTTCGTTTGAGGTGGTGTGTCCTTCAGATTCAGATGGATAACGGGTGAAAAGACATAGTTGGCCCCGACGGCAATGGCCACCAAAAGAACTATGTTAAGAAGGGTAATGTTCCTGGTAAGGTATTTGAGAGGGCGCATCTTATTTACCCACTGTTAATGCTGATACATCCAACTTAATCGTTAGGTCCTTCGGAGTCTGGAAGTTTCTGACCCGGGAGTCGATCTCCTTTACGACGAGGTACGGAGTCCGTGTCTCAATGGAGTACAATACATCACTCAGCGCCCTCGCATCAGGCAAAACGGCATCTATGCTGATATTGACGACTTTGAACTGGCCGAGATCATCCGGCTTGTTGACGCGTTCGCTGGAAATGGTGCCTCCCCTTCCCGTCACGGCACCCTTTACCATATCCTGGAGTGCTGCTGCAGCGAGCGCAAGGGTCTTTCCTTCGACCAGTTTTGAGTCGTCGGCCTTTCGCGCCTCTTTCAGTTCAGCGAGCTTTTTATTGAGCAGGGGTTTCTCGGCGATAAGGGCTGTATACTTTTCGAGGGTCTTCATCTTGACAGCCTCGCCTTCCTTTAACGAGGCGATATTTCCCCTGACGCGCACGTATCCGTACCTGTATGTGACGAGCACCAGGAGCACAATCAGGAGGGGTATAGCTAGCCGCAATAACCTATTTTTTTCCACTCTTGCCCTTGACCGCCGGTTCGGTTTTCTTGACGCCCTCTATCTCCATCTTTATGATGAACCGGTCAGCATTCATCCGCGCATCCCTGAAGGTGGGAGACGCAAACTCAGATTTCTTGAAATACTTGGAGGCCTCGAGTTTGGGCAGCAATTCAGTCGCCGAGCTCGCATAGCCTTCGATCTCGACCGTCGCATCCGTGATCCTCACCCTCGTTAGCCATGTGGTCTTGGGAAGGATGGTTGTGAGTTCCTTGAGAATATTCAGACTCAGCGGCCCGTTTTCTTTAAAATGCACGATTGTAGAAACATCGGTACTCAGCGCATCAACATCCTTTTTGAGTGCCTCCACCTTTTTCATCTCGTCCTTCTTCAGCTTTATCTGCGCGTCAATTTCGGCGATCCTTTTCTCTTCCATCCGGAAGGGGGTGAGCATAAGCAGGATCAAGATGATCACGGTGATGAAAAGGAGGATCAGGGAAACGCCCAGAGGGGCCTTTATTGTCTCGCGCCGACCTTGCTTCAGAAGGTCAAGCCCCCTCGATTTACTCCACAATGATTCCAGTACGCCTCCCACAGAGGAATAGGGAACATCTTTCAGGGGTTCCGGCAGCTTGAGTTTCAGATCAGACTCATCAAGCAACATGAGCGGAACGGTCGTCCGCAATTTCAGCAATTCCTTCAATGGTGAAGTTGTGCGACCGAGGAGCATCACGACCTGGGGTTCATCCCCCTGGTTCGCCACCGCATCCTGAAAGGATTGGATCTCTTTCATGATGACATCCGTTCTTCTTTGTTCGTCCGATGCCGTGAAAGTCCCGTTAAACGCCCCTGTTATACAGCCGTCAAAAAAGAACGCCCCTTCATAGCCTCCTTCGTGCGTTTCAATGAACAAGGTATTTTTTCTTTCCGCTATAAAGTGGCACAGGGTGCCTATACAGGAAAGATTGACGGTGATCCTGCTCACCTGCAACCCCTTTTCCCTGAGGGCTTCGAGATACGGCTCGATTTTATCAATCCGCGCCGCCACAATCGAGATGGTCAGTTTTCCATCGCTCTCCCTCAGTATCCGGTAGTCATAGTATGCCTCGCCGGGGCTCAGCGGGGTCAGGCGGTCTAATTCATACGCAACGACATCCGAGATGCTTTCCTTCACGACAGAGGGCAACTCTGCCGTCGTGATGATTGCCCACGTCTTCGGTATGCTCAGCGTTATATCTGTTCTCGCCGCCTGCGCATTGTTCACCGCTAAGGCGACAGCAGATGCAAGGTCCTCAGCCTGTGGGAAGCCGGGTCCTTCGGAGATTCTCGTGAACTCTTTGATCTTGAGCCGGGATAAGAACCGCGCACCATAGGCTAGAGAGACGTCTCCGCTCTCGATGGAGACGCAGATGCTTTTCTTCGCTGCTATGGCGTCGTCAGCAGGGCTGAAGGTGAGAATCCCCCAGAGCATCTCTCTCGTGCCCTTGAGCCTTGTTGCCGGACCGGTGAAAAACGACGTCAATTTTGCGATGGACAGCGCTTGACTCATTGCAGTAACTTCGCCGGACTCTTGTAGAAGAGGTAATGAAATTTGTTGGCGCTTTCAAGGAAGATGGTCGCCTTGATGGTATGAGCGGTCTTTTCATCGTCTGTATATCCCAGGGTCTCGATGGTGAATATGTTCGATCCATTGCCAGGACTCGGGTTGAGATACATGCTAACTATCTGCGGCTGTTGCATCAGCGCCGGAATTTCCGATAAACTCATGATCTCTTTCGTATCGCGTAGCGCCATGATGTTTGCGACCAGTTCGGGCGGCATGCCGGGGATCGCCGCAAGGACTTCCTGCGGGGCCGAATTCACATTAATCATGAGCGCGCCGGGCTTGGTGTTCGGTTTGATGGCAAGAAACTCGATGAGGCCTTTTTTCTCACGGTCCCCAAACAGTATTTCGGGCGTTACTCCCTTGACCAGCACCAGCTCTTCAAGGGTATCAAAATTCGCGTGCTTTGCCTCGTAAGGATTGGGCAGGGACCTATAGTAGTCGTCACCCGCTCCGTTCAGCCTGTGTGTGCCCAACCCCGGCGCGCTACTATCTTTCCAGTCCAAGATGGAGTCCACAATAGTATTTACAGTATCCTCGTCCTGAACCCCTTCAACATTTTTTAACAAATTCCTCAATATATCTAAGTTTACATCAGACAGGGCGTTTATGTCCAGTTTCCCCGAGTCATCTATCACCTTAACCTTATACGAACCATCGCCTGTCGTGTCTGTATACGGTGTCCCGTTCACCTTCCAGACCTCATGACCTTCCTCGGGGATAACGGCCGGGTTTCTATTGGCTATGCGGTAAAAGATCTCCATGATCCCCCTCTCCAGCCCCGCCTCGGCGAGGAACCTTTTTTGAATACCTGTCTTGAAAGACAGAGTGGCGTTGGTCTCGGTCCTTGTCATGAACGAGAAGGACAGGACAAGGACGGTGAGTATAGCCAGTACCCATAGCACGAGGAGCAGGGCGATGCCGCTCTGCGATGTCCGGTTCTTCATGTGGTCACCTGCCTCCGAGCGGCCCCATCTGCAGCTGCGGTTGTGCCGTAGTTGTCGTAGTTGGCGCAGGTAGCCCTACTGGCATAGTTCCTCTCGCTCGCATCGGGACGATGAGGGTATAGTCCTTGTATCCGTTCACGAGGTGAATTCGCACTTTATCCGGGATACTGGTGTCATCCGGCCATTTTTCCACCCACTGCCCCTCTTCTTCCGTAGGGTCTTTATAGAAGTACTCAAAAAAGATATCGTCATAGCCATTGAGCAGCCTTGTTTCCGCACTGTTGGACACACCTATGATGTTTTCCGATACGGACAAGATTTTTTTTCCAGCGCTGTCGGATTCCACTGAATAAGAAACGGACACATACCCCTTTTCCCCGCCCCAGATGGAATAGTTCGTAAAAAACTGCAACGATGTTTTATCGCCCGTAAAAGAGGATTTTAGGGTGCCGTTGTCGTTCACAAAAAGCGGTATCTCCGACTGGATCTGGTATTCGATAAGCGTCAGGGATGCCCTCGTCCGTTCGATGGAATCCATCCTTTTCTCCCCGGCTTCCACCGAACGGAATCCAAGCTTCATAGCGGCGGCAACAATTAGGACGATGAGTCCGAGGACGGCCATTGAGACCATTAGTTCCAGAAGGGTGAACCCCTCCCGAGAACCGCGCAGGGGGGCACGCGCGGTGTTCAGCCTCTGTTTTTTTTTGAACCGCAAAAATTTCACCGAAAAGCCGCTTTCTCCTTCAAATCTGTTTCGCCATCACTTTCATGGTGTTCAGCGCGATCGATCGGGTTTTTGTCCCCGATGCCCACGAGACCGTCACGGCTATCTCAAGGAGCTTCACCTGCAAATTCTCCGTTCTGTCTTTCATGACCTCTGACACCGAGACGTCTATCCGGTAACCATCGTCTGTTCTCTCGGTCCACGACTTTTCTGACAGCTTGTCATCATCGAGGACTTCCCTCATCTTCGCATTCGCCATCGTGGTTGCCGATACGTAATCCTCCGAAGAAACGATAGACCGCAGATCGGCGGAAAAGAGCTGGAACGTGATCGTCACCGCCATGGCCAAGATCGCGACGGCGGCAAGGACTTCAAGAAGCGTGAAGCCCCTCTGGTTGCGAACACGTTGGTGGCAGATCATTGCGGGCCATGTGAAACGATCTCGCCATTGCCGGCTCATGCTACTTTATCACCACGGAGCCGATTACCGGATCGGTCTCAATGCTCACTGACCGCTTGTCCTGGGACAAAACGACCGTTCCGCCCTCGATTCCCCCGAACGCGTTCATGATGATCTGGCACTGCCCCGTTTCGATTTCCCCTGCCAGGGGGTCGATCACCTTAATGGCGACGCTCCTGGGGATGCGTCTGATGGTTTTGCCCTCTAGCCCGTAAGCCTTTGCGTCAAGGTCTATGGTGATGATCTGTTTTTCTCCGTGAATCTGGGCAAAGGATTTTGCATTCCGTATGGTCGCTGACATCTCTCTGGCCGTTGCATTCAGTTTGCTCGAGGACAGGGTCTTGGCGAAAAAAATGGTGGAGAGCCCCAGCATAAGAGTCATGAGGAAAATGACAACAATCACTTCCAACAGGGTAAAACCACTGTTATTTTTCATGCTCGTACATCGTCAAGCAGGGATACATGACACACCATGCATGATGCAGAACCCGGTATTTGTCCGTAATGCCGTTTATCGTGTATCGCCTTCTTAAGACGGCAGCTCCGTTATGCTGAAGATAGCCATGAGCATCGAGATGACGATGAAACCGATCACCAAAGCCATTATGAGAATCATGGCGGGCTCAAGGAAACTGACAAATCTCTTGATGGCAGTCTTGAGGCTTTTTTCATAGGTTGTTGCAACCTTCAGCAGCATATCGTCCAGCTGGCCGGTCTCCTCGCCGACCTTAATCATGGAGAGCGCGAGCGGTGGCAGGACATGTGCATTGGTGAGAGGTGCCGCGATGCCTTTGCCCTCCTTCGCGCCTTTTGTTACCTTGTTGATGGATGTCGCTATCACCTGATTGCTGATGACGTCCTTTGCGTTGGTGAGCGCCTGGAGAAGGGGAACGCCGCTTTTCAGGAGTGTTCCCAGGGTTCTGCAGAATCTCGCCGTCTCGAGCTTTCTGATGACGTCACTCATCAGCTTGAGTTTAATGGCGTCCCATTTGTATCTTCCCTCACTGGACCGCACGAAGTTCTTGAAAAGAAGCCAGGCAGCGATGATCGAAGACAGGGCAACCCACCAGTACGTCTGCAGGGCATCGCTGACGGTGAGGAGGATCTGTGTCGGAAGGGGCAATGTCTTTCCAAGATCGGCGAATATCGAGGTGAATTTTGGAAGGACAAACGTCAAGAGTATGATGATCGATGCGCTCCCGGTCAGAACGAGTATTGCTGGATAGATCATTGCAGAAAATACGAGATCTTTCAACTCCTTTGAGGATTCAAGGAACTCATTCAGCTTATCCAGAACCACATTCAGGACGCCGCCAGCCTCGCCAGCCTTCACCATGTTTACATAAATTCTCGGGAATACCTTGGGATGCTGTTGCAGTGCCTCAGAGAAAGAGCTCCCCTCCCGTATGGATTTCAGAATGGATTGGACGATGTCTTTTGACTCTTTGCTTTCTGATATTTCCGAGAGGATGTTGAGGCTCCTATCGAGAGGTAACCCTGCACCCAGCAGTGCCGACAGCTCCGTCGTGAAGGTGAGGATGTCGCTCTTTGCCGACTTGAGTGAAATCCTCTTTTTCTTCCCCGCCCGAAAGACCGTTAACGGGATCACCCCGGTGTTCTTCAGTCTTTCGACGGCGGTCTTTTCATCGACGGCGTCGATGACCCCTTCCAGGATCGCCCCTTGCGGCGTGGTTGCTCGGTAAGAAAAGATTGCCACGTTACGCCTCCTGGGTTACTCTGAGGACCTCGCGCAGGGTGGTAACGCCCGCTTTTATCTTCTCTGAGCCGTCCTCAAACAGGGTCGTCATGCCGTTTCTCCTTGCCGCCTCCCTCAACTGGTTTGCATCGGCATTTTTCAGGATGAGTGAGCGAATATCGTCTTCAACAACGAGGAGCTCAAATATGCCCATCCTGCCGAAATAACCGGTGGATGCACACTTTTCACATCCTCTTCCGCGGTACAGGCTGGTGCCTCTTCCGAGGCCGAGCGCAGTGATTTCTTCTTTGTCGGCAATCGAGTGGTCTACTTCCTTGCATGAGGGACAGATGACTCTGACGAGTCTCTGGGCCAGGATCCCGCGCACCGTGGAGGAGAGAAGAAAATTCTCAACGCCCATATCAAGGAGTCTTGTAATGGCGCTTGGCGCGTCATTGGTGTGCAGGGTTGAAAAGACGAGATGACCGGTGAGCGCTGATTGTATCGCTATCTCCGCCGTCTCCAGGTCCCTCACCTCTCCAATCATGATGATGTCAGGGTCCTGTCTCACGATATGCCTGATGGTGCTCGCAAAGTTCAGGCCGATCTGCGGCTTAACCTGGATCTGGTTGACCCCTTTCAGCTGGTATTCTATCGGGTCCTCAACGGTTATGATTTTTTTATCGGGCGAATTGATTTTGTCGAGAGCGCCGTACAGGGTCGTGGTTTTTCCGCTTCCCGTTGGGCCCGTGACGAGGATAATCCCATTCGGTTTCTTAATCAGTTCATCAAAGGCAGAGAGCATCTGCCCGGGAAACCCTAACAGGTCGAGGTTTATGACAATGCCTTCTTTGAGAAGGATTCTCATGACGACACTTTCACCGTGGAGAACGGGGATCGTGGATACGCGCAAATCGATCTCGCTCTCGCCGACTTTCAGCCGTATGCGGCCGTCCTGGGGCAGCCGTCTTTCAGCGATATTGAGTTTCGCCATGATCTTTATCCGTGAGACAATCGCTGCCTGGAGCTTCTTCGGTACCGATTCCACCTCATGGAGCACCCCGTCGATCCGGTACCTTACCTTTAGTTCATCCTCAAACGGCTCGATGTGAATGTCACTCGCCCTGGTTTCCACCGCCCTTGAAATAAGCAGGTTTACCAGTTTAATGATCGGGGCCTCTGATGCCAGGTCCTTGAGGTGACCGACATCCTCTTCCTCTTCCCTGATGAATTCGACGTCCCTTTCTCCGATATCCTCGATTAACCTGTTTATATTTTGTGATTCCTGGCCGTAGAATTTGGATATGTAGTCATCCAGCGCCTTGCTGTCAGCCGTGTATACCGTGATGTCTGCTGATGTTGCCACCTTCAAGGCGTCAATTGCTGATCTGTCCTCAGGGTTTGCCATCACCACCTTCAGCGTATCATTTTTCAGCTCCAGGGGGACCACCAGGTGTTCCCGGATAAAACGGGAGGATATCCCGTTGAGGACAAACGGCACCTTCGGCAGATCATCGGGTTGCAAGCGTTGTATGTGTTGCTGGTCTTGAATCACGATAACCTCCCCCGAATAAAGACTTTGTCGTATTATAACACAAATGCGGCGGCTGTCAGTACGCGCCCCTCATCTCCAGGACTACTTTGACCGTCTTAAACAGTATTGCTATATCAAGCCACAGAGACCAGTTCCAGATATACCACGCATCGAGTTTTATCCGGTAGTCATAACTGGTATTGCTTCTGCCGGAAACCTGCCAGAGACCGGTAATGCCTGGCGGAACGCCGAAGCATACCGTGCTCATATGTCTGTAATGGGTATCGATTTCATGTTGAGTGACCGGCCTCGGCCCAACAAGGCTCATCTCCCCTCTGATGACATTAAATAGCTGGGGCAATTCATCGAGCGATGTCCTTCTCAGGAAGCGTCCAATCCGTGTAAGCCGCGGATCATCCTTCAGTTTCCATTGTTTCGTCCACTCGTCACGGAGGTGATCGTTGTTTTCGAGTATTTCCGTGAGTCTCTCCTCAGCGTCTCTATGCATTGTTCTGAATTTATAACACCTGAAGACCCGTCCGTTTTTCCCGACCCTGTCATGTGCATAGATGGCTGGCCCTGGAGTTTCGGAGCGTATGACACCGACCATGAATCCAATAAGTGGCAGGAGCAAAGGAAGCGAGGCGACGCTGACGGAGATATCAAAAAACCGTTTGATAAACCTGTTTGCAACAGACTTGAGGTTGTTCTTGATATTCATGAGAAATATCTCCTCGTAGAAAAGATGCAGGAGGTCTGTATTGAGGAGGGCTATGCCCTTGAGGTCGGGTATAACCATGGTATTTACGGCGTAATTCTGAACACTTGTCGTGAAGTCAGAGAGCTTCCGGGGATGGAGGGAGGGCATCGCAACGATTACGGTCTGGATGCCGAATTTTTTAATATACCTCGGAAAGTATTTAATTTTACCGAACACCTTCTTGCCGCCGATGATCTCGCCCTTCTTGGATTCATCGTCATCGAGAAATCCGATGACATCGTATCCCATATGTTTTTCTCGGCCTATCCCGTCCACTACGAGCCTTCCCGCATTTCCGGCTCCGACGATAAGGACCCTTTCCTTCCATATCCCTATGCTATAAAGGAAATTTTTACCCCATAAACGGAAGAGGGGAAAGATGAAGAGGGAAGACACCCACATCCCCGACAGGACAAGCCTTGATATTCTCTCACCCATCTTTCCCAACGTCACTATCGCCATCACGGTTATGAAAGCGAGGGATATGGATTTGACCATCTCTCTTGCTTCATCCCAGAAAGGCAGGTTCCTGTTATAGAGGGCCTCGTAGGATATGAAGAATATGTAAATGGCAGGCATCCACCACAGTGATATGAAATAGGCATACGAGAGATCGAACGGGGGAAGGCCGGATATAAGGTGCGGCATAAAAAATCCCCTCACTAACCATGCAATGGTCAGGGAGAGATAGAAGGCGAGAAGATCCACCGCAATAAGACAGCAGATCCGGAGAATCCTTGTTATGAAGGTGATGATCTCAATCATCCCGCGATCAACCCTATCCTGTATCCCGCATATTTTGCCGCGGATTCGAGAAAAATGTAGGGTATCCAGAGGTATCTTCGCCGCTTCAGGACAAACCGCACCTGTTCCCTCAGAAACCGTAGCCCCTCTCCTTCGGGACGGACATACTCGAAAATCCAGTTATTATGCCTGAGAGATGAGGCGATGGCATAATAGCGTTCGAATTGTTTGGAGAGAGAATAATTGTGGGAATGGATGACCATGGCCTCCGGCACATATGATATCTTACAACCCTCTACGATCAATTTCGCGGCAATCAGCATGTCCTCGCTGTGGCGCATCCCTTCGGGGAACTTCCCTGCAGACAAAAACAGGTCTTTCTTGATCGCTGAGCAGACATTGCTGAAGAAAAAGGTCTTTATCCCGTACCGGGGTATGTCCTCCATTCCTTTGGTCGTGCTGAGAGCAGGGTAGTTGAAGGAGCGCGTAAATGTCTCGAGGGGTGATGCATTGTCCCTGGGTATTTGTCTTGCGTATGCCGCTGCAACATCGGGTGCCTCAAGGGGAACGGTCAATGCGCTCAGAAGCCTCTCATTTGAGGGCATTGCATCCTGTGTCATGAAGACGATGATGTCGCCCTTTGTCTCCATTGCCGCCATATTTCTCGTTTTCCCGTGGTTGAAGTTTTCCCTCGGTATGCATATCGTCCGTGCACCGAATCCCGCCGCGATTTCCAAGGTATTGTCTTCCGATGACGAATCTATTATGATAATCTCTAATGGTTTTGCGTCTTGGGCTTGGAGTTTTGACAGAAGGGTCTCCAGATTTGTTCCGGCGTTCAAAGTGGGTATTATGACCGAAATCCGCATAGAGTACTATTGTATCATAACCGTGGAAGGCCGTGAGGCGTGAAAAAGGAGCTGCCATGAGAGTTTTGGTTACCGGAGGGGCAGGATATATCGGAAGCCATGTGGTGAAGGCGCTCGGCACCCAGGGTCACGATGTCCTGACGTATGACAATTTGTCGTTCGGACACGCGGATGCCGTTCTCTATGGCGACCTCGTTGTGGGAGATCTTTCTGATCGGGGAAGGCTGCGAGAGACCCTGACGGCGTTTAACCCTGATGCCGTCATGCATTTTGCGGCATATATTGTTGTGCCCGAGTCTATCAGGGAGCCAGTCAAGTACTATCGGAACAATTTCTGCAATGCCTTAAATCTCATCGATAGCTGCATTGAGTGCGGTGTGCATAAATTCATCTTCTCTTCAACTGCGGCGGTTTATGGCATCCCCCAGGAGATTCCGGTGAAGGAGGGAGCGCCGCTGAGTCCAATAAATCCATATGGAAGTTCAAAGGTTATGGTCGAGCAACTGCTTTCCGATGTCTCGGCCAGGGGTGATTTCCAGTATGTGGCGTTGAGGTACTTCAACGTCGCTGGCGCGGATGAGAAGGCCAGGATCGGGCAGAACCGGAAGGATGCCACGCATCTTATAACCGTAGCGGTAAGGGCAGCCCTCGGCAAGAGGCCCTTCCTCGAGATATACGGCACCGACTATCCGACCTCTGACGGGACATGCATCCGGGATTATATCCATGTTGATGATCTGTCGGACGCCCATATCGTTGCCCTTGATTACCTGCTCAAAGGAGGCAGTAGCGATGTGTTCAATTGCGGATACGGCCATGGAGCTTCCGTCAGGGAGGTTGTGGCTGCCGTGAAGAAAGTGACGGGAGTTGACTTTACCGTGGTTGAGACCGGACGGAGAGAGGGGGACCCGCCCGCATTGGTCGCTGACAGTGCAAGACTGAGGGAGACCCTGAGCTGGGCGCCGAGATACGATGACCTGGAATATATTATAAAGACCGCCTTTGCATGGGAAAAACGGACGAACGGATTATAAAACCAGATTCAGCGGGTTTCCCGTAAAGATGTTTTCATCACATGAGCCACACCCGTCCCGGTTGCCTTACCGGCATGTCTTGCCCGCCGCAATCGTTCCGGAACTATCAGAAAAGAACGCTTCTCCGGCGGTGGATGCGGGTGCTCTTTTTTCGCCGGGTGATGTGGTATAATGAAAAACCAAACATTATCATAGGAATATGAGGAGGACTTTTCCCTGTCCGATAGTCCAATACTCCATCTCATCCCCTCGATTCATCTTCACCCATCGAGTCCAATGGACGTAAAAGATTCGGGTCTTTGTGGGATGTCGGGAGGCAATGTGAAATTAAGAATTTCGATTCTCATCTTTCTCCTTGCGATGTTTTTTGTCGGCATAGCATCGGCTCAAGATCCGCTCAATCAGCTCAAGGAAGAAACACTGGCTTACTTTAAGCCATTGAAGGGTAAGGTGGTATCTGTTTCAGGCGATGCGATCTCGTCGGATCTCGCGAACGCGTCAGGCGTGAAAAAAGGCATGAGGTTCACTATCCTGAGGGAGGGAGCGCCTTTTCTGCATCCCATAACAAAGGAACCCATAGGCAATATGGAGGCGGTGGTCGGCACTGCCGTGGTGAAGGATGTGGATGCCGGCGGCTCTACCTTAACTGTTACAAAGGGGGCTCCGAAGGAGGGCGACATCTTGAGAATTTCGGAGACGAAAGTCAGGGTCCTCTTTTTCCAGGACAAGAGTGTTGACTGGAATCTGGGTGAGCAATATTATCGCCTCTTAAAGGAGAGCGGCAGGGTTGACCTTATCGACACTCCCCTCGACAGAGGAGATGACTCGGTCGTACTGGCGGAAGCAAAAGAGAAGGATTCTCAGGTGGCGATGGTGCTCAAGGCTGACGAAGTCGGTAATGAAACGGTCTTGAAGCAGAGACTCTTGTGGGTCGATGATTCGTCAAAGATGGCCGACACCGAGGTGAAGGTTGACAATGCCTTCGTGAGGGATCTGCATTTCGGAGAGCATATGCTCTCTCCCGTTGGCACATCGAGCGACACGATGCTTTTCTTTGATCTTCCCTTCAGGGCGAGCCTTGTCGCTTCCGGTGATGTCAGAGGAGACGGAAGCCAGGAGTTGATTATCATAAGCGGCAGGTATATCCGGATCTATGCGCCGGGCACAACCCTACAAAACCTCTATGAGATCAAAGGGAATGCCTCTGATGATTACCTCTGGATGGACACGCTCGATATTGACGGCGACGGAAAGGATGAAATCATCCTGACCTCCATGAGAAACGGGGCTATCGTCTCCTCTGTTTACGGACTCAGGGATGGCGAATTCGTCCTTCTTCGGCAGAGCGATCTCTTCCTGAGGAGACTGAATAACGGCCTTATTGGCCAGGGCTACGACAGTCGCGTGGGGTTCTCTGGGCCCATTTTCAATCTCACATTCGAGAATGGTCAATTCAGGAAAGGTGATGCCCTGAAACTGCCGAAGGGTGTGAACATCTATGACTTTGCTCCCGTGGATGGTTTTGATGGCGTGCAGTATATCCTCGCTTATGATGAGGCAGCTCATCTGAGTCTTTACAATAAGAGCGGCTTGAAGGTGTGGAGCAGCGCGGAGGACTTTGGTGGATTTCAGAATGTCTTCAAGAAGGCTGCGCCAACGATTATGGTGGACGCGGGCGTCTGGTCGGTAAAGGATCGGCTGCTTTTGAAGAATAAGGAAGTTTTTATGGTGAAGAGAGTTCCGCTCGCAACCATGGCGCGGGGACTCGGCAATAAGATTTCTCAGATAAAGACCTTGTTTTGGACAGGGCTGTCGATGGAGGAGAGGGTCCTGATAGACGACATATCAGGATCTCTCCTCGATTATACCATTGCGGGGGATCAGGTGATCGTTTTGAGCAAGCCGTTGTTCGGTATAAAGGCGAAAAATATCCTGAAAGGAGAAAGTCCGATCGGGGACATGTTGTATATCTATTCCCTGAAAGGACTATGAGAGGCACGCCCTTGTTATTATCTGGTAGAATCCCCGAACATGTGGCCATCATTATGGACGGAAACGGACGGTGGGCGGAGATGCGGGGTCTTCCGAGAGTAGAAGGGCATAAGCGCGGCGCCGAGAGGACGCGGGAGGTTATAGCCGCCGCCGCTGAAGTCGGGGTGAGTGTCCTGACCCTTTACGCGTTCTCTATCGAGAACTGGCAGAGACCCACTGATGAAATCTCATTGCTGATGAAGCTGCTCGAGTTTTACCTGAGGAAGGAATTCGACGAGTTAGTGAAAAAAGGCATTCTCTTTAGAACTATCGGGGAGACATGGAGGCTGCCGTCAAAAATACAGGATCTCCTGCAGGATATGACGGATCGGTCTTCGGAAAACAGGGGGATGAAGCTTGTTCTGGCGCTGAGTTACGGCGGCCGGAATGAGATCATCCGTGCGGTGCGGAAGATCATTGACCGGCAGGTCAGACCAGAGGACGTCTCAGACGACTATTTTGAGGCCTGCCTCGACACCTGCGGTCTTTCAGCCCCTGATCTCATTATCAGAACAAGCGGTGAAAAACGAATCAGCAATTTCCTCCTCTGGCAGGCGGCATACGCCGAACTCTATTTTACCGATACCCTATGGCCTGATTTCACTAAGGATGAATTTTTTCTTGCCCTGCACGATTATCAGATGAGGGAAAGAAGGTTCGGGGCTGTTCCGTTCAGGGTAGGATTCTGAAAATGCAGGCAACGAGGCTCGTTGTTGCAGCAATCGTGCTGCCCCTTCTCTATCTCTATGTCGTAAAACTGAATCAGGGTTATTTCTATCTTCTGCTCCTCCTGGCATCATCGGCCGCACAGGTTGAATTCTATGCCATGTATCGGGTACGAGGACTGCTCAAGATTGCGGGCATAAGTGGAGGGATCTCGGTGCTTTCTGCCATGTACTTTTCACAAGGGATGGTGCCCGATGCCCTGCTGGCGGCGTTTCTCCTGATCGCTGCCGTAAGGCTTCTCGGAAAGCGCGACCCGTTATCGTCCCTCCGCGATATGGCCCCCGTGGTTACGTCGATGCTCTATATCCCTTGCTCCCTCGGTTTCCAGATCTTTCTGCGAGGCGGGGGGCCGGGCTGGATACTGTTTCTCTTCGGATGCGTATGGGCATCAGACAGTGCTGCCTATTATGTCGGAAGGACATGGGGGAGAAAAAAGCTATTCGTAGAGGTAAGTCCGCACAAGACGGTTGCCGGAGCATTCGGTTCCGTGGTCGGCGGCGCTCTGGCCGGATTCCTTTTAAACCGTGCGGTTGTTCAGACGATGAATACGCCTGAATCACTGACGATTGGTATTGTCATCGGTGCGACCACGATCATCGGTGACCTCGTTGAGTCCATGTTCAAGCGGGATGCCGGCGTAAAGGATTCGGGCGGCATCATTCCCGGGCATGGCGGAATCCTCGATAAGATCGACGGAGTCCTCTTTGCCGGTCCCGTCCTGTACTGGGTCTCCCGGGCCTTTGGCCTGATCGTATGAAAAGGATCGTTATTCTGGGGTCGACGGGATCCATTGGGAGGAACGCCCTTGACGTGATCTCAAGACATAGCGACCGGTTTTGCGTCGTAGGCCTGGCGGCGGGGAGCAATATAAACCTGCTCGAAGAACAGATGAGGGCATTTTCTCCTGAGATCGTCGCCATCGGTGATGAAAGGGCGGCTGCGGAACTCAAAAGGAGAACGGGGAGAAAACCGGAAATTTACGCCGGACCGGATGGAATCAGCATTGTGGCGGCATACGCGGACGCTGATTTTGTGCTCTCTGCCATGGTTGGGTTCAGCGGTTTGATCCCCACCATCTGTGCTATCCGGGCAGGCAAGTCGATAGGGCTTGCCAACAAGGAGACGCTCGTTACCGCTGGAGATATCATCATGCGGGAGGCAGGATTGGCGGGAGTGCCGATACTTCCTGTGGATAGTGAACACAGCGCCATTTTTCAGTGCCTGAAGGGCCACGATACGAAATATCTCAAAAAGATAATCCTGACCGCTTCGGGCGGTCCTTTTATAGGGAAGAAAGCCGATGAACTGAAGGACGTCAGCAGGGATGAGGCGCTGAAACATCCCAAGTGGAAAATGGGCAAAAAAATCACCATTGATTCTGCAACCCTGATGAACAAGGGACTCGAGGTGATCGAGGCATCCCATCTTTTCGGCCTTCCCGCCGAGAGGATAGATGTCCTGGTGCACCCCCAATGCCTCGTGCATTCTCTGGTGGAGTTCACTGACGGAACGCTCTTAGCGCAGCTATCTCTGCCGGATATGAGGGGACCGATCGCTTATTCCCTCGCGTATCCCGAGAGGCTGAACGATACGGTCGCTCCGCTCGCTCTGGACGCTGTTGAGAAGCTGACATTCCAGAGACCTGACACGGATAGTTTTCCCTGTCTGAGGCTCGCTTACGAGGCATTGAAAGAGGGCGGGACAATGCCTGCTGTGCTGAATGCCGCAAATGAAATCGCGGTGAATGCGTTTCTTGAGGGGACGATGTCTTTTCATGGTATCCCTGCTATAATTGAGAAGACGATGCATTCCCACGAAAGTAAACAGACAACCGAACTCTATACGGTTATCGAGGCCGACAGATGGGCGCGGGAAAAGGCGATGGAATTCATAAAAAAAAACGGTAATACCGTGAGGATAACCGGTGATGCAGTCTCCGTGTGTGGAAATACTTGTTCAGCACGGCGGGGTATGCATCACAAGAGTAAGGAGAGATCATGACATTTTTATCCGCGCTCATATTGCTGGGCGTACTCATCTTTGTCCACGAATTCGGCCATTTTCTCTGTGCAAAGCTGATGAACGTGAAGGTCCTGAAATTTTCGCTGGGGTTTGGTCCGAAGGTCATCGGCAGGCAATACGGGGAGACGGAATATCTCCTCTCCTCTGTCCCGCTCGGCGGATACGTGAAAATGCTCGGGGAAGATCAGGGCGATGAGATCAGTGATGCTGATAAGGCACGGGCATTTAGCTCACAACCTGTCTGGAAACGGTTGTTGATCGTTTTTTTTGGACCGCTTTTCAATGTGCTTTTCGCGACGGTGATCTTTGCAGTTCTTTTTCTTACCGGGGTTCCGTCACTCCTTCCTGAGGTGGGCGAAGTTATTCCTGACTCACCTGCCGCGCACTCAGGCCTCACAAAGGGGGACATGATCGTGGAGATAGACGGGACTCCGATCAAGCATTGGGATGAAGTGACAGAGATTATCCATAAGAGCGCGGGAAAGAGACTGCCGATAACGATAAGGAGGGGCAAAGAAGCAATAGCCCTTGAGATAACCCCGGAAAAAAAGGCGACCCCGAATATCTTTGGTGAAAACAAGGCGGTGGGTCTTATCGGCATAAAACCTTCCGGAAATACCTTTATCGATAGGGAGGGCCCGTCAGGGGCGCTTGTCCAGGCCTTCAAAAAGACGGCAGACATATCCGTCCTTACCGTGGTTTCGATACTGAAGCTTATTGAGCGGATTATTCCTGCCGAAACGATCGGTGGCCCCATCCTCATATTCCAACTGGCGGGGCAACAGGCTTCCCAAGGGCTGATGAATTTTTTTGCCTTCATGGCGGTCATCAGCATTAACCTCGGCATTGCAAATCTCCTTCCCATCCCGATACTCGACGGCGGGCATGTCTTGTTTCTCGGTGTGGAGGTTATCAGGAGAAAACCCCTGGGTGACAAGGCAATCATGGTTGCGCAGCGGATCGGATTAGCGATTATCATTACCATAATGGTGTTTGCCTTCTACAACGACATCATGAGGCTGATCACCGGGAAAATGATCCCCTGATGAAACCGGCTGCCATAAAGACTCAGGTCTCTTCCGGTGGTGTCGTCGTCAAGATGAGTGCAGATGATATCCAGATAGCCCTCGTGGCTGTTAAAAACGGCACCGTCTGGTGTCTGCCGAAGGGTATTGTCGAGAAGGGAGAAAAGCCTGAGCAGACTGCGGTGAGGGAGGTGAGGGAGGAGACGGGACTCGTAGGCAGGTTATTAAAGAAAATCGGTGATATTACATACTGGTACTATATAAAGGATGACAATGCAAAGTGCAGGAAGACGGTGCATTTCTATCTTATGGAATATGTGAGCGGTAGCATATCTGATCACAATGGAGAGGTTGATACAGCAGCCTGGGTGCCTCTCAATGAGGCTTTAGAGAGGGTGAGTTATAAAGGCGATAGGGAGATAGTCCAAAAGGCAAAGGAGATGCTCTTGGAAAGCCGTCAGGAGTCTGCAGTCGATGGCCCGCAATCCATACCCGATGGACAATGACTGCCGGCTGAGGACTCGGGACCGCTGATTTTTGTGATATGGGCAAGGTGCTGGGCTGGAATGAGGTGAAGAGAGCTGTTGATTCTGCAAAGGCGGAGGGCAAAAAAATCGTCTTTACCAATGGCTGTTTTGACATCATTCACCTGGGACATGTGAGGTATCTCAGAGAGGCGAAGAGGTTGGGTGACGTCCTCATTGTCGGGGTCAACAGCGACCGCTCTGTGTCAAGACTCAAGAAGGGACGGCCGATAATGCCGGATTCACAGAGAGCAGAAATCGTTGCAAGCCTCGAAATGGTTGACGGCGTCACTCTGTTTGATGAGGATACACCGTATGAACTGATACGGTTTCTGAGACCCGATGTGCTGGCTAAAGGGGGGGATTGGAAGAAGGAGGATATCATCGGCTCTGATATCGTTCCTGAAACCCGCAGCCTGCCGTATATTGAGGGTGTGTCGACCACAGGGATTATCAAAAAGATTAAGAAAATCGGTGAGTAGTTTTTCGGCTAAAAGCACCTCGAGTTGTTTTTCCCTCACGGCATGCCAAGGTGGCGTTCTCTCGCAAAATATTCACCTTGTTGTCTGGGATCCATATTCGTGCCGACCGCATTCGTGCCGACCGCTGGTCGCCTCTCGACTTCTCCAGATGCCTCATTTAAGATCGGAGGTGCTAAGGCACCGCAGAATTGCCGTCGTTCACCATACCCATGCGCGCCGCTACAACCCAAAAATCCAGTTTTGTGAACCCAGGTAAATCAACAAATGGATATCAGAACCCTTTTTAGTGAGTTCTCTCTCGCGCCGCCGCCTGCTGCATCACGCCTTTATAATCTTTCCGGCTCTTCTTCGGCCCTCTTTCTCTGTCTGCGGACAGAACCCTTTATCGCGGTTGAGCAGACTGAAGATGGAGCGCTCCGGCTTTATGAAGACATGGAGTTCTTCAGAACACTGGGGAAAGGCTTTATCGCTCAACCATTTTCCACCTTCTTCCTTCCCGAGCCAAATGGCCCCGAGACGTCTGGTAAAAGGGCCGAGGTTGTCTCTTTGATCCGTGAGGGGGACGCTCTTGTCACCTCTGTCCGGGGGATACGTGCGCCGGTTTGCTCAAGAGAGGATCTGAAAAGAGACTCACTCCTCCTTGTGAAGGGAAAGGAGATGAACAGAGAGACCATCGGGGAGAGGCTCAGAGCCCTCGGCTACGGAAGGGTCTCCATTGTTGTTGAGAAGGGGGAATATTGCATGAAGGGGTGGCTCCTGGACATCTTCCCATCCACGACAGAATACCCTGTCCGGATAGAATTCTTCGGCGATGAGATAGAAGACATGAAGACCTTCGATCTGGATTCACAGAAATCTCTCGGGCAGATTGTCAGTCTGGTGGTTTTGCCTGCTGCAGAGCCTATTGCCGGATGCGAGCCTGCATCACTTGTTCGTGCCAGGCAGTTCTTTATCGACCCGGTCGGTGAAGCGGGAAGAGATGGCCTGAGTGAAAAAAATTCGTCCCTTCAGTCCCCTGTTGTGTTGTCACGCTTCGATTTCCAGGGGGAAGGCTTTGATGCCGGCCTGCTTTCCCTGAGGGGCTGCGGGATATATCCCGACGAAAGAGAGTCCCTTGCTGATCTCGTTTCTGCGGTCAGTCGACTCAGCGGGGGAAACCGGGTGATCATTGTTTCATCATCCAAGGGGCAGGCTGAGAGGGTGCGGGAGATCCTTTTTGATGGCGGTGTCATTGCACCGATCATTGGCACAGGAGAGGTGGCTGACTATCAAGGCCGTGTGGTTATAACACCGGGAAGGCTCTCTTCGGGACTCTTCATGCCCGGGCTGCTGATTCTCACGGAGAAAGAGATATTTGGGGAGAGGCCGTCATACAGGCCGTTGAGAAAATCGAAGGTATCGAAGCTGCTCACGACCATTGATGACATCGCGCCTGGTGATCTCGTGGTTCATAAAGATCATGGAATAGGCAAATTCATTGATATCCTGAGACAGAAAAATGAGGAGTACCAGGGTGACCTCATCGTCGTTGAGTATATGGGAGGGGACAGGCTCTATATTCCCCTTTACAACATCAACCGGATAAAGAAATATAATGCGGAAGAGGGCGCATTGCCGCATCTTGACAGGCTTGGCGGCAGATCATGGCAGAGGACAAAGGAGAGGGTAAGAAAAGCCGTAAAAGAAATGGCGGAGAAGCTCCTCAAGCTCTATGCGGAAAGGGAGGTGGCCGAGGGATCCGCTTTCAGCCGTGACACAGAGCTCCACAAAGAGTTTTACGGGTTTTTCCCCTATGAGGAAACTCCTGACCAGGTTGTGGCAATCGAGGAGATCAGCAGGGATATGGAGTCGGACAGGCCCATGGAGAGACTGCTCTGCGGAGACGTCGGCTACGGAAAGACCGAAGTGGCGATGCGGGCTGCTTTCAAGGCGGTGTATGACGGTAAACAGGTCGCTGTTCTGGTGCCTACGACTATCCTCTGCGAGCAGCATTACCTGACATTTACTGCACGGTTTTCAGCGTTTCCCGTTCGGATAGATTATCTCAGCAGATTCAAACCAAAGAAAGAGCAGGGGTTGACATTGCGGGCGCTTGAAAAGGGCGAGATAGATATCGTCATCGGGACGCACGGCCTGCTCAAAAAGGGTGTCTCGTTTGACAACCTCGGCCTGCTCGTTATTGATGAAGAACACAGATTCGGCGTCAAACAAAAGGAGAAGATTAAGGAACTGAAAAAAGGGGTGGATGTCTTGAGCATGACGGCCACACCGATACCGAGGACACTCCAGATGGCGCTCTCAGGCATCAGGGCGATGAGCCTTATAGAGACCCCCCCGGAGGATAGGCTCGCGGTGAGAAGCATTGTCTCTCTTTTCGATGACAGCCTCATTCGGGAGGCCGTGGAGAGGGAACTCGCGAGAGATGGTCAGGTCCTCTTTGTGCATAACATGATATTTGATATAGAACTGATCGCCGATCGGTTGAAGGGACTCCTCCCCCATACGAAAATCGCCATCGCCCATGGCCAGATGCCGGAAAGAAGGCTTGAGGAGGTCATGCACCGTTTTTTTAAGGGTGATCTTGACGTCCTGGTGTCCACAAACATTATAGGGGCGGGCATTGACATCCCTACTGCCAATACCATAATCATCGACAGGGCCGATAAGATGGGACTCGCCGACCTCTATCAACTCAGGGGGAGGGTTGGAAGGAGCAATGTCAGGGCCTATGCGTATTTCCTTACCCCCGGTGAAGACCTTATGACCCATGAGGCGAAGAAGAGACTTCAGGCGGTGAGAGAGATGAGTTTTCTCGGAGCGGGCTTCAGGCTCGCGATGAAGGATCTCGAGATACGGGGTGCGGGGAACTTCCTCGGCTCACAACAGTCCGGACACATCCATGCCGTCGGGTTTGATCTGTATGTGGAGATGCTCGAGAAGGCGGTGGCTGAGTTGAAGGGCGGAGGAGAAGCGAAAGAAGAGATAGAGCCATCATTGCATTTCAAGATGGAAGCGCGCATCCCCGAAGGGTATGTTGAAGATTTGACCCTGCGGTTGAGCATATACAGGAGGGTGGCAAATGCAAAGAGTGGTGAGGATTTAGACAACATCGAAACGGAGCTGGGGGATCGCTTCGGGAGTCTGCCGGAAGAGGTGAAAAGACTCCTGGATATTATGAGGCTGAAGATTATGGCCAGGACCTTGTGGATTACCCACATCTCCGAAACCGATGGGAAAGTGCGGTTTGTCTTTTCCGACGAGACGCCTGTCGGGACCGACAAGATATTCGGCCTCCGGGAGAACCTGAGTGGCATTCGTTTTCACAAGGATGGTTTTGAACTGGGTGTCAAAGAACTTTCCCCGGGAAAGGGTTCGTTGGAAGCGGTGCATGACGTTTTAAGGCAATTGTTGCATTAGTGCATCGCGAAAAATCTCTTTACTTATGCAGAATTTTCTGATACGTTTACAAATGATATGAGACGATGTGGTTTTGCTGTGATGATGCTGACTGCGGTCAGCTGTTTTATTTTTTTCGGGTGCGCTACCCTGGGCAATGGCGAGAAGACAAAACAAGCAAACGCCCACTATCAATTAGGGGTGTCGTACCTCAATGAAAACAATATCCAGCCCGCGTTTATAGAGTTCCAGAAGGCGCTGGAACTGAATCCTAATGATAAGGAAGTCCTGAACGCTATGGGTATCATCTATCTGCTGAAGATCGAAGACTACCCTCGGGCGATAGTATACTTCCAGCGGGCGCTGAAGATAGACAAGAATTTTTCCGAGGCGTCGAATAACCTCGGTCGTGCGTATGAGATGACGGGAAGATTTTATGACGCCATTGAATCCTATAAAACAGCGGTCTCCAATCCCCGTTACCGGAATATTCAAAACGCATTTACGAATCTCGGGAAGGCATATTACCGGGTGAAGAATTACCAGGATGCCATAAATTCCTATCAGGATGCCATTAGGAGATTCTCTGATTTTTATTTTCCGTATTATGGTCTCGCGCTCGCATACAACGCCATGGGCAAGTATAGTGATGCGGCCGCGGTGCTGACAAAGGCTCTCGAACTTGATCCGGAATATAAAGGCGACAGGGAAAAAGCTCGGAAATACATGGAAGAGCGAAAGTTGGTTGTCAGGGGTGAGGATGAAAAAGATATCGAAGATCTGCTGGAGATCATGAATTACTGAGAACGCTTCTCCTACGCCGCTGCTCCGAGATCATAAAGCGAGCGAACGCCTCAAGAGAGCTCTTGCCCCGATAATGAGCAGTGGCACCACTCGACCTGAAGCTTTCGACTCCACAGGAAAGAGGGTGGATTTTGCTGAGTATTCTCCGTTTTCTCCACCATCGCCAGGGATTGCATGGTTATGCCATTGTCCCCCCCAAAAAAAGGTCATGCGGTAACCTTAATAAAAAACTCTAACAAAATCCTAAAATCACTTGACAATAAAGAATTAATATGATTCAATGTAAGGTGTAATGGCAAAAAACTCTTTATTATTAGGGAGGAAAGAATAGATGATAAAAAAGGTTATCTATATCTTCATGGCACTGTTCCTGGTGTCCTGCGGTAACAGCACGATCCCGGGCGTCTCCACAGGCACTCCAACGCAGGCCAGCGCATCACGGGAGATAGCTTCTCCAACGTTATCGATGCAGTCGATTTTATCACAGGCGGATAAGGGGAAATACAAAGAGGGAGAACTCCTCGTTAAGTTTAAATCTGGTGTGGCAGCGCAGTCTATTTTGTCCATCCATAAGGCCGTCGGCGGTTATGAGCTGAAGGGCTTTAAGGGCATCCCCAATCTCGAACACGTCAAACTCCCATCCGGTCTCTCAGTAAAGGATGCGATCGTAAAATACATGGCTGACCCGAACGTACAGTATGCGGAACCAAATTACTACAGACGCGCCGCGTCAACGATCCCCAACGACCCTTACTTTAATCCCCAGCAGTGGGCCCTCAACAATACAGGCACATTCGCCAACGGAACCCTTGGAGCCGACATAAAGATGCCGATGGCATGGGATATCACAACGGGGAATGCCGGCATCATTATAGCTGTCCTTGACTCGGGGATTGACTACAGTCACCCTGATTTGGTGAACAATATATGGCTGAATACTGCCGAGACATGCACAGACGATGGGATTGACCATGACGGGGACGGATATGCGGATGATTGCAGGGGATGGAATTTCGTTGATAAGGACAATGATCCTAATGACGACCTGGGGCATGGGACTCATGTCGCTGGAATTATGGGTGCCGTCGGCAATAACGGACTCGGGATTTCTGGGGTGATGTGGAATGTGCAACTGATGGATCTCAAAATCCTCGATAGCACGGGAGCGGGGACCGTTGACAATGAGATAGCTGCAATTCAATATGCGATTCTGAAGAATGCGAAAATAATCAATGCCAGTTTTGGCGGTAGTTCTTTTTCCGCGGCCGAGAGTGATGCAATCAGTGCCGCAGGTACTGCTGGGATCCTGTTTGTGGCCGCTGCCGGTAATGGAGTAGACGACAATGACATTGCAAACAACAATGACGTCAACCCAGAGTACCCTGCTAGTTACAGTCTTCCGAATATCATCGCTGTTGCTGCTACTGACCAAAATGACCAGAGGACTTCATTCAGCAATTTCGGTCTGAACTCGGTTCAGGTCGGAGCCCCCGGCAATTATATCCTGAGCACGATCACCCCGGACCTGACCTTTTCCCTCTGCACCGGGTCTGTCCTTGTTGGGTATGATATCTGTAGCGGAACTTCCATGGCGGCTCCCCATGTCGCGGGGCTTGCGGGATTGCTTTATAGTTATTACTCGAATTTCACCTACACCCAGATACGCTCTACGATCCTTCGGTATGTTGATCCGTTACCAGATCTGACCGGATGGGTACAGACAGGCGGAAGGATTAACGCATATAAGGCGCTTTCCTCTCTTTTAACACCAACAAATCTTACTGCCACGGCCACATCCTCTTCGACAATATCCCTCACATGGACCGACAACTCGACAGGAGAGGACGGGTATACCGTAGAGAGAAGCATATCAGGCGGCCCCTATACCCAGATAGCGTCACTCGGACCGAACACTGCAGCCTATACCGATTCCGGACTCACTCCTTCCACGACCTACTCCTACCAGGTGCAGGCGTTTAATGCTATACCCGCTAATTCCGCTTACTCCAGCCAGGCATCTGCCACGACCCTCGCGGCGAGTGGCGCGAGCAGCAGCGGTGGCGGCGGAGGCGGAGGAGGTTGCTCCATCGGCGCAAGACAGAATGCTTCAACGGCGGTCGCCGACCTTGCGGTGTTATTGATACCGTTCGCATTCGTGGCGATCATGAGGCGAAGAAAATAAGAGAGGGATAGAAGAATTCACGCTGAATAGCCAACGGGAAAAAGCATACTGCACATACCCGGTCCTCTTTCTCCTGGTGTCTGTGTATCATGCCTTTTCCCTGTCTTTTGTGAAATACCTGATTGCTCTTTTCCTCGTTGTTATTCCGGGGCTCCTCCGGGGAGAAATCAAGCTCAAATTCAGCGCAAAGGATATCCTTATCGGCATAACAATCTCGGCGGTCGTCCTCTTACCATTCTGGTTTTTCATGTCGCACAGAGGTAAGACATTCGCCTTTCTTCCCGCAGATGCCCTGCTTTTTCAGGTTTTCGGTGTTGCCTTTCCCGAGGAAGTCTATTTTAGAGGTTTCCTCCAGGACGCATTCGGTAACAATGTGAGAGCACTGATCGCGGTGAGCATTCTGTTCGCTCTCGCCCATCTGCCGCAGGGTATTGTTCGGGGCGATCCGTATGCATTGCTGACGTTTTTCCCGTCCCTTGTTATGGGGTTTCTCTACATGCGGACATCCAATGTGCTGCCTTCCACCATCTTTCATGCGCTTGCGAATATCATGTTCCTGGGTTTTTCATGATTTGCTTCAGCTGTCGGATGTGGGCCCGTTTTGCCGTGGAGATTGTGTCAGAGAGGCGCCGTGACCCTTCGGCGTTCAGGCCGGAGATATAAGGCGTACCGTGACATATTTTCAGAAGCGGTTCCCTGATACCAGGGAGTTCCTCTCCAGGAGTACTTGTGATTTTCGGGATACCGTTCTCTCAGTAACCACGATGAGACACCCGTGAGGCTGTTGAGCAGCTTCGATAGCACAATCCTCGGGGGGTAATTGACGCGCAAATGCACGTGGTCCCGCTCCGTAGCGAACTGCACCGGTTCCGACCTGAAGTCCTCGCAGACATCGTGCCGACTCGTTCCCCTATCGTTTCGTACACGACTTCCTCAGGGCAGCCCGGCGGCATTTCGTCAAAACCCCTGATACAGAGGTGTGGCGAATTCGTAATGTCTGCCGATCCTGATTTCCGTTGATTTTCCCATAGGCCAAGGATAGAATAAAGTAGTGCGGATACGCAAGGCATATAGAGATACCGGCTTAAGGTTCGAGGCAAAATGCGCCGACAGAAATGGCTGACTGCACAGTCATGCTGATATCCGTATTGGCTGCGACTGTCCGAAAGCGCATTCGAAGTTTGAGAAAAACGTGTTCGGTCAACTATACTTGAGCATGTCGACCCTTCGCTTTCTAACGTCAGGAGAATCCCACGGCAAGTTCCTCAACGGTATTATCGAGGGGATCCCCGCGAACCTCTTGCTTTCCCCATCCGATATCGACAGTGAATTAAGGAGAAGACAATCAGGGTTTGGCAGGGGGGCAAGGATGAAGATAGAGTCCGACCATGCTGAGATAATCTCCGGAGTTCGCTGGGGAAAGACCATTGGTTCGCCCGTGAGCCTTCTCATAGAAAACAGGGACCACAAGAATTGGATTGAAGCCATGTCCCCTGATAGTGCCGCACAAAGCTCCATTCCCCCGGTGACACGGCCGCGGCCGGGACATGCGGACCTGGCCGGTGCAGTAAAATACCATCAGCGCGATATCAGGAATGTGCTTGAGCGCTCGAGCGCGCGGGAAACGGCCATGAGGGTTGCCCTCGGAGCTGTTGCAAAAAGATTTCTCTGGGAGTTTGGTGTCAGGATTGGTAGCTATGTGACCGGGATCGGAAGCCGAGAGTCCGAAATCCGGAGCGAGAAGTTGGGGGAAAAAGATCTCTTAAAGGCATTTGACAAGGCTGAGGGCTCTTCTGTCAGGTGTCCTGACGAAGAAGCCTCGCATCAGATGCACGGACTTATCGAGCGCGCACTGGATGAAGGCAACACCCTTGGTGGTGTTTTTGAGGTGTATGTCATCGGTGTTCCCGCGGGATTGGGAAGCCATGTCCAATGGGATAGGAAACTGGACGGAAGGCTTTCGCAGGCTTTGATGTCCATCCAAGCGATAAAGGGAGTGGAGATAGGAGCCGGATTTACGATGTCCAGCCGTTACGGTTCCGAGGTGATGGATGAAATATTTTATCGGGATTCAGAATTTTATCGGGAAAGCAACAATGCCGGTGGCATCGAAGGCGGTATGACCAACGGGATGCCGATCATCGTGAGGGCCGCCATGAAACCGATACCGACATTGCGGAAACCCCTGCATTCAGTTGATATCATTACCAAGGAGCCTTTTGAGGCTGTCTATGAGCGCTCAGACGTTTGTGCCGTGCCCGCTGCATCCGTAGTTGGCGAAGCGATGACCGCCCTCATCATGGCGGACGCATTCCTCGAAAAGTTTGGCGGCGATACGATGGATGAGGTTGCGAGGAACTACGGATCCTATGTCGAGTATATAAAGCAATTTTGAGACTGCAGTGACCGCGGGGGGGTGCAGAGATCTGAAGTGAAGGTTGCTTGCTCAATGAGACAGAGCTTAGAAAGCTGTCAGTAGTTTCTTCGTGAGCGTGTTTGCCGCTTGCCGGAAATCCTTCTTTCAAAAGGATTCGGGACAGGCGGGGATGACGGAATGTCAAACTGTGACGCAAAGAAACAAGGGTAAATTGTTTTTTCTGCGCACTGTGTGACCTTTGCGGCGACAGGTTATGCCTATGAAAAACATTGTGCTTACAGGGTTTATGGCAACAGGGAAGACAACGGTTGGGCGAGAGCTTTCGAACATGCTTCGGTGGCGGCTCATTGACGTTGACGGAGAGATCGTAAAAGCACAGGGGATGAGTATCAACGAGATATTCAATCGGTTCGGCGAGCCGGCATTCCGAGATATCGAGACCGGAACGATTCGAGAGATCGCCTCACGGAAGCATGTGATCATATCCACAGGAGGCGGCACGGTCCTCCGCGATGAAAATATGGATATCCTGAGGCGCAACGGGGTTATTGTGAATCTTTCAGCGACCCCTGATACGATCCTCAAAAGAACGAGTGGTAATGAGGAGAGGCCACTGCTTCAGGTTGATGATCCCATGAAGAAGGTCAGGGAACTCCTGGAGGCGAGGGGGCCTTTTTACAAAAAGGCGGATATCGTGATAGAAACGGACTCTAAGACTCCGCGTCAGATTGCAGAGAAGATATTGGAGAGAATTAGATGGAAGAGATAAGGGTTGAGCTCGGCGAGAGGAGTTATTCGATCTGTGTCGGTTCTGATATCCTTGGTGAGTTCGGCGAGAGATTACAGGGATTCCGATTCAGTCGTGTTTCCGTCATTAGTAATGCCACCGTTGTGCGCTTATGGGGGGAACAGCTTCTCACATCTCTCAGGAAGGTCTATCCCGATGCCGCCTTTGTTATCATCCCCGATGGTGAGGAGTACAAGGACCTTCTCTGGGCATATTATGTATATGGAGAACTCCTCAGGCATAAACTGGACAGGGCATCCGCGGTTATCGCCCTCGGAGGAGGGGTTGTTGGTGACATAGCGGGTTTCGTTGCCTCAACTTATATGAGAGGGGTTTCCTTTATTCAGGTGCCGACAACCCTCCTCGCCCAAGTCGACAGTTCCGTCGGCGGAAAGACCGGGGTCAATCATCCGCTCGCTAAGAACATGATCGGCACTTTTTATCAGCCGATCCTTGTATGGGGTGATGTAAACACGCTCATGACGTTGCCCCGGCGTGAACTTCTCGCAGGGATTGCCGAGGTTATCAAATATGGCGTGATATGGGATGGAGCATTTTTTCGATTTCTTGAGGACAACAGAGAGATGATCCTGAACCGAGAAAGAGATGCACTGAAACAGATCATAACGCGTTCCTGTGAAATAAAGGCAGCGGTTGTTTCGAAGGATGAGCGGGAGAAAGGGCTGAGGGCGATCTTGAATTACGGCCACACCGTTGGCCATGCCATCGAGACTGCGACCGGTTACACAACCTATCTTCACGGAGAGGCGGTGGCTGTTGGGATGTGCCTTGAGGCAAGGCTTGCGTCATCGCTCGGTATGATGGGAGAGGAAGAGGCAGAAAGAATATGTGCCCTTATCAGCGCTTACGGGCTACCGACAGAGATGCCTTCTGGCACTGATATTGATAAAGTTCTCTCGTCGATGCAGCGTGATAAAAAGGCAGTGGCCGGCGAGGTGAAGTTTATCCTTCCTGAGGGAATCGGGTCTGTTGAGATAACGGGGATCTCTGACACGACCAAAATTGCCGAGTTGCTCCGACGAAACCGATGATAACGCGACTTGCTGAAAAAGTATTCGCCGGAGAAGTCCTTTCCGAGGAAGACGCATTTTTCCTCGCATCCGTCGATGGTGTTGAACTTTTCCGTCTCTTTTCCGCCGCCGGTGAGATACGGGAAAAATTCAGGGGAAAAGGCGTGGATCTCTGCTCCATCATAAGCGCCAAATCTGGCGGATGCGCCGAGGACTGCTCGTATTGTTCTCAGTCGTCCAAGAGTAAAGCGGATATTTCCGCGCATCCCCTTGTCAAAACTGACGTAGTAGTGAAAAAGGCGGAGGAAGCAAAGGGGGCCGGTGTAAAACGCTTTTGCATCGTTACGAGCGGAAGAAAGGTTAGAAGCGAAGAACTCAGGGAAATAGCATCTGCCCTCAAGGAGGTGAAGAAAATCGGTCTTCTTCCCTGCGCAACCCTCGGACTTTTGAACAAGGATGAATTGTCTCTGCTCAAAGACAGCGGGCTGCAGCGGTACCACCATAACCTTGAAACGTCAGAGCGATTTTTCCCGAAGATATGTTCCACGCATACATATTCAGAAAAAATGAGGACCATCGAGGCGGCACAATCGATCGGTCTATCCCTCTGTTCTGGAGGGATATTCGGTCTTGGTGAGTCCTGGTACGACAGGATCGCTCTGGCATTTGCGCTGAGGGATTTAACTGTGGACTCTGTTCCGATAAATTTTCTAATACCCGTGAAGGGCACACCCATGGAAGGCGCCGACCCCTTGCATCCCTTTGAGGCCTTAAAGATCATAAGCCTTTACCGTTTTATTCTCCCTCGGAGGGAAGTCAGGGTCTGTGGCGGGAGGAGGCAGACTCTCGGAGATTTCAATTCCATGGTTTTTATGGCAGGGGCCGATTCTCTCCTTACGGGTAACTATCTCACCACAAGGGGGACGTCCTATGAGGATGATAGGAGGCTTATCGAGTACTATGGGCTGAAAGTTGGATAGAGGGTAGTCAGCTGAGATATGTATGATCGGCGCGCCAAGGATATGACAGCTCCTCATCTTCTGAGTGTGAAGGTATTTCCTCAAATTTCGAAAAGGTTCTGTTGTGCCAGTGGTCGTATCAAAATCATTCATTTGCCTCTCCTCTTTGTTAGAACGCATTAATGCTATGGACTCAGGAGAACACAGATTCCTGGATAGCGTGAGATCAGCCATATCAAGGCGTTCCATGCTTTCCGGCGGGGAAACGGTCTTAGCAGGTCTCTCAGGAGGGCCTGACTCTGTCTGTCTGCTCACAGTTCTGAACGCGCTGAGGGCTGACTTGGATTTGAGGCTGTATGCTGTTTATGTGGACCACGGATTAAGGCCAAGTGAAACTCCTCACGAGATAGAATTCTGCAGAAAATTCTGCGAAGGATTGGCGGTCATCCTTATCACAAGATCTGCCGATGTGAGGACATACGCAAAAGAGCATGACATGAATAAGCAGGAGGCGGCAAGGGAACTGAGGTATAAAATCTTTCATGAGGTTTTCGCAGATATAGAGGCTGACAAGGTTGCCCTCGGCCATACGGCTGATGACCAGCTCGAGACATTTTTTATGAGGTTTTTCAGGGGTTCGGGTCCGAAGGGGCTATCGGGGATACCGCCGGTAAGGGCAAAGATTATCAGGCCGCTGATAGAGGTTGAACGAAGGGATATCGAGAGATACCTCGATGCACAAGGCATCAACCCCATCATGGACTCATCGAATCTCAAGGGCGATTACCTTAGAAACAGGATCAGGCTCTTCTTTGTTCCCGAGATCAAAAAGATGAATCCTCATATCGTGCAGACGGTTTCACGAACCATGGATATCCTGAGGGAGGAAGAAAACTACTTTGATATCCTCGTCACGAAGACCCTCATGAAGCTGATAAGCAGGAAATCAGATTTGCGGATCGAATTATTCCTTGTGCCCATGGTGGCGATGGATACGGTGATCCTCAGAAGAGTGCTGAGAAGGGCGATTGATGAGACAAGGGGTCTTCGGGGCATGAGTTTTAACCATATCGAAGACAGTATTGATTTGATAAAACGGGGAAAAGCCGGTGACAGACTGAATCTTCCAAAAGGATTGAGGGTAATAAAGAATTATTCGACTTTCGTTATCACATCCGAAATACCTCAGAGATTAAATACGCTCTCCTTCACAGTTCCGGGTGAGGCTGTTTTGAGTGAGATCAAGGCCACGATACGAATGTCCCTTGAAACGGAAGTGGATGGCTTTGGCGATGGAAGAACGACGGCCGTGTTCGATGCTGACAAGACCGGAACCATGCTCACCATTCGCTCAAGAAAAGATGGTGATTTTTTTTATCCAAGGGGATTCGGGAGAAGAAAAAAACTTCAGGACTATTTCGTAGATGAAAAGGTTCCGAGAGATGAACGAGATGCGATACCGATAGTGGTTGCAGGAGATGACATTGTCTGGATTGCTGGCTTCAGAGGGGATGAGAGATTTACGGCATCCGGTGAGACGAAGCGGTTTTTGAAATGTGAATTTAAAAAGGCAAGGTGACCAGGGCCAATGGCCCTTGACGAAATCAGGCCAAGTATTTTGTAAATTGCCCCCTTTTTTCAGGTAAAATATGACATTATGAAAACGGAGAGGATAACAAGTTAATGACACGAGTTCGTTTTGCGCCGAGCCCGACAGGGTATCTGCATATCGGAGGTGCGAGGACCGCACTTTTTAACTGGCTCTATGCGCGGCATGAGGGCGGCGTCTTCATCCTAAGGATAGAAGATACCGACAGGAGCCGTTCCACCGATGAATATATCGACGCGATCATCCAAGGGATGAAATGGCTCAACCTCGACTGGGATGAAGGCCCGTACCGGCAGACAGACAGGTTTGACGTGTACAGAAGCTATGTTGAAAAGCTTATACAGGAAGGCAAGGCATATCACTGTTACTGCTCTCCGGAAGAGCTGGAGCAGCGCAGGCAGGACGCGTTGGCACAGGGTGCAACACCGAAGTATGACGGAAGGTGCCGGAACCTTAGAGAACCCATAGTCGACCGTGTGCCCGCGGTCAGATTCAAGATGCCCCAGGAGGGACAGACGGTTGTTGATGACCTCATCAAGGGAAGCGTCACGTTTGAAAACAATCAGCTTGATGACCTCATCATCGTGCGCTCTGACGGAACACCAACATATAATTTTGTTGTCGTGGTGGACGACGTGGATATGAAAATTACTCATGTCATTCGAGGCGATGACCACCTGAACAACACCCCAAAGCAAATCCATATCTACAGAGCGCTGGGATACAAAATCCCGGAGTTTGCCCATCTGCCCATGATTCTCGGCTCCGACAGGGCGAGGTTGAGCAAGAGATATGGAGCGACTTCGGTTGTGGATTACAGGGATATGGGTTATCTCCCGGATGCCATCGTCAACTACCTGGTCCGTCTCGGATGGTCCTATGGCGACCAGGAGATTTTCACGAGAGAAGAATTGATCAAATACTTTTCTTTTGATAACATCGGAAAATCATCTGCGGTATTCAACCCCGAAAAACTGTTGTGGCTCAACAGTCAGTATCTTGTGAATTCAGCGAATGAAGTGCTTGCTGGATTGGTTATCCCTTTTCTGATCAAGGAAAAGATTATCCGCGAGGGGCAGGCGCTCGACAAAGTGTGGTTGGCAGAGGCGATAGCAACCCAGAAAGAACGGTCAAAGACGCTCGTTGAACTCGCGCGTTCTTTGCGATATTACATTGCTGAGGATGTTGAATACCATGAAAAAGCGAGGGCAAAATTTCTGCATGAACAAAGTCTTCCTTATTTGATCGAGTTGAAAGATAGTCTTGCTTCTCTTTCTCTTTTCTCGGGATCAGAGATCGAGAAAATCTTCACGTTAATAACCGAAAGACATGGTATTAAGCTTGGTCATCTTGCCCAGCCCGTTCGCGTTGCTGTTACGGGCGGGGCCGAGAGTCCAGGGATATTTGAAGTCCTTGAGATTCTCGGTAGGGAGAAGACTTTGAAAAGGTTGGAGAAGGCAATAGAGGCCATAGGGAGCTCTCCGAGAAAGGAGCCTCAGATATGACAAACGGTTTTGCAACACCTTCGGATTTCATTCGAGGTATTATCAGGGAAGACATCAAAGCAAATAAGTACCGTGGCAGGGTTCACACTCGGTTCCCTCCCGAGCCGAACGGCTATCTCCATATCGGGCACGCCAAGTCCATATGCCTCAATTTCGGTGTTGCCTCCGAATTTGAAGGCCTCTGCAATCTGCGTTTTGATGACACGAACCCTACGAAAGAAGAGACAGAGTATGTTGAATCGATCAAAGAGGACGTTCGGTGGATCGGATTCGACTGGGGCGATCGGCTGTTTTACGCGTCGGACTATTTCGAACAACTCTACCAATTTTCCGTGCAGTTGATTAAAGCGGGAAAGGCGTATGTCTGTGACTTGACCCCTGAGGAAATCAGGGAGTACCGTGGAACGTTAACGGAACCCGGCAAAAATAGCCCGTATCGAGACCGGTCAGTTGAGGAGAACCTGGAACTCTTCGATCGTATGCGGCAAGGGGAATTTGAGGACGGATCGCGTACCCTTCGCGCAAAAATCGATATGACATCGGGGAATATCAATATGAGGGATCCTGTCATGTACCGAATACTGCATGCGGAGCATCACAGGACAGGTAACGCCTGGTGCATTTATCCGATGTATGACTTTACCCATGGGCTCTGTGATTCCCTTGAGGGAATCACCCATTCTATTTGTACTCTTGAATTTGAGGATCACCGCCCTTTATATGATTGGTTCCTCGATGAATTGAAGATTTACCACCCTCAACAGATCGAATTCGCCCGACTCAATCTCAGTTTTACCGTGTTGAGCAAGCGAAAACTCATACAGTTGGTGCAGGAGGGGCATGTTGCAGGGTGGGATGATCCGCGGATGCCCACTATTTCCGGATTGCGAAGACGCGGCTACACACCGGAATCTATCCGAACCTTTTGTGAACGCATAGGAGTGGCAAAGCGGGACAGCGTAGTCGATGTGTCTTTGCTTGAGCACTGTATACGGGAAGACCTGAATAGGCGTGCTCCCCGTGTTATGGCTATATTGCGTCCGCTCCGGGTTATCATAGACAATTACCCTGAAGACAAAGTGGAAGACATGGATGCAGTTAACAATCCTGAAGACCCCGCCATGGGAAGTCGAAAGGTTCTTTTCTCTCGCGTTCTATACATAGAGCAGGAAGATTTTCGTGAGAATCCGCCGAAGGGATTCTTTCGTCTGGCCCCCGGGCGTGAAGTGAGGTTGCGATACGGATATTATATAACTTGTGTGGGTGTGGTTAAGGATGAAAAAACCGGCGAGGCGGTTGAGTTGCACTGCACCTATGATCCTCAAACGAGAGGTGGCGACTCTCCTGATGGGCGCAAGGTTAAGGCAACCCTGCACTGGGTTTCTGTTGCGCACGCTCTGGAGGCTGAAGTGCGCCTGTACGATCATCTCTTAACAATTTCAAATCTGAGTGAAATGGAGGAGGGTGCAGATTTCAAGGCATATTTGAATCCGGACTCGTTGATAAGGTTGACGACTTGTCGTGTTGAATCGAGTCTGTCGAGGGCAGCACCAGGAGACCGCTATCAGTTTGAAAGACAGGGCTATTTCTGCGTTGATCCCGTTGACTCTTCCGACGGAAAACTCGTATTCAATCGAATCGTGTCACTAAAAGATACGTGGGCTAAGATGGAGAAGGCGCAGAAAAAGGCCTAGAGGAATCGTGAATGCCGTATAAGAAAGAACTGTGAAAAACGTGGCAGTCCTTTCCTATCCGTCAGCAATTGGCTCGGCCATACCGTATTGCCCTGAAACTTCAGTTTGATTTATAATACCTTGTTCCCGGGTAGCTCAGTTGGCAGAGCAGGTGGCTGTTAACCACCCTGTCGGGGGTTCGAATCCCTCCCCGGGAGCCACACTTTAACGAATTGATTTTAAAGGAAGTAAATTTGGGGGTTGTTACTCTCAGCAAAACTTTAGGCTGTAAAACAAGGGGTGTTATGTCTTCTTCTCTCAAAGCCTTGTACCTCTTGATGCACTGTTTTTATCTCTCCAGTTCCTCCATATCAGGACAAAGATAATTCTCTCACGGTTCAAGAGCAAGTTACGCCCGAAACAAACCGGGTCTTTATGTTTGCTTCCCCTCCAAGTCCGCAAAATCTCGAGGACTCCATCGGCGCGATGTACTCACTATACTTGATATGTCCATCGCACCATCTGAAATTTCTAATACACCTGCTACTCCACAGGTATTCGGATATCGAAACTGCTGAGGACTTCGTCCCGAAGCCCGCACTGCATAAGCTAAGCGTGAACGCTATCACTCTGTCGGCCTTGCCGCTTCGCAATACATGAGACGGTGTTAGTTTCTCTTGGAGGAAAACAACGGACGAAGGTTCTACTGCCTCAAAAGAGAAATTACGCCGCGAAACACTCGTCATCCCAGTACTCGTGCAGAAAGAAAAAAACTCGGATACTGCGGTCTCAAGTATCGACGAACAAGCACTAGAAGTAATTTGGCGAGGCAACAATTACCTCCCGCCATTCCAAACCTTCACTATTCTGGGGTATCTGAGATTGATGAGTATGTCGAACTGTGAAGTGGCGTTGTACAGGAAAACGTCGAAGTGTATCTCTTTGTGGGCTATTGCGAATTTTCCCATGTTTTACCATCTGCATTACTTCCATATTATCACAAAAAGCCATTTGCTAAAATTGCTTATTGACTCTGCTCACCACGTATAGCCAGCAATTCGTTACGGGTCACTGTTGTAGTTGATACGCACGCTCTAAGTAATCGATGAAACGCTTTCCTTTGCCAAAATCGCCTGTTAAAACGATAGCAGACTTCCGATAGATATCGTTGAAGATGCTTTGCAGATACGCCGCGATGAGGTCCGGCAAACACCGATTTTGCATTTGCTATTACTCTATGTGTCCAAGGGAGTAGCTTCATGCTGTCTTTTGGATCTTTCAGTACAACCCCATAATGCATCATAACAAGGTGAGCAGAGTCAATAAGCAATGCTATAATTTACTCCTTCCTGTTTTTAAAGGTTTTTTTCTTTTCATAAAATGTGATAATATCATGTCTATAAATCGGGGGAAGCCCGCATGGCATAGTAATTGTTCGAATTAAGAAATGATTAAATTAAGCGTCTTCACCCCTTCCTCAAGAGAGTCTTGATGGTCTTCAGTAATAATTATTGTCGTCTTTTTACATTGGTGGTTTGCAGGCGTTCATACCAAAGACAGATTGGAAAAGAATCTTTTTGTCATGGGAGGTCACGCCATTGTACTAGGCATGTTTATGCGCAATTCATCGAGAGAGGGCACAATAGGATAGGACCTGGCATAAGAACTATAAAGAAGACTAATAAATTCTAGCAAAATATTTATTTGATTTTTAAGCCTATATGAAATAAAATTAATTGTTTTGCGTCTTCGGAGGCTACCCCTGAAGTACTCGGGGTTGCATAAGGCTAGCTGCTATGAGAAGAGTGCCCGGGGGAAGGATATGATCGAGATAGGAGAAGGATGCATTGAAAGCCAACCCTTTCTGAGGCAGGCTTTTTTTGTTTGATGGACGGAACTTTTGGGGGGGAATGATCTGAAAAGAAGTTATATCCACCTATTACTCCTATCTTTCTATTTCATCTTTTCGCCTTCTCTTACCGAGGCATCAGATGTCAGCCTGGAAAAAGACCTTCAAAGGCGTCAGCCTGTTAGCAGATGAGATAACTAAGCTAAAGGCCAATACCGGGGCAGTGTTTAACGAAGGAACGGACATAGAGATCAGGGGGAACATGAATTTCACGCCAGTGGAATGCGATCAATACCTCTCAGATGGGAACGGTGGATTGTAAATGATGAAAAAAGAAAGATCGGAACTGATCTTGATGAAGACATGGCAATACATATTTCAGTTTGTTGTGAGAGACGAAAAAGTCCGGGAGGATACGAGATGCAGCTAACAAGAAAGAAATCTTATGGAAATATCATAATTCGGCTTATATTCCTGGCAGCTTTGCTTGTCATATCTATTCCCGAGAGGGGATTTGCGATATGTAATGATAAACCCTGTTCCACAAGCAATCCCGGCTTGGTAGGCAAACCGATAGATCTCTTCACCGGCCAGGAGTCATTCAGGCGAACCGATCTGACCATCGGGAATATCTTTCCGATCACGATAGAGCGCGTATACAGCAGCAGCTCAACCTATGATAACCCGATTGGCTACGGCTGGACCAACAACTACGACAGGCGCCTTTATGTGAATAAGGACGGCTCTGTTGACCTCCAGAGGGAAAACGGTCCGAAAAAGAGAATTGCATTTAAAAATAATGCCTATGTCAGTCCTTTTGACGACACAGGCACTCTCACAGCAAACCCGGGTGGTTCCTTCATCTATACGGATAAAAGCGGATCACAAGAAGTGTACGATTCTACCGGCGCGCTTACCGCATTGGTAAGCCCCAATAGCAGCTCTCTTGTCTTTACCTATGCAGCAGCAGCCCTCACAAAGATAGAAGAGAAAGACGCAGCAGGGACATTGACGGGCAAAAACGTGACTTTCTCCTACAACTCCGGCGGCAGGCTTGCTCAGATTTCTGACAGCCTGGGACGAAGTGTCACCTATGCCCAAGATAGTTCCGGCAATCTTGTCACCGTTAGTGCTCCTCTTTTGACCTCAACGTATGGTTACAATGACCCTGTTGGCAATCACCGGATGACGAGCATATTAGAAGGAGCAGGGGCCTATACAAACACCTATGACAGCACCGGGCGGGTAATCAGGCAGACCCATGGCACCGGGATAATCGACATCGCATACCTTATCCCCCGTCAGCAAAGCAGAATAACTACAACCATTAGTGATTTCGGAGGGAGCGTTCTTAACATACAGACCCGCGTCGTACAGTTCACCCCCAAAGGTAAGCCGAGGAGAGTGACAGACACTTTTGGCAATCAAACCATATATACGAGGAACGCTTTGGGCCTAATAACCCGGGAGGAGCACTGGGAGAATATGGGCACCACAGTAGCACCCAATCTTATGCTGAAGAGCGCAGTTGAAAGTACCTACGACAATAAAGGAAACCTTTTAACGAAAAAAGAAGCGGCGGACACAGCCATTGAGAAAACCACAACCTACACATATGACCCGATCTTCAGCAACGTGCTCACAGTGACGGTAAAGAGCGTGGTAAATCCAGGCCAGAATAAAGTAACTGCCTATACATATGACTCAAGAGGCAACAACATAAGTATTACCGAAACGGGACTTCTGGGAGACGGGACGCCATATAGCTACACGACAACCTTTGAATACGACGCCAACGGCCACACGACCAAGATAATCGGTCCTCGTACAGACGTGCAATATGTTAGCACTTTCTCTTATGACTCAGTTGGTAATCTCATAACTACAACACAGCCATTGATTGGTACGACCACATATGCGGACTTTGATGGTTACGGCAACCCCGGAAGTATTACCGATCCTAACGGCAATACCACCACATACACCTATGATTTAATGGGAAGAGTTCTCACGATGAAATATCCCGGAGATTCTGCAGCTACCCAGTATGTCTATGCTACTGTGGGGTGCACGAGCTGCGGTGGAGGGAGTGCGGACAACCTTCAGTCCATAACTTTTCCGGAGGGCAATGTCATAAACTATAGCTATGACCCATATGGAAACCTGAACACCATAACAGACAGTCTTGGCAACACCATCAATTACACCTATGACAGTGAAGGTAACAGGCTCAAGGAGGACATAAAGGATCCCAGCGGTGTTTTGCAAAAGACGGTGTCGTACCAGTATGACGCGCTGAACCGCCTGACAAGGACGATAAACCCTGACAATACTTACACGCAGACCACCTATGACAGCCTCGGCAATCGAATAACCGTTATTGACCCCAATGGGAATAGCACCAGTTATCAGTATGACGCCTTAAACCATCTCATCGCTGTCATTCAGCCGGGCAGCATCACAACATCCTATGTTTACGACATAAATAACAATCTGACGACGGTCACCGGCGCTAACAAGAATGCGATCATTTACAGATATGACGACATGGGAAGGGTTTACCAGGTCATCTCGCCCGATACCGGAACCACTACGTACTCGCATGATCCGGCTGGCAACATTATGTCGAAGACAGACGCATTGGGAGTAAAGATTAATTACAGCTACGATGCGTTGAATCGGGTAGCGGACATCACATTCCCGAGCGATCCTGGGATAGTCTATACCTATGACACCTGCGTTAACGGCAAAGGCAGGCTTTGTGGCATGAGCGATGGATCAGGAACCACCAGCTATGAATATTCTCTGAAGGGGCAGGTAACCAAAGAGACGAAGCTCATCGATGGAGTTACGTATATTACGAATTATACCTATAACATGAATGGGTCGATTACAAGCATTACTTATCCAAGCGGAAAGGTTGTGAATTACAGCGATGATGCGGTCGGCAGGGTAAATGGTGTTACGACAACATTAGGAACGACAACAACATCCTTGGCAACTAATATCACTTACGAGCCTTATGGAAATATCAATACGCTTACCTATGGAAACGGCTTAAACCTGACTATTACCTATGACCAGCAATATCGCATCGCCTCGATAGTTACGGCTGGTATTCAGAACTTATCATATGTCTATGATGCGACTTCGAATATCACCGGGATCACTAACAACCTCGATAATACGAAGAACAAGACCTATTCCTACGATGCATTGAACAGGCTGACAGGAGGGACAGGGCCGTGGGGAAGCCTCGTCTGGACGTATGACCCCATAGGAAACAGGCTTACACAGAAAGATAACGCTGGGACTGATGTCTATTCATACCAACCCAATAGCAATCGATTGGCAGGGGTCACCGGGACAGCGCCAGTGACCTTCACCTTCGATGGCAACGGCAATATGGTGACTGAAAACACAAGGAGTTACATTTACAATCAAAATCAACGCCTAATCACAGCTGCTGAAGCAAGCTCAACACTCGGCGAGTATGTTTATAATGCCAAAGGACAGAGAACAACAAAAACCGTTTCAGGTGTAACCACGGTTTTTCATTTCGACCAGAACGGCCAACTGATTGCAGAGACAAGCGATAGTGGCAGTGTGCTTGCCGAGCATGTTTACGTGAACGCTCAATCATTTGCAAAAATAGATTCAAGCGGTGTGAACTACATCCTCACTGACCATCTCGGCACGCCTCTAATGATGACAAGTGCAAATGGGACGAAAGTTTGGGAGATAGCGGCAAGACCTTTTGGTGATTCCGCAAACATCACTGGTACTGCAAACTTGAATTTTAGATTTCCCGGGCAGTACTTCGATGCTGAGACGGGACTGCACTATAACTATTACAGAGATTATGAGCCCAAGACAGGGAGGTATATCAGCGCAGATCCAATTGGCTTCAAGGGTGGAATAAATCTATATAGTTACGTTGGAAATAATGCGATCAATCGGGTTGATCCTTCAGGCTTACAGGCAAAGTGTTGTAATCAGGATTTTCTGACGTGCTTGTCAAATTGTATTCAAAAAAATGATCCACTTAACAATTTAGGGAAAGGTCTTCTGACAGCTTTGGGAGGTACTTTCCCAAAGAGCTGGATAGGACAGCCGGCAGCATTAGGCTCTGGACCTCTCACGACAGTTCCAAGTGCTATATCCCTTGGTTCTGGTGTTGGGAATGTTGCTCGTACCGTTGGAAGAGTTGTCTCTCCAATATGGATTAGCTATGGTTTATATTTGGCCGGAATAGAAGCGCACTGTACCGGAGCATGTTTGGGCTATAGTTGCGCATACTGATTGAATTTTATTTATGAAATCCATCACCATACAGAGTGTCGTGATTTATGTCATAGCATTAATGGCGCTTGGTGGTGCTCTAATTTTATCAAGTCTGAACTTTGCAGATACAAAAAAATGGGCGCTCATAATGATACTTCTTATCGGTGGAGGGGTCAGTCTATTTTCGTTGATCCATTCAAGATATAGGAAAAAAGCTTTGTTTTCTTCTCGTGAAGTTCTATCTTTAGATGATATCTATGTGCGATATTATTCGAACTCCGGTTTGTCCAAGAATGCAGTGTTGGAACTATGGCAATTAGTGGCTACAACACTATCGTTACCAGCCGAAAGACTTCGTCCATCAGATAAGTTTGGCGATGAATTGGGACCATACAGAGTAATAAACGATGACCTTGATCAATTGCAAGTGGTGACTACGCGACGTTTAGAAACGTTTGGGAGGAAGGCAGATTTCTCTGCGATTAAAACGTTAGATGATTATATTCGGCATGTTGGCATAATTATGGAATTTGAAAAACATGAGGAAGGATGATAGCTTAATCTCGATGAAGCTCCTCATTTAGAACCGGATCCTTTTGAAATATGACTTATACAGATATGATTTTGTGAAAAGGAGGCTGAAATCAGAGAAATGGATGACCGTTGTGTCCGCGGCGGAACTGTATAAGAGCGTATAGGCGGATAAGTTGCTACCGAGATTGCGGGGATGTTCCAACTGCGATTGCATGGGGGAAAGGACTACATGGATATGGTGACAATCCTTTCCCATTTTCCAGGCCCAGCCCATCGCGTTAGCCTCTTCTTCTGTTTGTTCGCTGATGATGAATGTTTGCACCAGTAACTCTCGTTGCGAAAAGTTTAGCTTTTAGCGTCGTCGTGACGAATGGTCTCGTCGCTGGCATGGAGGATTAATCATGTTACGGGGCGTACCACGCAGTTATCACAAACCACAACTTTTGCGGAGTTCTGTGAGCACTTATTATCGGACTTCTCATCGCGGAAACGTTTGTTAGCGGGCTGTACTACACACCGACGGATGAAGCCGAGGTGTGTTGAGTACTGGATGAAGAACGTAGCAGTGAGTGTTTAACTTTGCATTGTATTTTATCTCTTTCGGTTCTTGGTGCGTCCTGAATATTCTTGAATCACTGTCGGAAATTGCCGGAACGATGAGAAACACTATTGCCTCACTTTTTGCCAAGATAAGTATCATATAGCAAACGTTACATCTAATACGATGTCAATAAAAGCTGACAAAAATCAGGGGATGATAGACGGCAATTATGCTATTTATCCTTAATAAACAATAACTTGGTTTAGGATTATTTATCTGAGTCGGGATCATTAAGAACCCGAAATTATACCCTAGAAAGTTTTGCTGAGCGTTACGCCCGAGGAGCCACTCCTTAACCCATTGTATTTAAACGATATAATATTATGGGGTGTTACGCTCAACAAAACTTCTCTCGGAAAATCAGAAGGCTGCCTTTCCTCAAATCTCAAAGCCCTGTCTGTCGTCCTTTTGAGGCGTTCACTAGAAGTCGTTAAAACAAGCTACCCAGTTGGCGCAAACTTCTCACAGTACTTCACACAAGCATCGTTTTTTCATGACCGAGGATTTCGTCCCGTAACTTTGTGATCTTGCCATGCAGCGCCCTAATCGTTATTGTGCGGGTGGGATCGGGATACAATTTCCGCCTGTGTGAAATGCCAAAAGTAACCTTCATTGACGGCTAACCCAAAAGAAGCAGGCGAGCATTTTCATCGCTGCACAACACTTTCAGGTACATCAGACTTCTAAATTGTCCTGATAGGTTCCGAGAAGCCGTTATTCTCTAAATTGGACTTGATTCGACTCACACCAGTCTATGGCTACTTGGCGTAATGCCGCATCCCTGTACGTGTACCACTCCTCTGCCAACTGAAGCCTATGCAACGTATCCTTGAATCTCCGAAAAGCTCCTTTTCCCTTTATGGAAGTATATAGTAGTTCTGACGCCCTTCTGTCCTTAAGAGAAAGAACAAACTCTTCCATTATTTGATATTCGTTAAGGTCATACTTGGTGGGCAAGGCGAGGTAGTCATCCTCATTCTTTAAGAAATCTCCGGCGATGCTTATATTGTCCCGTTGCCACTCGGGATAATCCTCCAACGGGTCCCCTTCTTCAGCTGCACGGACCTCTTCGTCAGAAATGGTAATTATCTCACCAGTTCTTCTATTGAGGTACGCAGCCATTTCGTCGCTCTGAAGTTCGATCGCGTCTATGATTTCGCTTAGCTTGACCGGCGAGTTCATGATCTTATCGGTTCTCCGTTCCCACGTCTGCTGTCTCTGCTAGGATTGTACCATACAATGATAGTATGCAGACCCTGGCAAAAGCCAAAAGTTAACAACACGTTAGGAGGTATCAGCATGACTATTCAAGAAGCCATAGAACTCTTTAAGAAGCATCAGCATGTTACCGTCAAGAAAAGCACCATAAAGAGCTACGGAAAGTTCCTAGAACGCTTTAAAGCAAGATTCTCTCTGCGTGAGGTGGTCTCCATCGCGGCCGATGATATCGGCAAGTTCCTCGAGGAATGCGCCGAAGCTCTGAGCAGGTCCACGCGCCACCTTCGCTACGCTCAGCTGAAGGCGTTCTTCAATTACGTCATTGAGGCGTGTGATCTGAACATCAAGAACCCCTGCAATGCCGGCGTGC